>NZ_JBFTNV010000002.1:0-326622 GCF_056397645.1 Rhizobium sp. 05L429 | reverse complement strand
CAGGTGCTGAATTACATCGTCTCGCGTTATGGCGAGTTCGTGCTGCTGAAGCCGCGCGTCAGTGTGCGCACGCTGCTGCTTTGGGGTGCGCCGGTGCTGCTGATCCTCGCCGGCGGTGCCTCGCTCGTCGTCTTTGCCCGCAAGCGGGCAGGCAAGCCCACCGGCAGCAAACTCACCGCCGAAGAGCAGGCGAGGCTCGCCGAGTTGCTGGAAAAATAAGAAGCCATTCCGCCGCGACGAACCACGACGGAATGATTGATGCCTATGCCTTTCGGTAGGGAAAGAGCGCCCTGACTGCAGGATCCCGCAGCCACAACCCACCCCACATGAACAGCCCGAGATAGATGCTGAACAGGATATGGCTGAAGAGCGGGCTTCCGGCCCGGATCTGCGTGGCCATGGCGCCGCCGAGCAGGCCCATCATCAGCACAGCGCCGAAAATGCTCGTCTGCGGGATGAGGTAGAGCACGAGGCAGGTCAGCTCGATCAGACCGATCATCAGCACATATCCACCAGGCCATCCGAGCTGGATCATCGTTTCCTCGGCGACGGACAGTCCCAGGAGCTTGGGGGCGATCGATGCACCGAGCATGAAGAGCGCGAAAAGCCCGGTCAGCACGCGACCGGTCCAGACCATGGCACTATCGCTCATCGCCGATCCGCCGGGATCGTATTGACCATCCAGGGTGTGCCGAAGCGATCGGTGAACATGCCGAAGCCCGGCGACCAGAAGGTGGCGTTGAAGGGCATGGTGACCTTGCCGCCGTCCGACAGCGCCTCGAAAACTCGCTTCGTTTCCGCCGCATCCTCACTGTGATAGGTGGCGCTGAAGCCGCCCATGTCTTCCTGATATCCGGGAGGGGCATCGCAACCCATCAGGGACTGGTCGCCGATATCGAGCCAGGCATGCATGATCTTGTCCTTGAAGGACGGGTCTATCTGCATGTCGCCGGGCGCTTCGGCGAAGGTGAACATGCCGTTCAGCTTGCCGCCGAGCACTTTGGCATAGAATTCGAAGGCCTGCCGGCATTCGCCTTTGAAGACGAGATTCGTTACGAGTTTCATGGTCCTCACTCCCTTTGATTTCCTTGAGTTGCAATCCAGCTTTCCAGCCTGCCGAAGGTGCTCTCCCAGCCGTGCCTGTGTCCGGTAAGGCTCTCTTCGGACCTCAGGTCCGCATGGGTGAAATCCATTCGCGTTCGGCCATCGGCCATTTCCTCGAAGACGACGGTCACAAGCGTTACGACCGGTTCTCCATCCTCATGCGATCCCTCCCACTGGAAGGTGAAGGAGAGGCGCGAGGGCTCCTCGATTTCCCTGTAGACGCCGCTCTGCCACAGCAGGCTGCCATCCCCGGTATTCTTCAGGCATGCCCTGTATGTGCCGCCGATGCGCAGATCCTGCACGACGCTGACCGCCGGCCATTCGACAGGGCCAAGCCAGGCAACGACCATTTCCGGCCGGGTCCAGGCAGCCCATAAGAGGGCACGCGGTGCATTGAATATCCGTTGCATATGCAATGTGGGGCGCGAGAGCTGATCGGCCATGATATTCCCCTGTCGTGATTTGAAAATATGGGGCCGACATTCAGTTGCGGGGGCCGCTGTCGTCCGCTTTCTGGATCTTCTGAAGGTAGCCGTCCAATCGGTCGAAGCTCGATTCCCAGAAGCGCCTGTATTGCTCCAGCCAGTCCGCAATGCTCTTCATCGTTTGCGGTTCGAGCCTGGCCGGTCGCCACTGGGCTTCCTTGCCGCGGCTGATCAGCCCGGCCTTTTCCAAGACCTTCAGATGCTTCGAAACCGCCGGAAGGCTCATGTCAAAGGGGGCTGCGAGCTCGTTGACCGAAGCCTCTCCTTCGGCCAGCCGCGCGATGATCGCCCGGCGCGTGGGGTCTGCGAGGGCTGCGAAGGCGGCGCTCAGAGTGTCGGTCTGCATGATGGGCCTCGTATGTAACTATTAGGTTAAATACAGGACGCAGTCTCAATTGTCAACCGATCGGTTAAATACGGTCCGGCAATTGGTCTCGCCCCTTCGGCATGCAACCAAAGAATATCAGTACATTACGAATTTTTCATCGGCCGGACAGTTCGTAGTAAGGTGCGGCGTCCTATATCTCGGTCATCACAGATCCGGCACCGCCGGAACGAAAGTCTGAAAAAGAAGAGAAGGTGCTCTCATGCTGAAAAATTTCCGCGGACGTCCGTCCCTTAAAACGGTGCTTCAGGCATCCACCGTTGCCGGTCTGGCAGCCGCAGTGCTTGCAACCGGTATCCCTGTCGAGATCTCCCGTTCCTATGCCGAGGCTGTCAATGTTCAGTCGCCTTCGGTTCCGAGCTTCGCCAATGTCGTCGACGCCGTCTCCCCGGCCGTTGTTTCCGTCCGTGTCGAAAGCCGCGTCAAGCCGGCATCCGATGATGGTGATGGTTTCTCTTTCGATTTCAACGGCCGCGGTTTTGATGATCTGCCCGACGCTCTGAAGCCGTTCTTCCGCCAGTTCGGCGAGCAGCAGAACCGCCAGAACCAGGAGGGTCAGAACCAGCAGCGCCGCTTCGGCCATCAGGGCGAGGGCCGTCTGCGCCCGGTCGCTCAGGGTTCGGGCTTCTTCATCAGCGAAGACGGCTACGTCGTCACCAACAATCACGTCGTTTCCGACGGCTCGGCATTCGTGGCCGTCCTGAACGACGGTACCGAACTCGACGCCAAGCTGATCGGCAAGGATCCGCGTACCGACCTCGCGGTGCTGAAGATTGATGGCAAGGGCCGCAAGTTCACCTACGTGAATTGGGCCGATGACAACAAGGTCCGCGTCGGCGACTGGGTCGTCGCCGTCGGCAACCCCTTCGGCCTCGGCGGCACGGTCACGGCCGGCATCGTTTCGGCCCGCGGCCGTGATATCGGCTCTGGTCCCTATGACGATTACCTGCAGGTCGACGCAGCCGTGAACCGCGGCAACTCTGGTGGACCGACCTTCAACCTCAATGGCCAGGTCGTCGGCATCAACACCGCGATCTTCTCGCCGTCGGGCGGCAGCGTCGGTATCGCCTTCGCAATCCCGGCCTCCACCGCAAAGGACGTTGTTGCCGACCTGATGAAGGATGGTACGGTTTCGCGCGGCTACCTCGGCGTGCAGATCCAGCCGGTCACCAAGGATATCGCCGACTCGCTGGGCCTCTCCGAAGCCAACGGCGCTCTGGTCGTTTCCGCACAGGAAGGCACACCGGGCCAGAAGGCCGGCATGAAGACGGGTGACGTCGTCACCGCCGTCAATGGCGAACCTGTCAAGGATGCCCGAGATCTCAGCCGCCGCATCGGCGCGATGACGCCGGGCAGCAAGGTCGAGCTTTCGGTGTGGCGTTCCGGCAAGGCCCAGTCGGTCACCGTCGAGCTCGGAACGCTGCCCGCTGACCAGCAGGCTTCTGCCGGAGATGACAACAGCCCGCAAGAGCCGGCCCAGCCGCCGGCTTCCGAAAAGGCGCTTGCCGATCTCGGCCTGACCGTCGGCCCGTCGGATGACGGCAAGGGCCTCGCCATCACCGGCATCGATCCGAATTCGGATGCTGCCGACAAGGGCATCAAGGAAGGCGAGACGATCACCTCGGTCAACAACCAGGACGTTTCCAGCGCCGATGATGTCGTCCGCGTCATCAACCAGGCCAAGAAGGACGGTCGCACTCGCGCGCTGTTCCAGATCCAGTCGAAGGACGGCAGCCGCTTCGTCGCGCTCCCGATCAACGGCCAGGGCTGATCTTCTGGCCTCAGAAAGCCGGAGCCGCGCCAGCGTAAATGCTGCGCGGCTCCAGATTCCTCAAGTCTGCCAATCTACCCAATTTTAAAGCTGCCCAATCTTCGAATTTGCCCAATTCTCCAAATCTGCCCAATTCTTCGAATCTGAAGGACGACCGCGATGGCCCCCGCACAACAGGAAGACGCTTTGAGCCTTGCCGAAACGCAACCGGCGGGTAATGTCGGCCGCATGAAGATTCTCATCATCGAAGACGATCTGGAGGCGGCGGTCTATCTCACGAAAGCCTTTCGCGAGGCGGGCATCGTTGCCGACCATGCAAGCGATGGCGAAAGCGGTCTCTTCATGGGGTCGGAGAATACCTACGACGTCATCGTCATCGATCGCATGCTGCCGCGCCGCGATGGTCTCTCCGTCATCAGCGAGCTGCGCCGCAAGGCCATCCACACGCCCGTTCTCATTCTTTCTGCCCTCGGCCAGGTCGATGACCGCGTAACGGGTCTCCGCGCCGGCGGCGACGATTATCTGCCGAAGCCTTATGCCTTCAGCGAGCTGCTTGCCCGCGTCGAAGTGCTTGGCCGCCGCAAGGGCACGCCGGATCAGGACGTCGTCTACCGTGTCGGCGATCTCGAGCTCGACCGCCTCTCCCATGAGGTCCGCCGCGGCGGCAAGGAAATCCCGCTGCAGCCGCGCGAATTCCGCCTGTTGGAATATCTCATGAAGAATGCCGGTCAGGTCGTGACCCGCACCATGCTGCTGGAGAATGTCTGGGATTACCATTTCGATCCCCAGACCAATGTCATCGACGTGCATGTCTCGCGCCTGCGCTCCAAGATCGAGAAAGACTTCAGCCAGCCGCTGCTGAAGACGATCCGAGGTGCGGGGTACATGATCAAGGACGAGGGATGAGCCGTTTCTGGGTTCTCTTCAAGTCCACTGCAGTCCGCCTTTCGGCCCTTTATATCCTGCTTTTTGCCATCTGCGCCGCAACGCTCGTCTTCTATGTGACGGCGATGTCCGAGCGGCTGCTGACCGGCCAGATCCGCGACGCGGTTGCCCAGGAAGTGACGCAGGTCCAGCGCGCTTATGATGCCGGCGGCATGAACCTGCTGCTGCGCACGATGGAGCGCCGTGCCCGTCAGCCGGGCGCCAATCTCTATCTCATTGCTGGTCCCTCGGGCGATATCCTCGCCGGTAACGTCGCCTCCGTGCAGCCGGGTGTTTTCGAGGAGCAGGGTTGGACCTCGGTGCCGTTCATGTATCAGCGCTACACCGATAGCGGTGTGGTGCGGCATACGGCGATCGCCAACATTTTCGTCCTCGACAACGGCCTGCGGGTGTTGATCGGCCGCGACCTGGGAGAACCGGAACGCTTCCGCGTGCTGGTGCGCCAGGCGCTGATGATCGCGCTCGCCATCATGGGTCTCGGCGCCATCATCATCTGGTTCGGCATCGGCCGCAACGCGCTGAAACGCATCGATCGCATGTCGGATGCCGGCAAGAAGATCATGGCCGGAGATCTCTCGCAGCGCCTGCCGGTCGGCGGATCGGGCGACGAGTTCGACCGTCTTTCCGTCTCGCTGAACAACATGCTGGAACGCATCGAGAAGCTGAATGAAGGCCTGCGGCAGGTCTCCGACAATATCGCCCACGACTTGAAGACTCCGCTGACGCGCCTGCGCAACAAGGCCGCCGATGCGCTTGATATCGAGGATGGCGAGGTGCGCCGCAGCGCTCTGGAAGGCATCATCTCCGAATCCGACCAGTTGATCCGTACCTTCAATGCGCTGCTGATGATCTCCCGTGTCGAGGCGGGTTCCGTCGCCGCCGAAATGTCACCGATCGAACTGTCAGCCATCGTCGCCGACAGCGCCGAACTCTACGAGCCGGTCGCCGACGAAGCGGGCATGGCGCTGACCTCCGAGATCGACCCCGGCATTGAGATCCAGGGCAATCGCGAACTGATCGGCCAGGCGATCTTCAATCTGCTCGACAACGCGATCAAATATTCCGCCGATACGGAAGGGGCAGGCTCCGTCTCGGTGAAGCTCAGCCGCCGTCCCGACGGCTTCTGCCTGTCCGTCGCCGACCACGGACCGGGCGTCCCGCCTGACCGGCGCGAGGACGTAGTGAAGCGCTTCGTGCGCCTGGACGAAAGCCGCTCGAAACCGGGCACCGGCCTTGGCCTCTCGCTGGTGGAAGCGATCATGGAGCTGCATGGCGGCACGCTGGAGCTTTCGGACACGGATCCCGGCAACGCACAACGCCCCGGCCTGACCGTCAGCATGGTTTTCCCCGCTCGCGCAGCCTGATTCCTTGTCATTTTCATATTGGCGCTTTCACGCCGGCACCCTAGTTTAAAATCGCATTGCGGCTATGCCAGGGAGAGCGAATGCTGACGAAATCGAAGCACGGCCTGAAGGATGTCACCGAGGGACTTCTGCGGCCGTTGAACCAGACGGAACTGAAAGCAGCACTCGTCGACCTCCAGGAAATCGGCAGGAGCGAGCCTGTTGTCGCCGATATGCTGAAGGCCGAAGGACCGCTTCGCGATTTCGTCGCCGCCGTCTTGACCCTCTCTCCCTACCTGCGCGAGATCGCCAATCTCGATCCGGCAATCCTTGCCTCCGCCATCAGCGATCCGCTGGAACCGCAGATCGAGGCGCTGATTGCAGAGGCGCGCGATTGCTGGAAACCGGACAATGAAGGAAGCGCGCCGGGTGAAGGCCAGGTGATGAGCAGGCTGCGCATCATCAAGCGCAGGGTGGCCTTCCTCACAGCACTTGCCGACCTCGCCCGCATCTTCGACGGCAAGGCGACGACCGGCTGGCTCAGCGAGCTTGCAGAAGCCTCAGTCGCAGCGGCGATCGATCATCTGCTGTTCTCCACCCACGAAAGCGGCAAGCTGAAGCTGAAGAATGTCACGGCACCCAGCGAAGGCTCCGGCCTGATCGTTCTCGGCATGGGCAAGCTCGGAGCGTCCGAGCTCAACTATTCCTCCGACATCGACCTCGTCGTCTTCTTCGACGAAGAAGCCGGCATCGTGCCGGACCCCGATGATGCGATCGAGATTTTCCCGCGCATGATGCGGCGGCTGGTGCGCATCCTGCAGGAGCGCACGGCGGATGGTTATGTCTTCCGCACCGATCTGCGGCTGCGGCCGGACCCCGGCTCGACACCGCTCGCGATTTCCGTCGATGCCGCCATGATCTATTACGAGGGCAGGGGGCAGAACTGGGAGCGGGCGGCTTTCATCAAGGCCCGCGCCGTCGCCGGCGATCTGCCGGCAGGCGAGCAGTTTCTGCGCGGCCTGGTCCCCTTCGTCTTCCGCAAATATCTTGATTATGCGGCGATCGCCGACATCCACTCCATCAAGCGGCAGATCCACGCCCATAAGGGTCATGGCGCCATCGCGGTAAAGGGCCACAACGTCAAGCTCGGCCGTGGCGGCATTCGCGAGATCGAATTCTTCGTGCAGACCCAGCAGCTGATTGCCGGCGGTCGTATGCCCGCACTGCGCTCCCGCGTGACAGAGGAGACGCTGGCAGAGCTCACCAGGGCAAAGTGGATCGACGCGGAGACGCGCGACGAACTGACGGAGGCCTACTGGTTCCTGCGCGATGTCGAGCACCGCATCCAGATGGTGCGCGACGAGCAGACCCATCTTCTGCCGGAGACGGACGCAGAATTGAAGCGTATCGCCTTCATGATGGGCTTTACCGACACGCCGAGTTTTTCCGAGCGGCTGGTGGAAGTGCTGAAAGCGGTCGAGCACCGTTACGCCGACCTCTTCGAACAGGAGACCAAACTGTCCGTCGGCACAGGCAACCTCGTCTTTACCGGCCAAGGCGACGATCCCGATACGCTGGAAACGCTGAGGAAACTCGGCTTCGAACGCCCTTCGGACATCTCTCGCATCATCCGCACCTGGCACTATGGCCGCTATCGTGCCACGCAATCGGTGGAGGCGCGCGAGCGGCTGACGGAGCTGACGCCGGAGCTTCTGCGCGTCTTCGGCGAAAGCAAGCGGGCGGATGAGGCGCTGCTGCGCTTCGACAGCTTCATTTCCGGCCTGCCATCAGGCATCCAGCTCTTCTCGCTGCTTGGCAGCAATCCGGCGCTGCTCTCCCTCATTGTCAACATCATGTCCTCGGCGCCCAAGCTCGCGGAAGTCATCGCCGCCCGCCCGCATGTCTTCGACGGCATGCTCGATCCCGCCCTGATGGCCGAGCTGCCGACACGCGACTATCTCGGCGAGCGCCTGGAGGCTTCGCTCGTGCAGGCCCGGCACTATGAGGAGGTGCTCGACCGGCTGCGCATCTTCGCTTCCGAACAGCGCTTCCTGATCGGCATCCGCCTGCTGACGGGCGCGATCAACGGCGACATGGCCGCACGCGCCTTCACCCATCTCGCCGATCTCATCATCAAGGCGGCGCTCGACGCGGTCATGAATGAGATCCGCGTGGCACATGGTGATTATCCCGGCGGGCGGATCGCCATAGCAGGCATGGGCAAGCTCGGCAGTTTCGAGCTGACGGCCGGCTCCGACATCGACCTTATCCTGCTTTACGACTACGACGATTCCGCCACCGACTCCGATGGTGCAAAGCCGCTCGATGCGACGCGATACTTCACCCGCATCACCCAGCGCCTAATCGCCGCCTTCTCCGCCCCGACGGCTGAAGGCGTGCTCTACGAAGTCGATATGCGCCTTCGCCCCTCCGGCAACAAGGGACCGGTCGCCACCCGCATCAATTCCTTCGGCAAATATCAGCGCGAAGAAGCCTGGACCTGGGAGCACATGGCGCTGTCGCGCGCCCGGCTGATCTGCGGCGATCAGAGCCTGATCGGCGAAGTGGAAGGCATCATCGCCGACGTGCTTCAGGCAAAACGCGATATCGCCAAGGTGGCCCATGACGTCACCGAGATGCGTGAGCTGATCGAGAAGGAGAAGGCGCCGGAGAACGGCTGGGATCTGAAGCTCATCCCGGGCGGCGTGATCGATATCGAATTCATCGCCCAATATCTGGCGCTGATCGCGCCGGCAAAGGGTGTCGAGATTACGGTGAACGGCTTGACGACAGGCGTAGCCTTGAAGGCGCTCGGCGACAAGCTGATGGCCTCCGCCGACCTCGATACCTGCCTCGAGGCATTCACGCTCTACACCGAGCTTTCACAACTCATTCGCCTCTGCATCGACGGCCCCTTCGACCCGAAGGAGGCCCCCGCCGGCTTGATCGAACTCGTCTGCCGCGCCGGAGACTGCCCTGACATCAAGACGCTGGAGGCTGAAGTGAAACGGCTTTCCAGGGCGGTGCGTAAGGTTTTCCAAGCGGTGGTGAAGGCCTAGCGCCTGGTCACCTTAAGCATGATCGGGAATGCGCAGCGAGATCACCGTCCCGACGGACTCGCGGGAGCGGATTCTCATGCTGCCGCCGTGCAGATTGGTCAGCGAACGGGAGATGGCGAGGCCGAGGCCCGAGCCGCCCTTGCTTTTGGCATACTGGCTCTGCACCTGCTCGAAGGGCTGGCCGATCTTGATCAGCGCTGTCTGGGGAATGCCGATGCCGGTATCGGCAATGGTGACCATGACGCCATCTGCGACGCGGCGGGTGCGGACGGCAATGCGCCCGCCCTCATTGGTGAACTTGACGGCGTTGGAGAGCAGGTTGAGCAGCACCTGCTTCATGGCGCGGCGGTCGGCCATCAAGGTCATGCCCGAGGAGATGCGCTGCTCGATGACGATGTTCTTCTCTGCCGCCGGAATGGCGGTGAAGCGCAGGCTTTCCTCGATCAACGGTGCAAGGTCGGTGCGCTCGCGCGACAGCAGCATGTGGCCCGCCTCGATCTTCGACATGTCGAGAATATCGTTGATGACGTTCAGGAGATGCTTGCCGCTGTCATGGATGTCGCGGGCATATTCATTGTACTTGGCCGAGCCGAGCGGGCCGAACATCTGGTTCTGCAGGATCTCCGAGAAGCCGAGGATGGCGTTGAGCGGCGTGCGCAGCTCATGTGACATGTTGGCGAGGAATTCCGACTTCGCCTTGTTGGCTGCTTCCGCGCGTTCCTTCTCCACGAGATAATTGGAGTTGGCGGTGGAAAGCTCGGCCTTCTGTGATTCCAGCGTCTGGCGCGAGGCGGAGAGATCGTTGATCGTCGCCATCAGCCGGCGCTCGGAATCGCGCAGGCGCTCCTGATGGCGCTTCAAAGGCGTGATGTCGGTGCCGACCGATACGCGGCCGCCATCGCGGGTGCGCCGCTCGTTGATCTGCAGCCAGCGCTCGTCGGCAAGCTGCACTTCCGTCGTGCGCGAATAGCCGGAGCCGTCGGCATCGGCAATGCGCCGCTCGATGACGGGACGCGCCGCGGCAGAGTTGACGGCCGTGCGCTCGGTGCCGGGCACAAGCACGCTGTCGGGAAGCCCGTAGGCCTGCTGGAAATGCGCGTTGCACATGACGAGCCGGTCGTTCTTGTCCCACAGCACGAAGGCTTCCGAGGTACATTCGATGGCATCGGCCAGACGCTGGTCGGCCTCGGCATAACGCTGCGCCAGGCGATGCTGCTCGGTCACGTCCATGGCGATGCCGATCATGTGCACACGGCCGGAATGGCTGCGGATCACCTGGGCGCGGGCACGCATCCAGACATAGTGGCCAGCCGCATGGCGCATGCGGAAGATCTGGTCCACCTGGCCGGAATCGCCCTTGGCGACGGCGCGGGCGATCTCGTGCAGGCCATTGTCTTCCGGATGCATGAGCCGCGCCGCATCGGCAAAGCCCATCGTCTTGTCGGAGCCGGCAAGCCCGAGCATGTCGTACATCGAGCGCGACCAGAAGAATTCGCGGTTCTGGAAATCGAAATCCCAGAGGCCGCAACGACCGCGCGACAGCGCCGTCTCGACCCGCAGATTGGATTCCAGGAAGATGTCGTCGGCATCGCGCGCCCGTTTCACCTGCATGTAGTAGGCGTAGAGGACAACGAGCAGGATGGAGGAAATGCCGGCAAACAGCGTGACGTTGAGTGTCAGCTCCTCGCGCCAGAGACGGTTGATGTCATTGAGCGAGATGGCGGAAATGATGTAGCCGCCGGCCGTGCCCATCAGGGCGATCTCGGCATAATGCAGTTCGCCGCCGATGCTCGTTTCGATGACATCGGTGCGGTCGCCAAAGCGGCGGATGGCGGAGATCTCGGGAAAAAGGGTCGAGACATCGGCGCCGACATAGGAGGCGCCGGCCGCCGTCGCCGCAAATACCTTGCCGCTTGCCTGGACCAGCAGAACGAAGGCGCCGTTTTCCAGCCGGTCCTGCGGCAGGAATTTCGCAAGACGCGCCTGTGCCCCGGCGGCATTGCCGCCATCGAAGAGATCGGTCGCATCGGAAAAGACGGCGGCGGCGGTTGCAGCGGAAAGCGCCGTCGCATGGCGCGCGGAAGCCTCCATGCGGGTATATTCGCTGACCATGCCGAAGAAATGCGAGGCCGCCACGACAGCAAGAAAGGCGACGATCAGAACCGGGATGGTGCGCTTCAGCAGAAGCTCCGCCTTTGGCAGGTGGCGCAACAAGGGTTCAGGAGCCTTTGCGGCCTGACCGGACAGGCTGTCGCGCCAGGCTTTGAGCCCGGCAAAATCGACACGCAGCCGCCCTTCGGCCGCGGTTGCCCGCCGCACGTCCATCATCTCTGAACCCTGTCCCTCGTGTGATTCGCGCGCCGCTCGCTCGAACTACACCTAGAGAATCATGCGTGATTCGCCTTGTCCATAGCTGGCGGTAAAAATTTATTAACTATTTGTGATTGCTGGTTTTTCAGAGGGATTCGCTGATGGCGAGCCTAGCTGCTCCACGGGTGGAAGACAGCTAGGCGGCAAATCATTTGCGAGAAATCACCCCTTGAGAGTGCGCTCGACGATATCGCGAACATCGGTCGAAAGGCTGGCCGCCCGCTCGATCTCGATCAGTGCCGAGCGTGCGTGATCGGCACGCGCCGATTCCAGCGAGCGCCAGGAGCGCATCGAGGTCAGCAGGCGAGCGGCGAGCTGCGGGTTGCGCTGGTCGATATGGAGGATCTCGCTGGCGAGGAAACGGTAGCCTTCACCGTCGGCGCGGCCGAAGCCGGTCGGATTGCCGAAGGCGAACGTGCCGACGAGCGAGCGCATGCGGTTCGGGTTCGTGCGCTTGAAGAGCGGGTTTTCCATCAGCGCCTTGACGCGATCGACCGCGCCGTGGCCGGGAATGCCGGCCTGGATGGCGAACCACTTGTCGACGACGAGCGCATTTTCCTGGAAACGGCTGCGGAAGGTTTCGAGCGCGGCCTTCGCCTCTGCGCTGTCGGGGAAGCGATGGGCGAGGATCGTCAGCGCATGGCTGAGATCGGTCATGTTGTTGGCGCCGTCGAAGGCGGCCTTGGCGCGGTCAGGGCTGCCCTCGGCATAGGAGAGATAGGTGAGGGCGGTGTTGCGCAGCGCGCGGCGGCCGGCGCTCTTGGCATCCGGGCTGAATTCGCCCGGTGTGGTCATCGCGTCGTAGAGGGCCGCGAAGGTGGCTTTGCCGGCTTCGGCGATCTGTTTCATGATCGCCTGGCGGCCGGCATGAATGGCATCCGGATCGATATTGCTTCCGAGTTCGCGGGCAATGTCGGATTCGCTCGGCAAGGCCAGCGCCTGGGCGCGGAAGGCGGGCTCGAGGTTTTCATCGGCAGCGGCCGCAAGCAGCGTCTCGACGAAGGTCTGTTCGCAGACGATCGCGGCACCCTCGCGGGCATCGCGGGCGGCCTTGAGCAGGTTCGGCAGCGCGAGATCGGTCAGCGCCTGCCAGCGGGCGAAATGATCCGTCTCATAGCGCGCAAGCAGGGCCAGATCGGCCGGGCTCTGGTCGAAATGCAGGTTGATCGGTGCGGAGAAGCTGCGGTTGATCGAAACCACCGGACGTGAGGCAACGCCGTGGAAGACAGCCGTTTGCGTGCGCGCGGTCAGATGCAGCACCTCGCCAGCATATTCGGCGCCGTCGACCTTAACAGGCTCGATCTTGGAACCGTCCTCGGCAAACAGAGCGAGGCTCAGCGGAATGTGCATCGGCTCCTTGTTCGGCTGGCCGGGTGTCGCGGGAATCATCTGTTCCAGCGACAGGCTGAAGCTCTTGGCGCCGGCATCATAGGTGCCGGAGGCGGTGACGAGCGGTGTGCCGGCCTGATGGTACCAGAGCGAGAACTGCGAAAGGTCGCGGCCGCTCGCATCTTCGAAGCATTTCACGAAATCCTCGATCGTGACGGCCTGGCCGTCATGGCGATCGAAATAGAGGTCCATGCCCTTCTTGAAGGTTTCGCGGCCAAGCAGGGTCGCGATCATGCGCGTGACTTCGCTGCCCTTCTCATAGACCGTCGTCGTATAGAAGTTGTTGATCTCGCGATACTTGGTCGGGCGCACCGGATGGGCGAGCGGGCCGCCGTCTTCCGGGAACTGCTCGGACTTCAGGTGGCGCACCTCGGCGATGCGCTTGACCGGGCGCGAGCGCTGGTCGGACGAGAATTCGTGGTCGCGATAGACAGTCAGGCCTTCCTTGAGGCAGAGCTGGAACCAGTCGCGGCAGGTGATGCGGTTGCCGGTCCAGTTGTGAAAATATTCATGCGCGATGATCGCCTCGATATTGGCGTAGTCGGCATCCGTCGCGGTCTCGGGATCGGCGAGCACGTATTTGTCGTTGAAGATATTGAGGCCCTTGTTCTCCATGGCCCCCATGTTGAAGTCGGACACGGCGACGATCATGAAGATATCGAGATCGTATTCGCGGCCGAACACTTCCTCGTCCCACTTCATCGAGCGCTTCAGCGCGTCCATGGCATAGGCCGCGCGCGGCTCCTTGCCGTGCTCGACATAGATCTTCAGCACGACCTCGCGGCCGGACAGGGTGGTGAAACTGTCTTCCACGACACCGAGATCGCCGGCGACCAGTGCGAAGAGATAGCTCGGCTTCGGATGCGGGTCGAACCAGGCGGCGAAATGCTTGCCGGGGCCATAACCGGCGCCGCCGAGGAAGTTGCCGTTCGACAGGAGCAGCGGGTTGGCATCCTTGTCGGCGATGATGTTGACCGTGTAGGGCGCCAGCACGTCCGGCCGGTCGGGGAAATAGGTGATACGGCGGAAGCCTTCGGCCTCGCACTGCGTGCAATAGATGCCGCTGGTGCGGTAAAGGCCCATCAGCTGGGTGTTGGCTTCCGGATTGATGATCGTGGTGACGGTGACTTCGAAAGGCACCGTTTCCGGCAGGTCGCGGATGGTGAGGCTTTCGGGCGTTACCGTGTAGCGTTCCGGCGCCAGTTCGTTCTGGTCGAAGAGAAGGCTGTAAAGATTGAGTTCGTCGCCATCGAGGATCAGCGGGGCAGAAAGATCAGCGCCTTCGCGACGGTGGAAGATCAGCCGCGCTTCCACCTTCGTTTCGGTCGGATCCAGTTCGAAAGTCAGGTCGACGCGTTCCAGCACGAAATCGGTTGGGCGGTAGTCTGCCAGATTGATGACCTGACCGGTATCTGTTCGCATGTTCCGTGAAGACCTTTATTAGACAATGGCCGAATATAGAGGCGGGCGCACTCTGCTGAAATTTGGCCGCCATAATTACATTAAAGTCTGAACTAAAGTTAAAGCAAATTGGCCGTGAGCGCGAAGTTCACAGCCAAATTATCATGGTCAAATTGTCGTGTATGTGCAGCCGAAAGGGGAAGACTGCTATTTGAGATTGAGGGCAGTCTTGATTGCAGCATCACTTTCCGTCTGCTGTACCACGACGCCACACCAGCCGAGCCCGTCATAATCCTCGTAGCCGAGCGTGCGCGCAAAGGCGACGATCGAGCCGTTATTGTCGTAATAGCTGCCCTTCGGCTGGCCGGTCTGGTTGGCGAGCGCAAAATGGGTGAAGAGCATGGCCGGATTGGTGCTGGCAATCACACGACTTGCGCCGTCGAGCAGCATGACGGTGGTCTTTTCCGCAAGCTGCGGCGGCAGGTTCGCTTCCTTCTCGACGATCGCCTGGCCCTGGTTCTGCCAGTCGAAATAGACGCCCAGCGTGCCGAGCAGCTTGCCGTCGACCTTGCCGCCTTCGCGGATGCCGGTGGCATAGACGAGGGCATGCCGCTGGTCGTGGAGAAGGCTCGGCTTTACCTCGTCGACGATATAGTCGTCGCCGGAGGCGCAGCTTGCTGCAGCCCGGAACCAGGGATCGCCCGCAAGCGAAGAGCCTGATATCTTGCGCTGGAAGGTCGGATTGGCCGACGCGATCACCCGGCCGGAGAGATCGGTCATCACGAGATCGAGATAGACGGTATAAAAGCGGTTGATGACGCCGAGCCGTTCAGCCGCGAAGGCGACACGATCCTTGTCCGGATCCTGCAGCGCCTGCCAGAGCGCCGCATCCGTTGCCCACCAGCGCACGTCGGCTGTGCGCTCGAAGAGGTTGCGCACGATGAGCTGAACCAGCGTCTGCGCGAGATCGGTCAGCCGCACGCCTTCCATCTCGGTGACGAGCGAATCCGCCATCGCACGGCTGAGGCCGATGCGCCCGAGCACATTGCTCTCGAACTTGCTGGTGATCTCGGTGGCGATCTGCGCCAGCCGCTGCACTTCGTTGGCGACGACGGCAAAGCCCTTGCCGGTTTCGCCGGCGCGGGCCGCCTCGATCAGAGCGTTGATGGCAAGCAGCTTGATCTGTTTGACGATGCTGGTGTTGTCGGTGCTGAAACGCTCCAAATCCGTGCTGATGCCATCGGTCACGACACGCATCGAGCGGGGCGTTGCGTTCTGTGACTGGGATATGATCTCTGCGCTGAGCGGCTTCATCAAAAAGATCCTGAAAATAATCTACGCGACTGGCTGCGGAACGAATGCGATTCTTTTGTATGGCTAATTCGCTGAGAACGATGCGGTGGCATGGTTTGCAACCGGTTAACGCAATAGGTGCGGATACGAACATTTTCGGGGGAATGAGCGTAAAACGTGAAGTTTTTTCACCAGAAAACGGAGTTGCACAGAAAAGCGGCAGATAAAAACGGGTAGATACTTGCTACCTGGGTGGGGCAGATTTTTCCCCACTGGCGCATTTCTTCGGTTACGATGAAAAAATCGTCCGCTGCGTTCGAGTCGAACGCGTCTCCCCCGCTCGGCATACCCGCATAAGAGCCTGGATCATGGAATCGGTTCTCAGAAACCCGATGAGAGGCATTGCGCTGAAAGTCTCGTCGGTCGTGGTCTTCCTGGCCATGCAGACATTCATCAAGCTGGCAGGGTCGGGTATCCCGCCGGGGCAGGTAACTTTCTGCCGCTCCTTCTTCGCGCTGTTTCCAATCATGGCCTATCTCGGCTACCGGCATCAGCTGCGCTCAGCCTTCTACACCGCCAATCCGATCGGCCATCTGAAGCGCGGCACCCTCGGCATCATCTCGATGGGGCTCGGCTTCTACGGGCTTCTGCATCTGCCGCTGCCGGAGGCGATCGCGCTCGGTTATGCGACGCCGCTCGTCGCCGTCATCTTCGCGGCCGTCTTCCTGGGGGAGACGGTGCGCGTCTATCGCTGGAGTGCCGTCTGCTTCGGCATCATCGGTGTCGCCATCATCTCCTGGCCGAAGCTGACCTTGTTCCGGGAAGGCGGCATGGAGGCCGAACAGGCAACCGGCGCGCTCTGCGTACTTTTGTCGGCCGTGCTCGGTGGCATGGCGATGATCCAGGTGCGCCGCCTCGTCGAGGAAGAGAAGACGGCGACGATCGTGCTCTATTTCTCGATTATCGCTTCGGTTTTCTCGCTGGCGACCGTGCCCTTCGGCTGGCTGCTGCTGGACTGGTCATCGGCCCTCTTCCTGATTGCCGCCGGTTTCTGCGGCGGTGTCGCGCAGATCCTCCTGACCGAGAGCTACCGCCACGCGGACGTGTCCACCATCGCTCCCTTCGAATACAGCTCGATCCTGCTCGGCGGCATCGTCGCCTACTATGTCTTCGACGACGTTCCGAGCAACACGATGCTTTTCGGCACCGTCATCGTCATCGCCGCCGGCATCTTCATCATCTACCGCGAGCATCAGCTTGGCCTCGAACGCCGCGAGGCGCGAAAAGCCGGCGCGCCGCAATCCTGAGCGGCTGAATCTATATCAAAAGTCGAATTTCCTATCGCATAGATTGAAAAATGATGCCATCCGCCCCTCTAAAGAGAGTGGGATGGTGAAATATTGGGATATCGCATTCCGCAAAAATGTGGTTATGAAAGTGAATTACTTTCATTTATTCAAAGCTGTGCATAATCGATAGGCCATTGATGCCGGGGGAGTTTCGGTATCGCTGCTCCGAACGCTGGCTTGCGAGCGAGGGTTGAGGAAAAGCATATGGCGTTCACGGCAGAACAACTGGCGCAGAACCCTTCTTTTTTAGTGAGTATTCGCTTCCTGGCCGGGCAAATGCGCGGCATGTTTGATGCGGGGCCGCGGCTGGCGCGCCTGCTGGCCTCGCATCAACGCTGGCTGCTGACGCAGACGGCCTATGCGCTGCATCTGGAATACGATCCGCAGGACGTGACCTCGGGTTTCACCGCCGTTCGGCTGACCGGCAAGATCACCGCCCACAAGATCGCCAGCCGCAATACGGTGCTCGCCTTCATCGAAGAGCTTTTCACCTATCGCTTCATCACCCATACGCCCGGCGACGAGCGCCGCCGCCCTCGCCATTTCGAGCCGGCCGAAGTCAGCCATCAGGCAATGTTCGGCTGGTTGCACACCAACCTCGGCGCGCTTGATCTCATCGATGGTGGAAACCGGGCGGCGCTCCTGCTGGAAAATCCTCTGCTATTCCGCCAGATCCAGCCGCGTGTCGCCTATAACTGCCTCGAGGATGCCAACTGGCGTGAGCCGCCTGAACAGGTGGCGCTGTTTCTCTGGACGGAAGCGGGCGGTATGGTCATCGATCATTTCATGTCCCGGCTCGATCTCGAAGGAACCGATCCGACACGGCTGGCGATCGGCAAGATGGAAACCCGCGCGCTGGCCGGTGATTTCATGATGTCGCGCACGCATCTCCAGCGGCTGCTCGCCAAAGGCGCGCAACGCGGCTGTGTCGGCTGGTACGACGAGCCGAAGAAGTCGCAGCTGTGGTTGTCGCGCGATTTCCTTAGAGAATATGTCGGCTGGCAGGCGATCAAGTTCGCCTATGTCGATGAAGCCTTCGAATCGGCAAAGGCGCAGCTCGAAAGCGCGAACGGTGACAGCATCAGCCCAAAAATCGGAATCGATTTTCGGAAAGCCTGATGCGCAGATTAAAGAGAGTGAGAGCGTCCATTGTGCATTCGAATGGACGCGCGGCGCTCTGAATCAAATCCAGCAAAAGTGCGCAGCGGTTTTGCGTCCACAACTGCGTGAAAATACCCTCAGAGCGCGATGGCGGAAGCCGGGCTCTTGACCTCGGACGGGGTGTCGCAAAGCTCGCTCCGATATTCGCGCGCGGCGCAGACGGCAGCACGGATATGCTCGAAAGATTCGATGTTGCGCAGCAGTGAAATCAGGATTGTGGACATCGGTCGATACGTCTGAAAACGGAGAAGGGCAGGCGAACCGCCTGCCGGATCGTCATTCCGGAATTCTCAATATTCCTGGAAATCCGCGAAGATCATCGCCGGACGCGACGTGCGGCCGCTGATGCCGGTGCCGCGGGCGATCATCTGTTCGTTGGTGGCAAAGCCGAAACGGCTGTAGCCCTGGGTAGTGCGAACTTGATCGCTTGCTTGGCGCAGGGTTTCAAACCCGCAATGTATAGGACGAAAACGCTTGCTCATGGCCTTGGTTCCTGTTCGTTCCTCCCAAGACACGCCTTCTATATTGCAGTGCAGCATCGATTCTTCAATGCACCCTTGCAGGATGCAGCCATGCGCATATTGCATGGACAAATTCATAATATTTTCAAACTTGGCTAATTTGTAAGCAAAGACAGTTCTCTAAGTCTAGCCTGGAAGGCCAGCAGATCGCTCCAGGCGAGCCGCTTATTGACCGGTGCAGTTAACAGGTCCTGCGGATGCAGACTGGCTATGGCCGGGATGACCTGATCTGCGACAGCGATCTCCTTCCACCGGCCGCGAAGCCCGTGAATCGTGTCATTCTCGCCAAAGAAGAACCGTGCCGTGTAATTGCCGAGCAGCAAAATGGCACGCGGCTCGGCGAGCGCGATCTGCCGCTCGATGAAGGGACGGCAGATCTCCGTTTCGGCCGCCGAAGGCATGCGGTTGCCGGGCGGACGCCAGGGAATGATCTGCGTCAGGAGAATGGCTGAGCGCTCCAGGCCGATCGAGGCCAGCATCCGGTCCAGCAGCTGGCCCTGACGGCCGGCAAAGGCCGCGCCCTCGCGCTCGTCATCAGCGCCCGGCGCCGGGCCGATCACCATGATGCCGCTTGCCGGATCGCCGCTCGCAAAGATGGTCGAGCGGACGCTGTGCTTGAGATTGCAGCCGTTGAAGGCTTCGAGCGCCGTCTTCAATTCCGCAAGCGAGCGGGCGCTCTCGGCTGCGAATCGCGCCTGTTGCACCGCTTCGCCGTCCGGGATTGCCGGTTGCGGCCGCGAGGCAGGCGGTGGCGCCGCTGCACGCTGTTGCGGTGCGGGCGAGGCTGGACGGACGACAGCTTGCATCTCCGGTTGCGCCGGCCGTTCCGGTTGCTGTTGGGCAATCGGTGTCGCCGGACGGCGCGCGGCCTTCATCGCCTCGAATTCGGCGAAACGGTCGACCGGCTCTTCTTCCAGCAACCAGTCCACACCCGCTTCCGCATGAAAATGCAGAAGCGCGGCAAGTTCGGCCGGACTCAGGTCGTTGGCGGAGATCATGGACAGACTTTAGCGGAGCGAAAACGGCAATGAAAGGGCGGGCGGACCTGCCGCCGCCCTTTCGGCCGTCATTGCACAGTCCATTGGTCGATGTCGTCGCGTTCGCCGATCAGCGCCAGACCGTGCGCGATCGAGAGCAGCTCGCCGCCGCTTTCGATCTTGTCGCGGTCAAATCGCTCGGTGAAGATGCGCCGCACGGCCGGCACGAAGGATGTGCCGCCGGTCAGGAACACCTTGTCGATGCCGGATGTATTCGTGTTGGTCTTCTCCAGCACCTCGTCGAGCGCCCCTTCGATGCGGGCAAGGTCGTCGACGATCCAGCTTTCGAAATCGCTGCGTTTGATCGTGCGATGGCCGCCGCGGCCGAGCGGCGCGAAATCGAAAGCCGCCTCTTCGGCGGAGGAAAGCGCCATCTTTGTCGCCGAGACCGCCTGATAGAGTGGATAACCTTCGTCATGGTCGATGAGATCCACGAAGGTTTCCAGCTTCTCCGGCTCCAGCGCCGTACGCACCAGTCTCTTCAGATCCTCGAATTCCCGCGATGTCTTGAAGATCGACAGCTGGTTCCAGCGGCTGAAGCTCGCATAATAATTTGAGGGCACCTCAAGGATCTTGTCGAAGCTCTTGAAATGGCTGCCCTTGCCGATTTGCGGCGCCACGATGTTGTCGATCATGCGCGCATCGAAATGATCGCCGGCTACACCAACACCCGAATGGCCGATCGGCGTTGCCGTCAGCTTTCCGGCCTTGGTCTCGAAGCGGATCAGCGAATAGTCCGTCGTGCCGCCGCCAAAGTCGGCGACGAGTACGGTCGCATCGGACTTCAGGTTTTGCGCGAAGTAGAAAGCGGCGGCAACCGGCTCATAGACATAATGAATTTCCGGAAAGCCGAAGCGCGTCAATGCCTCGTTGTAGCGCTTTACCGCAAGCGCCGGGTCCGGACTGGCGCCGGCGAAATGCACCGGCCGACCGGCGATGATGCGGCTGATATTATCGGGCCAGTTTTCGCCTGCGTAATGGCGCAGGCGCCGGATGAAGATTTCCATCAGGTCTTCGAAGCTCTGCCGCTTGCCGAAGATGATCGTGCCCTGGAAGAGCGCGCTTGCCGCAAAGGTCTTGATGGACTGCAGGAAACGGCAGTCGCCGGGATTGTCGATGAACTGCTGGATAGCCGCATGCCCGGCCTCCACCTTCAGCGCCGAAGCACCGAGCTGGGCATCCTTCATGAAGGAGAGCGCGGTGCGCATGCTATCGGCCGTGCCGGCGCTGCTGGTCAGCGATATGGAATGGGTGTCAGCGCCGCCATCTGCCAGCGCCAGAACAGTATTGGTCGTGCCGAAGTCAAGCCCGAGCGCCTGTGCCATGGCCGTGCTCCCTTATCAGATCTATCGAAAATGACTGAACCGGGGCAGGTGCCCCGAAATACGAAAGGGCGCCTTATGGTGCGCCCCTGACATGTTGTGAGAGGCGCGTGATCGCACAGGAGAGGGTGGAAAGCAACCCGCTCCAATCAGTTTCCGAGCTGCACCCGCGTCTCCCCGGCCATCTTGCCGATCCACTTGCGGAACATCTCCATGGCAGGGGTGACGGAACGGGATTGCAGCCGAGTCAGCCAGTAGCTGCCCTTCGAAATCCAGATCGGGAAGGGCTGTTCCAGTTCGCCCGCTGCAAGCTGACGGGAGAACATCAGGGGCGGCGCCAGCGCTACGCCCGCGCCCTGCAATGCCGCCTCGATCATCAGCACGGAAGAATCGAAGACCATGCCGCGGATCGGCGGGGAGGTGACATCGGCCTTCTCGAACCAGCCCGGCCATTCGTCGGCACGGTAGGAGCGCAGCAGCGTCTGATGGGCGACATCTTCGGGGGCGGAGAGCTGGCGGGCAATTGTGGGGATGCAAAGCATGGAAAGCGGTGCTTCGAACAGCGCTTCGGCTTCTATGTCATGCCAGGCGCCATTGCCGAACTTGATCGCATAGTCGAGCCCTTCGGCGGCAATGTCGACGCGGTTGTTGTTGGTCGAAAGCCTGAGATCGATGAAGGGATATTGCTCGCGAAAGTCGGCAAGCCGCGGCAACAGCCAGCCGACCGCAAGCGTGCCGACGGCGCCGAGCTTGAGGACTTCACGCACATGGCCGCCCTCGAACCGCTCCAGCATGTCGGCCATGCGATCGAAGGAATCCTGCAGGGCCGGCAGCAGCGCAAGCCCTTCCTCGGTGATCATCAGCCCGCGCGGCAGGCGGCGGAACAGGCTGACGCCAAGGCGCTGTTCCAGAAGCTTGACCTGATGGCTGACGGCGGCCTGCGTGACGCAGAGCTCGATGGCCGCCCGGGTGAAGGAAAGATGCCGCGCCGCCGCCTCGAAGGCGCGCAGCGAATTCAGCGGCAAATATGGTCGAACCATGGCAATGGCCTAATCTGATTTATGCCTGACCGGAAATATCATCGTTTGATCGGGCCTTCCAGGCTGGCCTAGAAAGCTGAGGTCCAACCATTTGGAGAACGAAAGTGGCTTTCGAAAGACTTTTCCTTCTGGCATTTTCCATAAGTATTACAGCAATTTCAATGAACGCGACGCCGGCCTATGCCGCCGATCCGATCCGCTGCACCCTCATCATCGACGAGAAGACCGGTGACACGGTCTATCGTCAGGGCAATTGCGATCAGGGCTTTTATCCGCAGTCGACGTTCAAATTGCCTTTGGCCATGATGGGCTACGATTCCGGCATTCTCGTCGACGAACACACTCCACTCTGGATATATGATCCGAAGCTCAAGCGTTCCAAGCGCGAACAGAAGGATACCGATCCGACCATCTGGGAGCGGGATTCCATCGTCTGGTTCTCGCAGGCGCTCACCCGCAAGCTCGGCAAGCGCGCCTTTGCCGATTACGTCGAGCGCTTCGGCTACGGCAATCAGGATGTTTCGGGCGGGCCTGGCAACACGGATGGACTGACCGAAGCCTGGTTGATGTCGTCGTTGAAGATCTCGGCCGAGGACCAGGTACAGTTCCTGCGCCGTTTCCGCACCGGCAGCCTGCCGATCTCGGAGCGCGCGCGGCAGATGACCGAGGCGATCGTTCCGCATTTTGAGGCCGCCGCCGGCTGGAATATCCAGGGCAAGACCGGTGCCGGCTGGCTGCGCAACGCGGCCGGCAAGACCCATTACGAACGGCCGCTCGGCTGGTTCGTCGGCTGGGCGACGAAGGGCGACAGGCGGCTTATCTTCGCGAGACTTCACATCGCCAATCACCGCTATAGCGACAATCCGATCAGTTTCGAGACGCGGGATTCGCTGATCGCGGATTTCCCGAAGCTGGTCGACGGCCGCTGACATGAAAAGGGCGCCGGAAGGCGCCCTTTCTGTCTCTCTATTCCGCGGCCATCGCTCGCGCTTCCTGTACCACGTGCTCTTCCTTCTTCCCGCGGCTGAGCATGCGGTGGAGGAAATTCCCGAAGCGGTCCATCTCGACGAAGATGACAGGGGTAATGAAGAGCGTCAGCATTTGCGAAACGATGAGGCCGCCGACGACGGCGATGCCGAGCGGCTGGCGCAGTTCCGAGCTGGCGCCTGTGCCGAGCGCGATCGGCAGGGCGCCGAGCAGGGCGCAGAAGGTCGTCATCATGATCGGGCGGAAGCGTCGCACGCAGGCTTCGTGGATCGCCGCCGTCGCCTTCTCGCCCGTCGTGCGCATGGTCTCCACCGCAACGTCGATCATCATGATCGCGTTCTTCTTGACGATGCCGATCAGCATCAGGAGGCCGATAAGGGCGATGATCGACAGGTCGAAGCCCATGATCTTCAGCGCCAGCAGCGCACCGAAGGCCGCAGCCGGCAGGCCGGACAGGATGGTGAGCGGGTGAATGAAGCTTTCATAGAGCACCCCGAGCACGACATAGATGGTCAGAACAGCCGCCAGGATCAGATAGGGCGTATTGCCCTGCGACTGCTGGAAGATCTCGGCCGTACCGCCATAGGAGGTGAAGACATCGGCCGGCATGCTGATTTCCGTCTTGATCTGGTCGATCCTGGCCGTCGCGTCGCTGAGCGATACGCCTTCCGGCAGGTTGAAGGAAACGGTGGTGGAGACGAGCTGGCCCGTCTGGTTGATGGTGACGGGTCCGACCGTGCGCTCGACATGCGCGAAGTTCGAAAGCGGCACCAGGCTGCCATTGGACGAAGCGACGCGGATTTCCGAGAGTTTCTGGTCATCCCAGGGCTTGCTCGTGTCATATTCGACAATGACGTCGTAGCTGTCGCCGGTCGACTGGATTTCCGCAGCCGCAAAACCGCTGAAGGATTCCTGCAGCGTCGTGCGCAGCGTGTCGTTGTCGATCCCGTAGGCGGCTGCCCGCTCGGTATCGATGACGATATTGGCCTGCAGGGCGTTGTTCTGCGCATCCGAGGTCACGTCCGTGAACAGGCGGTCGCCTCGCATCGCCTGCTGGATCTTGCCGGCCCACAGGTTGGTCTGGTCGGCATTCAGCGCCTGTATGACCAGCTGATATTGGCTGGCGGTCTGGCGGCCGCCAAAGCGCAGGCTCTGGTTCGGCGTCACGAAGGCCTGCAGGCCGGGGATCTTGTTGATCGCCGTACGCAGTTCGCGCAACGTCTGGTCAAGCGGTGCACGCTGATCCTTGTCCTTCAGTTCGACGAACATCGAGCCGTTGTTCTGCGGCTTGTTGGGATTGCCGCCGATCGTCGACATCACGTGGTTGACCGCCGGGTTCGCCTTGACGACGGCCGCGGCCTGCTGCTGCAGGGCCTCCATCGCCGAATAGGAAATATCCTGCCGTGCCTGGGTGCTGATCGTCAGCCGGCCGATATCTTCCTGCGGGAAGAAGCTCGTCGGCAGCGTCATGAAGAAATAGATCGTCAGCGCCACCGAGCCGAGGAAGACCCCGAGGATGATGGGACGATGGCGAAGGCACCAGCCGACGGCATTGTCGTAACCGCGCAACGTCCGTTCGAAACCGGCATCGAAGATGCGGATGAGAAGCGGCGGGCGGCTGTGGTTGTTGGAAAGGCGCGAACCCAGCATCGGCGTCACCGTCAGCGAGACGATCGCCGAGGAGATGATGGCAATCGCCACCACCATGCCGAATTCGTTGAACACGCGGCCAACGACACCACCCATCAAGAGGATCGGGATGAAGACCGCGATCAGCGACACCGACATCGAGATGATGGTGTAGCTCACTTCGCCCGCACCCTTGATCGCCGCCTCGCGCACCGGCATGCCTTCCTCGACATGGCGCAGGATGTTTTCCAGCATGACGATCGCGTCATCCACCACGAGGCCCACCGCGAGCGTCAAACCCAGCAGCGAGATGTTGTCGATACTGTAGCCCAGCACATACATCATGCCGAAGGTCGAGATCAGCGACAGCGGAACGGCAAGGCCCGGAATGATCGTTGCGGTCGCATGGCCGGTGAAGAGGTAGATGACGAGAACGACGAGGCCGATCGTCAGAAGCAGCGTGAACTTCACGTCGGCGATGGCATCGCGGATCGGCTTTGCGGCATCGTTCATGACGACGGTGTTGACCGAAGAGGGTATTTCCGCGTGAAGCAGCGGCAGCTTGGCATTGATCGCATCCACGACATCGACCGTATTGGCATCCGGCTGGCGCTGGATGGCAAGGATGATGCCGCGCTGGCCGTCATACCAGCTGCCTGTATACTGGTTCTCGACGCTGTCCTGCACGTCGGCAATATCGCCGAGATGGATCGGCGCACCGTTCGGATTGGCAATGACCAGCGAACGGAACTGCTCGGCGCTGGTGCGCTGCGTATTCGCCGTGATGGTCATGGCCTGCGAATTGTTCTGCAGCGTGCCGACCGGCTGTTGGCTGTTGGCGGCGGCAAGCGCCTTGTTGACGGTATCGATGCCGATGCCGCGGGTCAGCAGCTTGTTGGGATCGACCTCGACGCGCACGGCATAGGTCTGCGCGCCGAAGACGCTGACCTGGGCAACGCCTGGAAGCGTCGAGAGCGACGGCGAGATGATGTCTTCGGCGATCTCGTCGAGCTTGCTGCGCGGCACGGTGTTGCTCTGCACCGAAAGCAGCATGACCGGCGCGTCGGCCGGGTTCGTCTTGCGGTAGCTCGGCGGCGTCGTCATGTTGTCGGGCAGCTGCCGCGTCGCATGCGAAATGGCTGCCTGCACATCGGCGGCGGCCGCATCGATATCGCGGTTGAGGTCGAACTGCAGCACGATGCTGGTGCTGCCGAGCGAACTCGACGC
Source organism: Rhizobium sp. 05L429 (assembly GCF_056397645.1). NCBI lineage: Bacteria > Pseudomonadati > Pseudomonadota > Alphaproteobacteria > Hyphomicrobiales > Rhizobiaceae > Rhizobium > Rhizobium sp. 05L429. The sequence continues at coordinate 300,804 of NZ_JBFTNV010000002.1, read as the reverse complement.
GCTGATTTCGCTGATGCCGGGGATCGTCTCGAACTGCTTGATCAACGGTGTCGAGACCGAGGTCGCCATTGTCTGCGGTGAGGCACCGCTCAGCTGTGCCGAGACGTTGATGGTCGGGAAGTCCACCTGCGGCAGGGCCGCGACCGGCACGAGCCGGTAGCCCGCAAGGCCCGCCAGGATGACGCCGATCGCAAGCAGCGTCGTTGCGACCGGGCGCTGAATACAGAAATTCGGGATCATTGCGCAGCCCCCACCGCGATCGTTTCGGCCTGCTGCTGTCGTTGCTGAGGCACGTCAGCGGACGCGACATCGAGCGTCTTGGCGTCGAATTGCTCGTTGACCGCCTGCTGGTCGCTGAGCTGGCCCTGGCCTTCGACGACCACGTGGTCGCCCTCCGAAAGGCCTGACGCGATAGCGGTGAAGCCGCCGTTGGCGCGGGCGACGGTAACAGGCGTCAAATGCGATTTTCCGTCCTTGGCCACGAAGGCAAAGAAGCCGTCGGGGCCGGGGCTGACGGCAACCGTCGGCACGACCACCTGCTGCTCGTCATTGTTGAAATGCACGACGATATTGACCGACTGGCCCGGCCACAGGGCGCCGGAGGCGTTTTCGAACTTCGCCTTGGCAAGGATCGTGCCCGATGCCGTGTCGACCGCGTTGTCGTAGAAGCTGACCTCGCCCTTGCGCACTTGTCCCTTGGTGGAATCGGGCGCCGTGCTGACCTCGACCGGACCGGAGGCCAGCGCCTTCTTCAGTACGCGCAGGTAGCGCTCCTGCAGGTGGAACTTCACATAGATCGGATCGTATTTGGCGATGGTGACAATCGCCGCACCGGCATTGACGAAGGCACCCTTGCTGAGGGCTATATCGCCGAGCCTGCCATCGAAGGGCGCACGAATATCGGTATGCTCGAGGATGACCTGGTCCGAAGCGAGCATGGCCTTGTCGGCTTCCACGGTTGCGGCGGCGGTATCGCGGGCAGCCTTGGCCTGATCGAGGCTCTGTTGGGTGCCGGCCTTCTGGTTGAAGAGGTCCTGCGCGCGGGTCAGCGCCGTCTCGGATTCTGCAAGCGTCGCCGTATCGCGCACGATCATCGCATTGTCCTTGTCGACGGCAGCCTTGGCCGTCCGGTCGTCCAGCTTGGCGATCAGGTCGCCCTCCTTGACCGTGGCGCCGTCTTCGGCCTCGATGCTGACGACCAGGCCCTGTTCCTGTGCGGCAATCGTCGTATTGTCCTCGGCATCGGCCCAGCCAGTCGCCGTTACATCCATGGGCAGAACGGCCTTTACGGCCGCCACGGTGTTGACCATGGTGGGGCCACCGGCACCGCGCCTGCGTCCGCCACTCTGTTGTTGACCACCTTGCTGCCCGCCGCCGCTCTGGGCCTGATCGGCCTGCGCTCGCTGATGGCCGCTGTTCTGGCCGCCCTCAGGCTTGTTGATGAGCTGTGACAGATAGGGGATATCAGAAGCATAGGGAATCTTGTCCCCGAACTGCCAGAAGCCAACCGCGGCCACGGCTACAATGCTGATGGTGATCCAAAATTTCTTCATGAGCGAGACCGGTCTTGTTTGGGCAGATTGCATGATTTTCCAGCCCGATTGAGCCGCCTATATTGCGGCGCAAAAAAGACATAATCACCCCGGCGATGATCACTAACCGGTTATAATGGCTTAAATTTTCGTAATGAACATTCTGTAATATTCAAACTATACTAATATATATTCGGGTAGGCAGCGTCGTCCACCTTGGTGACCTGCCAGCGCAGGCTGTATTGGCGAAACACTATTTCGTCCGCATTGCAGGTCTTGCGCGCGATGGAACTGGAAAACGCAGAGGCAGACGGTCATGGCCGAGTTGAATGCCGGTGAATTTCGCTCACTCATCACCAACATCTTTCCGGAACTTACGGCCTCCGTTTTCAGGCTCGCGACGAAGGGCTGGGATTCGATGGCCATCGATGTGGATGACAAGCTGATCTTCAAGTTTCCGCGCAATCCGGAGGCGGAGAGGGCGCTGGTGAAGGAGGCCGCCCTTCTCGGCATCATCAGGCCGTCGCTATCGATGGCAGTTCCCGACATGCGGGTCCATGACGGCCCTCCGGTCTTCTCCAGCCATGCCAAGATCCGGGGCGAACATCTCATCACCGACGATTATGAGGTGCTTCCGGAAGCGGTTCGCCAACGTCTCGGCGACGATCTTGCCCGTTTCTACGCAGAATTGCACGATCTCGACGACGATCGCATGCGTGCAGTCGGCGCCGCACCGATCCTGCCCTGGCAATCGCCCGAGACCGTCAGGGACAAGGCCTTGCCGCTGCTGTCCTCTCAGCTGGCAAGCTATGCGGAAAATGTCATCCGGGATTTCCAGGCCCTGTCGCCCGACCCCTGCGGCATCACTTACGGCTTCTTCGACGGCCACGGCTGGAACATGGCCTTCGATCATGCTGCGGACAGGCTGAACGGCCTCTATGACTTCGCTGATTCCGGCTTCGGCCCGCTGCACCAGGAATTCATCTATTCGAACTTCATCTCACCCGATCTGACGGCGCGTATCGTCTCGGGCTATGAGACGTTGACAGGTCGCCAGCTCGACCGCCGGCGCATCGCCATCCTGACCGGTTTCCATCGCTTGTCCGAACTCGCCGAACTTGCTGATGATCCCGCCTATATCGGCGCAAAGATCGATAGCGTCACGGCATGGGCCGCTGCTTCGGCCCATGCCGGATGATGCAATCAGTCAGACGGAACGCGCCGCGCCGCCGTCGCAGCGGATCAGCGAGCCGGTGATGTAGCTCGCCGGCTGGCTGCAGAGGAAGGCGGCCGTCGCGGCGAATTCCTCGACCTTGCCATAGCGGCCGACCGGAATGCGTGCTTCCTTTTCCACGCGGATGTCTGCGACGCTCTTGCCGGTCCGTTTGGCGGCGGCACCATCGAGATCGTCGAGCCGTGCGGTCAGGATGCTGCCGGGCAGCAGCAGGTTGGTGGTGACGCCGTGGCCGGCCACTTCCGATGCCAGCGTCTTGCTCCAGCCGGCAAGGGCCGGGCGCAGCGTGTTCGACAGCGCCAGATTGGCAATCGGCTCGATAACCCCTGACGAGGCCACCGTCAGGATGCGGCCCCAGCCCTGCACCTTCATGCCGGGCAGCAGTGCGTTGGTCAGCGTGATGACGCGCGCCACCATGGAGAAGAAATAGGTTTCGAGCTTCTCCGGCGTCATGTCCTCGGTGGTGCCGGGCGTCGGTCCGCCGGTATTGTTGACGAGGATATCGAGCCCGCCGAATTTCTCCTGCACGGCGGCCGTGACGCTTCCAACGAAATTGTCCTCGGAAAGGTCGGCCCAGATCCAGTCGGCCTTGCCCTTGCCTTGCGCATTGATCGCCTTGCAATTGGCGTCGAGCTGCTCGCCGCTGCGCCCGCAGAGAAGAACATTCGCTCCCTCCTGCGCCAGCGCCTTCGCAATGCCGAGCCCGAGACCGCGCGAGGAGGCCAGTACGAGTGCGCGTTTGCCCTTGATGCCGAGATCCATGATTTCCTCCATTTCCTGTGCCCTTTCTATAGGGCGCAAGTCCCGTGAAAGAAAAGGCCGAAGACAGCTTCCGAACCACTTCAATAATTGACGTTAACGTAAGCGTTATATAATCTTTTGTGCTAGGGAACATCATTGTGCGAATTGGGGGATTGGCTGTCGCTTCCCGGCTCGACAATGTTTTCCGGTTTTGACAAGAGAGTACCCCATAATGGGGATGAACGGCCTTGAAACGGCCGAGCGGAGACGGATGGATGACCGACATGACTGAGCTGCCCGAACGCGAAAGCATGGAATTCGACGTGGTGATCGTCGGCGCCGGTCCGGCCGGTCTTTCGGCGGCGATCCGGCTGAAGCAGGTCAATCCGGAACTGTCCGTCGTCGTCCTGGAAAAGGGGGCCGAAGTCGGCGCCCATATCCTCTCCGGGGCAGTCGTCGATCCCATCGGCATCGATCGCCTGCTGCCCGGCTGGCGCAGCGAAAGCGACCATCCCTTCAAGACCGAGGTCAAGGACGATCACTTCCTGCTGCTCGGCCCTGCCGGTTCCATCCGCCTGCCGAACATCATGATGCCGCCGCTGATGAGCAACCACGGCAATTACATCGTATCGCTCGGGCTTGTCTGTCGCTGGCTGGCGACGAAGGCTGAAGAACTCGGCGTCGAGATCTATCCGGGCTTTGCCGCAGCGGAAGTCCTCTACAATGACGAAGGTACCGTCATCGGTGTCGCGACCGGCGACATGGGCATCGAGAAGAATGGCGAGCCCGGCCCGAGCTACGCGCGGGGCATGGCGCTCATGGGCAAATATGTGCTTGTTGGAGAGGGCGTGCGCGGGTCGCTTGCCAAGCAGCTGATCGCCAAGTTCGACCTCTCAAGCGACCGCGAACCGCAGAAATTCGGCATCGGCCTCAAGGAGCTCTGGGAGGTCAAGCCCGAGAACCATCGCCGCGGCCTCGTGCAGCATTCCTTCGGCTGGCCGCTCGGCATGAAGACCGGCGGCGGCTCGTTCCTCTATCACCTGGAAGACAATCTCGTCGCCGTCGGCTTCGTCATCCACCTGAACTACAAGAACCCCTATCTCTACCCCTTCGAGGAGTTTCAGCGCTTCAAGACCCATCCGGCCATCCGCGGCACTTTCGAAGGCGGCAAGCGCCTCTCCTATGGTGCGCGCGCCATCACCGAAGGCGGTTATCAGTCGGTGCCGAAGCTCTCCTTCCCGGGCGGCGCGCTGATCGGCTGTTCGGCGGGTTTCGTCAACGTGCCGCGCATCAAGGGCAGCCACAATGCCGTGCTCTCGGGCATGATGGCGGCCGACCGCATCGCCGACGCCATTGCATCAGGCCGCGCCAATGACGAAGTGGTCGAGATCGAAACCGACTGGCGGGCGAGCGATATCGGCAAGGACCTGAAGCGGGTGCGCAACGTCAAGCCGCTCTGGTCGAAGTTCGGCACGGCCTTGGGCGTGGCGCTCGGCGGTCTCGACATGTGGACCAACCAGCTCCTCGGCTTCTCCTTCTTCGGCACGCTTGGTCACGGCAAGACCGATGCTGCTTCCCTGGAGCCGGCCTCGCGGCACAAGAAGATCGACTATCCGAAGCCGGATGGCGTGCTCACCTTCGACCGTCTCTCCTCCGTCTTCCTGTCGAACACCAATCATGAGGAGGACCAGCCGGTCCATCTGCAGGTCAAGGACATGGCGCTGCAGAAGTCATCGGAACTCGGCATCTATGCCGGCCCGTCGACACGCTACTGTCCGGCCGGGGTCTACGAATGGGTGGAAAAGGACGGCGAAGAGACCTTCGTCATCAACGCCCAGAACTGCGTCCACTGCAAGACCTGCGACATCAAGGATCCGAACCAGAATATCAACTGGGTGCCGCCGCAGGGTGGCGAGGGACCGGTCTATCCGAATATGTAACACGGGATGATCGTTCGGTGCCGCGAACTCGGCTCCAAACCGGTCGCTGGGAAAACTTGCTGCAGATCAATGTGGCGCGCTGCTTGGAAGTATTGAACCTATAGCCGAGTAACGCGTCGCCTATACCTGATAACGCATTCGTTATCTCTATTTGCTGCGTCCGTTTATCATTTCATTAACCATAATCTCCTTAGCTTGCGACATCTTCTTGACGCGCTAAGGACACATTCATGACGATCTCGCGCAGGGGCTTTCTGATCGCTCTGCCCCTTTTTGTTGCCGGCTGCTCTTCGACCACTCTGAACAGCCAGACGAACTATGCAGCCCTTCCGGATGAGAAATTTCCGCTGCGGCAGGTGCCGATCGACAAGATCAAGCCGGAGCTGCGCCGCACCGAAGTGGCCTATGAGGGCAGCTATGCGCCGGGTACTATTATCGTCGATACGCCGGCGCGCCGAGCCTATTACATCCTCGGTGACGGCAGGGCGATGCGGTATGGCGTCGGCGTCGGCCGCGAAGGGCTTGCCTTTGCCGGCAATGCCTATGTCGGCCGCAAGGCGGAATGGCCGAGCTGGACGCCGACCGAAAACATGCAGCGCCGCGAGGAGCGCTATCGCAAGCTCGCCGGCGGCATGCCGGGCGGTCCGAACAATCCGCTCGGCGCGCGTGCCATGTATCTCTATCGCGGCGGCGGCGATACGCATTTCCGCATCCACGGTACCAACCAGCCGCAATCGATCGGCCTTGCCATGTCGAGCGGCTGCATCCGCATGATGAACCACGATGTGATCGATCTCTACAGCCGCGTCGAAGTCGGCGCCAGGGTCGTGGTCATCCAGGCGACAGCCTGACCCCAAGCCGGAACTATCGCCACATAAAAGCCGCCGCAGCTGATCGCCGTCGGCGGCTTTTATTGTTGGAGAATGCTCAGCGGCGCTTGGCGGCAATGCCGGTCGAAAGCGCCACGCCGATGCCGGTGATGACGGCGGCGCTGATTTCGGCAAGTCCCATCTGCTCGCCGAGCAGCAGGCCACCGCCGAGTGTAGCAAGCACCGGGGTCAGTGCCGTGAAGGCGGCAGCCTGTGTCCCGCCGAGGGTACGAACGGCCGTGCCATAGGCGACCATGGCGACGAGGCCCGAGAGAATGCCCTGGCTCAGCACCTGCAACCCGATCTCCGGCAAAGGAACCTGCGGCAGTGAAACGCCGAAGACCAGCGCAAGGGCGGCCATGATCAGGAAGGACCAGATGGCGATCAATGCGCTCGCCTGGATGGCGGTCAGGCCCGAGCGGCGGAAGGCATGCGTATAGCTTGCCCAGAGAACGGCGCCTGATGGCAGCAGCACGAAGCTGGTCCAGGGCAGGGAAGCATCGGCAAGGCTGCGCGCAAGCAGGATCATCACACCTGCGACGATCGCCAGCAACCCGGCAATCCGCGTGGCATCCGGCCGTTCGCGAAACAGCAGAATGCCGATCAAGGCGGTGGCAAGCGGCATGGAACCGCCGAGCAGAATGCCCGACGAGGCCGCCGGTGTGGAGTGAATGGCAAGCGTGGTCACCAGGAAGAAGATCGCACCGCAGCCGGCAACCATGATCGCCAGCAGATGCAGCGGAAGACCCTTCGGTAAGAGCCCGGTCCGCAGCCAAACGGGCGAAAGCACGAGCGCCGGAATGCCGAAGCGGATAAGACCGATGTCGATCGACCCAAGCGGCGTTGCCGCACTATGGCGCGTCGCCAGAAACCATGTCGACCAAATCAGCACGGTGATCGTGCCGGCAGCATAACCCAGGGATTGCGAAGGCGATTTGTCGTTTGAAAATGCGATCGTGCTCATCGTCCTGATCCTTTCCTCCGTCCGGATCCTGTCCGGTTGAAGAGAAGATTAGCGCCAGACGCAGAGGCATGTCCTTGCTATCTATGGCTCAAAAATCATGCTATGCGCAATGATCTGCCAATTTGTGCCTTCAGAGTTCGCGAAAATGCCAAATCTCGATAAATTCGATATTGCCATCCTGAAATGCCTGCAGGAAGATGCGCGCGCCACCAATGTCGAGATCGCCGAGAAGGTGAACCTCTCGCCATCCCCTTGCCTGCGCCGTATCCGCAATCTCGAGAAAATCGGCGTCATCCGCCGCTACACGGCCGATATCGATCGCAAGGAGGTCGGCCTCGGCCTCACCGTCTTCGTCGAATTCAAGGTCGCCCACCACAGCCGGGAGAATTCCGAGGCGCAGCAGGCAGCCCTGCTCGCTATTCCCGAGATCGTTTCCTGCTTCCTGATCTCGGGCACCGCCGATTTCCTGGCGGAGGTCGTGGTCGAAGACCTCTCGGCCTACGAACGGCTGCTGACGGAGACGTTGCTGACCCTGCCGAATGTCACCGATATCCGCTCGAATTTTGCCATCCGCAGTATCAAGACGCATGGACCACTGAAGCTGCCCGAGCGCAATTGACGCAGCAGCGGAATAAGGTGAGTGCGATTGTAAACTTTACTTGAAAAATCCGCTTCATTTCTGTAGCCGGTGTCTCACTCGGTGTGAGGGCCGGTCGATCATTTCAGTATGAAGGATTTTGTCGTGAGCGTTTTTGATATTCCGCTGTCGCGCCGCCAGTTCGGCCTGTTGCTTTCGGCCTGTGCTACCGCTGCCGTACCGGGCCTTGCCCTTGCAGACGATAATAAGCGCACCATCAAACATGAGCTCGGCACGACCGAAATCTCCGGCAAGCCGTCGCGCGTCGTCGCTCTCGAATTCTCCTTCGTGCAGGCCCTGAATGCGGTCGATGTCCTGCCCGTCGGCATCACCGACGACAATCAGTCGAAGCGCATCGAGCAGCTTCTCGGCAAGAAGATCGACTACAGCTCGGTCGGGACCCGCCTGGAGCCCAATCTGGAACTCGTCGCAGCGCTGACGCCCGATCTCATCATCGCCGATGAACTCCGCCATTCGGCGATCTATGAACAATTGAGTGCCATTGCGCCGACCATCGTGCTGAACAGTTGGGAAGGCAGCTACGAGGTGATCAAGGCTTCTGTCGTGACCATCGCCGATGCGCTCGGTGAAAAGGAAAAGGGCCAACAGGCGCTTGCCACGCATGAGGCTATCATCGCCGGATTGGTCGCAAAGATCCCGGCAGGCGAAAAGCGTCGCTTCCTCCTCGCCGTCGCCAATCCGGATTCCATGAGCCTGCATAGCTCCTCCTCCTTCACCGGTTCCGTCTTCAAGGCCATGGGCCTGACGCCGGCCATCGATTCCAGCGATGCCGTGGAAAGCGGGGCAGGGATCGAGCGCCTTGTCGCCATCAATCCGGACGTATTTCTGGTTGCGACCGATACCGGCGCCACCGTGTTCGACCAGTGGAAGAGCAACGCCGCCTTCAACAACATTGCGGCGGTGAAGGCCGGCATGATCTTTCAGGTCGACCGCAACCAGTTTTCCCGTTTTCGCGGTTTGACGACGGCGGAGATGATCGCTCGCGAGATACTCGCCAAGGTCTATCAGGCCGGATAAGCGCCAATGACGACAAGGAGCGGCGCAATCATGCGGCATGGAACCGGCAGCCCTGTGCTGCTGGCGCTTTGCCTTTTGCTTGCGCTTGCCATTATCATCCTGGGCAGTATTTCCTTCGGCGTCTCCGAGCTGCCGGTTATCAGGGCCCTGCACCTGCTCTTTGCACCCGATGGCTCGCCCGACAGCGCGCTGGTCTGGGACGTCCGCCTGCCGCGGGCGATGCTCGCCATGCTGGTCGGCGCCAATCTCGCTGTTGCCGGGGTACTGATCCAGACGCTCACCCGCAATTCGCTGGCCTCACCCCAGACTTTCGGCATCAATGCCGGGGCTTCACTGGTCATCGTCATCAGCCTTATTGCAGTGCCGGGCCTAAGCGCCGGCGGTACGGTCTGGCCGGCCTTCATCGGCGCGGCCGCCGTCGGTTTTGCCATGTGGGCGCTTTCGGTGTCCGGCGGCATGAACGAAATGAAGCTGGCACTCGCAGGCATCTCCATCCAGCTCGTGCTTGCAGCTCTTATGCAGGCGATTCTCATCGCCAACAATGCCGGGCAGGATATCGTTTACTGGCTCGCCGGCTCCATCAACGGCGCGCAGTGGAGCAAGGTCTGGATCATCCTGCCCTTCACGCTCTTGGGTGGTGGTATCGCCCTGATTGGCGGCCGTCATTTCGGCGTTCTGGCGCTCGACGACGCCACAGGCGTCTCGCTCGGCCAGAATGCCAGGCGCGTCGGCGGTCTTGCGGCGGTGCTGATCGTCATTCTCGCCGGTTCCGCCGTCGCCGTCAGTGGCCCGATCGGTTTCATCGGTCTGCTGGTGCCACATATCGTGCGCCGTCTGGCGGGCGGCGATCAGCTGACGGTCATTGCGCTCAGCGCCATCACCGGTCCCCTGCTGCTGAATGCCGCCGATCTGCTGGGCCGCGTCGCCGCCTTTCCGGCGGAGACGCCTGTCGGCATCGTCACGGCGCTGATCGGCGCACCGGCCTTTCTCGTCATCCTCTGGCATCAGAGGGCGAAATGACGAGTGCCGCCTTGCCATCGAAGAGCCTGCGCGCAGCAAGCGTCTGCCTTGCCATCGCGGTCCTCATTCTCGTCGTTGCCGTTATCGGCATGACGATCGGCGCCGTCACGCTGTCGGTCGGTCAGGTGCTGGATGGTATCGCCGGCGGCAAGAGCGGATTCATCGTCATGCAGTACCGCGCCCCGCGCGTCATCGTTTCCATCCTCGCCGGCGCCTCGCTCGGCGTTGCCGGCGTCTTCCTTCAAGGCGCGCTGCGCAATCCGCTGGCCTCACCCGATGTCGTCGGCATCACCAAATGGGCAGGCTTCGGTGCCTTCCTTGCCGGCCTCTTTGCGCCGCCGGCCTGGGCCGTCTGGGCAATTCCGGCCGGCGTCGTCGCCGGTGCCGTTGCCGGTGCGCTGGTGCTGCTCGCCATCGGACGCGCATTCGGCGGCGGTATTGCGGCATTGGCGCTCGTCGGCGTGGCGCTCGGCATGCTGGCCCAGGCGCTGATGCAATATGTCATGGTGCTCTTCCCGACCCGCGCCGACCAGTCGATGGTCTGGCTCGCCGGCAGTGTCTACGGCTCGACGATGACCGATGTGATTGCGCTCTCGCTCTGGCTTGTCGCCTGCCTGCCCTTGGTGCTGATCGCTACTATCAGGCTCGATGCCGGCGGTTTCGGCGACGATACGCTGACGAGCCTCGGCATTTCGCCCGGCCTGTTGCGCGGCGGCCTTATTGTCGTCTCGGTGCTGCTCTGCGCCGGCAGCGTCGCCGCTGTCGGCTCAATGGGCTTCCTCGGCCTGTTGTCACCGCATGCCGCGCGCCTGCTCGTCGGCCCGCGCGCCCGTCATATGGTTCCGGCAAGCGCCCTGATCGGCGCTTTGACGCTATCGACTGCCGATCTGATCGGCCGGCTCGTGGCCCTGCCGAACGAGATCCCTGCCGGCATTGTCGCTGCCGTCATCGGCGGTCCCTATCTCATTTTCCTGCTGATCAAGGAGGCCGGCCGTCATGACTGATGCCGTCCATTCACGCCTCTCCGCCGAGGATCTGACGCTCGGTTACGCCGCGATCAAAGTCCTCGACCATGTCGATGTCGTGATCCCCGACGGCAAGATCACGGCGCTTATCGGCGCCAACGGCTCCGGTAAATCGACGCTGCTACGCGCCCTTGGCCGCATCATCCAGCCGCTCGGCGGCACGGTGACGCTGGACGGCAAAGCGATTGCGGAAATGCCCGGCAGGGTGATTGCCCAGACGCTGGCGCTGCTGCCGCAAAGCCCGGTTTCGCCTGATGGCCTCACCGTGCGCCAGCTCTGCCGCTTCGGCCGCCACCCGCACAAGGGCATGCTGTCACGCACGACGCGCCATGACGAGCAGATCGTCGAAGCGTCGCTTGCCGCAACTGGCCTGACCGATCTCGCCGAGCGCCCGCTCGACCGCCTCTCCGGCGGCCAGCGGCAGCGCGCCTGGATCGCCATGGCGCTGGCGCAGGAAACGCCGATCCTGCTGCTGGACGAGCCGACGACCTATCTCGACATCGCCCATCAGCTGGAAGTTCTGGAACTGTTGAAGGAACTGAACGGGAAAAGTGGACGCACCGTCGTCATGGTCGTCCACGATCTCAACCACGCCGCCCAATATGCCGACCACATCATCGCGGTCGCTGATGGCGGCATTCACGCGTCAGGCAGTCCTGTCGATATTCTGAAGCCGGAGCTCATTCGCGCCGTCTTTGGGATCGACGCGGTCGTGATATCCCATCCCGTTGATGGCACACCGCTCTGCCTGCCCTTCGTCGAACGTTAGAGCCATCCCAGCAAAAACGTGCAACGGGTCTGCGTTGAACCGACGGGATGGAGCTGTTCTTGTACAGAACGAACCAGATCACTGGTAAGGTGCATAGGATGCAGGGCTTGCATAGGTTTTTTTATAGGTCGCGTGGGAATTGTCAGACGGTGATATGACAGGCATTGAATCTGACAATTCCTATAGAGCGACGAAAACTGCCCCTGCATCTCCTGCATCCTATGCAGGCACTGAAGGACTCGCCCGGAATTGCATCATAACAAAGCGTTGGGTGGAGATGATTTCAGGCCGAGCGGCCTGAAATCTGAAGCAGGATCTAGAGCAGCGTCCCGCTGAGGATCAGCAGAGCCACCGAGAAATAGATGACGAGCCCGGTGACGTCGACCAGCGTGGCGACAAACGGAGCCGATGCCGTTGCCGGATCGAGCCGCAGCTTCTGCAAGATGAACGGCAGCATCGAACCCGAGATGGAGCCGAAGGTGACGATACCGACCAATGCGGCAAAGACCGTCAGGCCGACGAGCTGCCAGTGCGGGCCGTAATCATAGAGCCCGGCCGTCTGCCAGAAGATGACGCGCAGCATGCCGACAAGTCCGAGAATGGCGCCGAGCGTGATGCCCGTCGGCAGTTCGCGCAGCAGCACCCGCCACCAGTCGGTCAGCTTCAGCTCGCCGACAGCAAGCGCCCGGATGATGAGCGAGGTTGCCTGCGAACCGGAATTGCCGCCGGAGCTCATGATCAGTGGAATGAAGAGCGTCAGCACGACAGCCTTCTCCAGCTCGCCTTCGAAATGCTGCATGGCGCTTGCCGTCAGCATTTCGCCGAGGAAGAGGGCGCAGAGCCAGCCGGCCCGCTTGCGGATCATGCCGCCGAAGCTGATCTTCATATAGGGCTTGCCGAGTGCTTCCATACCGCCGAACTTCTGGGCAGCTTCGGTCGTATCTGAGATCATCGTGTCGATCACATCGTCGACCGTGACGATGCCGAGCACCATGCCGTGATCGTCGATGACGGGCAGCGCCAGCAGGTCGTGCTTGCGGATCAGCCGTGCGACGTCTTCCTGCTTCATCAGCGCATCGGCCGAAACCGGCGTCCCCTTCTGCGCGACAGAAAGGATCGAAGCGTCGGCCTCGCCGGTAATGAGGCGGCGCAACGTCACGACATGCAGCAGCGCGCCGGAATTATGGTCCAGCACATAGATGGCATAGACGGTTTCCCGCGAGCGTTCGACCTGACGCACATGGTCGAGCGTCTGGGCGATCGTCCAGTCGTCGGGTACGCTGACGAATTCCGTCGTCATGATGCTGCCGGCCGTGCGCGGCGGATAGCCCATCAGATGCTGGATGGCGATGCGGACAGGTTCTTCCAGGCTGGAGAACAGGCGCACGCGGTCGTCGATACCAAGCTCCAGCAGGACGTCGGCGACGCGGTCGTTCGACATGCCATGCAGGAGGCGGGCCGAATCCGTGCCGTCCATCAGCGCCAGAATGGCCGGCGCGTTGCGCAGCTCCGGACGGTCGAGAATGTTGACGGCATATTCCTGCGGCATCCGCGAAAGGATGCGGCCGGCTTCAGCCGGGGCAAGCCCGTTCAGCGATTCCACGCGCTCGGCAATGGACGCAACACGGCTGTTGTTCATGAAGGCACGGGCGGCATAGCCGGCCCGCAGGGGGAAGCGATTGATATTCATTGGCTCGCCTTTCCGTCGATCCGCCGTAGCGTCCGATCGGGCGAGCCCGGAGCGTCCAGGTCAGCGCACGAAGGCCGCGTACGGCAAAGGCAATCGACTGCTACTGTCGCTTGGCATCTGAATGATGGCTCCGTTGATATCCGTGCAAAACGTGTGTCATGCACGTGTCGCACTAGGTGGTCTCGAATGCGGAAAAAGTCAAGTTGCTTAGATGCTTAACGCCACAATGCCGCACCCTCGGCGCGGCATTGTAAGTCAGTATCGTTTACGTATTATTTCAAACGATTGAAAAAGCTGGTTTCCGAAGTCCGGAAATTCAGAATCCGGCGAGAACCACCTTGCCCTTCATCGTGCCGCTTTCGACCATGGCGTGCGCCTTTTTCATGTTTGCGGCATTGATCGTTCCGACGGTTTCCGACAGCGTCGTGCGGATCTTGCCCGCATCGACGAGCTCGGAAATCCTGTTCAGGATCCTGTGCTGCTCGATCATGTCAGGCGTGCCGAAGAGTGGGCGGGTGAACATCAGCTCCCAGTGAACGGAAGCCGCCTTGCGCTTGAAGGGAACGATATCGAAGGTCTTGGGATCGTCGATAAGTGCGAAGCGTCCCTGCGGCGCGAGCGCCTCGACGATATCGGCGACATGCTTGTCCGTATTCGTCGTCGAGAAGATGAAGCCCGGCGCGCCGATGCCGAGGGCTGCGACCTGAGGGGCGAGCGGCTTGGAGTGGTCGATGACATGGTGCGCGCCATGAGCCTTCACCCATTCCTGGGTTTCTGGGCGGGAAGCGGTGGCGATGACGGTCAGGTCGGTGAGCGTGCGGGCAATCTGCACGGCGATCGAGCCGACACCGCCGGCACCGCCAATAATGAGCACGGCAGGGGCGGCACCCGGCACCGGATCGGTCACACGCAGCCGGTCGAACAGTGCCTCATAGGCCGTGATCGAGGTCAGCGGCAGCGCGGCCGCTGCGGCGAAATCCAGGCTCTTCGGCTTCCTGCCGACGATGCGCTCGTCGACGAGCTGGAATTCGGCATTCGAGCCAGGGCGGTTGATGACGCCGGAATAGAAGACTTCGTCGCCCGGCTTGAAGAGCGTGACATCGGAACCGACAGCCTTGACGATGCCGGCGGCATCAAAGCCAAGCACTTTCAGCTCATCGGCGGGTGGCGCCATGTTGGCGCGGACCTTCACGTCGACAGGGTTGACGGAGACGGCCCTGATCTCGACGAGCAGATCGTGGCCCTTCGCCTCGGGTGTGGGCAGTTCGACATCGATCAGCGAGGTTTCGGCGGCGATTGGCTGTGGGGTCTTGTAAGCGACGGCGCGCATCTTGGTAACTCCTGTGTTCATTGTACGAGAGCTAGATGCGACCTATGTTCCGGCAACGCAAGAATGCACAAATTCTGTACGTAGTACCAAAAAGGATACTGTAAATGTCACGCCCGCGCGCCAAGCTGATCGAGAATTTCCCCGGTTGCCCGGTGGAGGCGACGCTGACTTATCTCGACGGAAAGTGGAAGGGCGTGATCCTTTTTCACTTGATGGACAAGACGTTGCGCTTCAACGAGCTCAGGCGCCACCTGCCTGCCATCACCCAGCGCATGCTGACCAAGCAGCTGCGCGAGCTGGAGCACTCCGGCCTGGTCTCACGAACAGTTTACCCGGTCGTGCCGCCGCGCGTCGAATATGCGCTGACGCCGCTCGGCTCCACGCTGAAGCCGGTCATCCGGGCGCTCGCCGCCTGGGGGGATGAATTCGTGTTCTGCAGCCCGGAGGGCCGCGAGCTGCGTATCACGAAGGCGTTAAGCGCTCCGGGTGCGGCGCTCCAGGCGTAGCGACGCGGCAAAGACGAAGAGGCCGAGGAAGGACAGGACGGCGCCGACATAGCCGGTCGCCGCATAGCCGTAACCCCAGGCAATGACGAGGCCGCCGAGCCATGCGCCGAGCGCGTTGGCGATGTTGAAGGCCGAGTGGTTGGAGGCGGCCGCCAGCGTCTGCGCATCGGCCGCAACATCCATCAGGCGCGTCTGCAGCGCCGGGCCTGCCGCAAAGCCGCAGCCGACGAGGAAGACGCAGAGCCCGAGCATATAGGGGTTCGACGCGGTCAGCGAGAACATCGTCAGCACGACGATATTGTAGACGAGCGACCCGCCGATCGTGCCGAGCAGCGACTTGTCGGCAAGCCACGAGCCGATGAAGTTGCCGGCATTCATGCCGACGCCGAAGAGCACCAGCATGAGCGCAACGGCCGTTTCCGGCAGCATCGCCACCTGCGTCGTCGTCGAGGCGATATAGCTGAACATGGCGAACATGCCGCCGTAACCGACAGCGGCGATGGCAAGCGTCAGCAGCACCTGGGGACGGCGGAAGGCGCTGAGTTCGCGCAGCGCGCTTGCCCCTTCCGAAACCTTGTCATGCGGCACGTAGAACCAGATGAGCGCGACTGTTACAAGCCCGATGATGCCGACGGTCAGGAAGGCGACCTGCCAGTCGAGCGCCTGGCCGAAGAAGGTGGTCAGCGGTGTGCCGAGCAGGGTCGCGACCGTCAGGCCGAGCATGACGCGGCCGACGGCCCGTGCGCGGCGATGCACCGGCACCATGGAGGCGGCGACGAGGGCGGCAACACCGAAATAGGCGCCATGCGGCAGGCCGGTGATGAACCGCAGAACCGCGAAGCTCTCGAAGGTCGGAGCGACTGCGCTCAGGATGTTGCCGACTGCAAAGAGCAACATCAGGCAAAGCAGCAGCGTGCGCCGCGCCATCTTGGCGGCAAGCACGGCGATGACGGGTGCGCCGATGACGACGCCAAGGGCATAGGCACTGATGACATAACCTGCCTGCGGCGTCGTGACCGAGAAAGTGTCCGCCACATTGGGCAGCAGGCCCATGATCGCGAATTCGCCCGTACCGATGCCGAAGCCGCCGGCGGCGAGCGCCAGCTGTACCAGTGCGACAGTCGTGGCCGAGGGAAGCGCTGCCTCCAGTTCGGAATCGATGGAATCGTTGACGGCAACCTGGCTCACGGGTGGTCCTTCGGAGGATCTAAGCTTGGCAACGGCTGCTGGCTTTGAGCGCAGAACCGGTCATCTAGAATTGGTGGGCAGAAATGGCGGGAGGCGGAGATGTGATCTCCAGTATCCCATCTATTGAACGCGAAGCTGACAGCGTCGAGTGCTTTTTTTGCAGTGCAGCGTAGCGCTATCTGCATACGTCCATTGCAATATTTGCGTTTCGGCGATGTTGCCGGGCAAATCATCCGGCTTGAAATCGCATATGCTTCAACCATCTTGAGGTCAGGAACAGCGGGATAGGGAACAGGCACCTCATGAAGCTCGTCGGTTTATTCAATCGCGACGGCGGTACCTTCAGAACGACAGACATGCAGGCATATGAAAGGCGCGCGGAAGAAGTCTTCCGCGAAGCCGGCCATGATTTCGATGCCATCGTCTTCTCCGGCAACGAGATCGTTCCCGCCATGGAACGGGCAGCGCGGCGTGACGACATCGACGGCATAGTCGCCGGCGGCGGTGACGGCACCATTTCGGCAGCAGCGTCGATCGCCTGGAAGAACGGCGTAGCGCTCGGGGTCGTGCCGGCCGGTACCATGAACCTCTTTGCCCGCTCGCTGAAAGTGCCGCTCGATATCTGGCAAGCACTCGATGTGCTGGCTTTCGGCGAACTCGACAATGTCGATATCGCCAGCGCCAACGGCAGGCCCTTCATCCACCAGTTCTCCGCCGGCCTGCATGCGCGCATGGTGCGCTACCGCAATTCCTACAGCTATCGCTCCCGCTTCGGAAAGATGCGCGCCAGCACTCGCGCCGCCTTCGGCGTCGTCTTCAACCCGCCGGAATTCGAGGTCGCCTTCGAGGCGGCCGGCATGAAAGAAACCCGCCGCGTCTCGGCGATATCGGTATCAAACAACCCCTTCGGCGAAAACGCGTTGCTCTATGCCGATAATCTGCGCAGCGGCGAACTTGGCTTCTACACCGCAAAACCGCTGAAACCGCTCGGTGTCGCGCGATTGGCTATCGACATGCTGCGCGGCAAATTCCGCGAAAACGATGCGGTCATGGTCCTGCATCCGGCCGAGGTGCATCTGCACTTCCCGAAGCTGCGCGCCAAGGCGAACTGTGTGATGGATGGCGAGCTTCTGCCGCTGCAGCGCGACGTCACGATCAAGCTTCATCCCGGCGAGTTGAAGGTGCTGGTCAAACAGGGGCTCGCCGCACAGGAAGGCGAGGGGGAGCGGCGCGAGCCGGCCGCTTGACGCTCAGAGCGAAGCGGAGCGCCTGGCTCTAAAAGGAATTAGAGCGTTTTCGACGATATCCCGGTCCGCTTCGTCCCCGAATACACAGGTGCGGTTGCGTCCCTGCTTCTTGGCGCAGTAAAGCGCCTCATCGGCCGATGCGATAAGCTGTCGCCAGCCTTCGGTACCGCAGGCGCCGGAGGCGACGCCGATGCTGACGGTGACGGAGAGATCGACGCCGGTTTCCGCATCGCGGATGACATGCGCCTGAATGCGGCTGCTCAGTTCCTCCGCAAAAGCTGCGGTGGCCTCAAGATCGGCATTCGAAACGAGAACGGCGAATTCCTCGCCGCCATAGCGCGCGACAATATCCGTCGGCCGCATGGCGCTCTGCAGCAGTGACGCGATTTCGATGAGCACAGCGTCGCCGGTGAGGTGACCATAGGTATCGTTGACCGTCTTGAAGTGATCGATATCGATCAGCATCAGGCAGACATCTTCCTCACGCTCCGAAGGGGCATTGCCGAAGCCTTCCAGCGCCCGGCGGTTCCATACGCCGGTCAGGCCGTCTTTCTCGGCCTGCATCCTCAGGCGGGCCTCATATTCGGCCCGCTCGTCAAGCTTGCCGCGAAGCAGTTCCAGCGCTTCGAACAGGCTGCGCATCTCCGGTGCCTTGGAGACCCCAAGGTTTGTCATGGCGTTGCCCTCGGCAAGCGCGATGATCTGCCGGCGCGCCGTCAGCAGCGGATCGAGCATGTGAAGGCGGATGGAGCGGAAGAGGGCGAGCAGCACCGCCAGTGCAGAAGCCGTGATGACGGCAATGGCGGCCAGACGGTAGGAGGCTGCGTCATGCTGGGCCCTGTAGCGTTTCACGACATCATCGAGGAAGACCGTGCGCAGCCGCGCTAGTGGCTGCAGCGTCGGAACATAGTTGCGCGTCAGATCGACGGCGGAGATCGAATAATCGCCGGAAATCTTGCCTTGTTCTATGAGGATCTTCACGAGGTCGAGGCCGGATCCGAAAAAGATCGTATCGACATCCTTCATGAGCTTGGCAGACAGCGCATCATGATCGCTGACGATCTTCTGGCCCTGCATCAGCGTGCGCAATTCCAGAAGCCGCCCGATAGTGCGGTTTGCATCGGTGATATGGCTGTCGCGCAGCGGCTGGCGTGTGGCGATCGGCCCCATGATCTGTGAGGCGGCCCGCCCGCCATATTCGCGCATGTCACTGATCATGCGTCCGGTGAGGAACGGCGCGGTCAGTTCCGGCCGGCGGCTCGTGAGGGCCGCCACGTGCCAGTCGACGACATGCTGGAAGGTTTCGATCACCTCGATCATTTCGCCGATCGCGGCCTGGACATCCTGCGGCCGGCGCTCGGCAAGGGGCGTTGCGGCAACCCGGTCCACGGCCTCACGGGCTTTGCGAAGCTGGTCCCTGGTATCGTCGATAGCCTTCTGCAGATCGGGCAGGGCGGAAGAGACATCGACGGCAAGCGGCTCGTCGAGAGCCTCGAGCGCCAGATCGCTGATGCGCCGGAAGACCCTCAGCCGCTCCGTCGCTGGGGCGCTGCTATCCGGCTCGATCGCCATGATGTCATTGGCCGGGCCGCGCTCCGCGGACATGTGGGTGGCGACCTCCAGAACCTGTTGGAAGCGTTCCACGGCAAGCAGATTGTCATGAGTCGAACGGTAGCTCTCATAGGTCGGAATGAGGGCGCTAGCTGTCAGAACGAGGGTGAGAAAGGCGACGATGACGGTCGCAAACAGCAGCTTTCCCTCAAGAGTGATGCGGTTCATCAAACCGATCCCTTTCCCTGTACGATTATCCATGCCGGCTCCGCTGCCGGTCACTGCACATGCCGGTATCAGGCATATATTACTGATGCCGAGTATATATCGGCGAGAATGCCAACAGGGTTAAGAAAAGCGTCTAGATGACTGTTATATGAAGGGTTATATTAACTTACAGGCGCGCAAGATATGTGCGGTAATCGAAATCCGATACCGTGCGCAGATGCGCGATCGCTTCCTTGTACTTTGTGTCGCCATAAAGCTTGCGATACCGCTCGCCGAAGACATCGGCGATGAAAGCCGAGTGCCGGAATGTCTCCACCGCCGTCAGGAAATCATGCGTGAGCCGCTTCGCGCCCGGCGGGGTGTAGGCGGGCGTCGTTTCCTCACCGGGATTGAGATCACCATCAAGGCCAAGCAGCATGCCGCCAAGGATAGCCGCCAGCAGCAGATAGGGGTTGGCATCAGCGCCCGCCACGCGATGCTCGATGCGCGCCGCCGGCCCGTTGCTGTCAGGGATACGGATGGCCGTGCCGCGATGTCCTGTGCCCCAGGTGAGGTCGGTCGGCGCGAAGGATCCTGGCTGGAAACGGCGATAGGAATTGGCGAAGGGTGCAAAGACGAGCTGCGCCTCATGCATGGTCTGCAGCATGCCTGCCGTCACTGATTTCAAAAGCTTGGGCTCGCCGCCCTTGGCATCGAGAATATTGTTGCCATCCCTGTCGATGATGCTCGCATGAACATGCAGACCGGAACCGGCATGTTCCGAATAGGGCTTGGCCATGCAGGTCGATTTCAGCCCGTGCTTGCGCGCTGCCTGCTCGGCGATGCGCTTCAGGTAGAGGCAGTCGTCGGCCGCAGCCAGCGCATCGGGCCGGTGCAACAGGTTCACCTCGAACTGGCCGGGGCCGAATTCCGCCGTCGTCGCCTCCGCCGGCAGGTCCATCGCTTTTGCATAGGCGCGCAACGTCTGCAGATAGGCGTCGAGCGCGTCGACGGCGCTCATGTCGTAGAGCTGAAAGCCGTTTGGCTCGCCGCGGTAGGTGAGGCTAACAGGCGGGGAGGGAATGCCCGTCTCGCGCCAGTTCTCCTCGACCACATAAAATTCCAGCTCGGTTGCCACGACGGGCGTCAGCCCGCGCTCGGCATAGCGTTCGAGCACAGAGGCGAGAATGCCGCGCGGGTCCATGAAGCTGCGGCTGCCGTCGAACTCGTGCATCGTGGCGAGCACCTGCATCGATCCCTCCGGCGCCCAGGGCATCGGCGTCAGGCTGCGGCGATCGGGGATGACATTGCCGTCGGGATCGCCGATCGTCAGCGACAGGCCGGTAATGTCGTCATTGTCGTCACCCCAGATGTCGAGCGACTGCGTCGAGGTCGGCAGGCGGATATCGCCGGCCCAGACTTTCTTTTCGGCCGAAAGCGGAAGCTGCTTGCCGCGCAGATCGCCATTCATGCCAACGATCAGGATCTCGAAACGCGGATCGCCTTCTCCAGCCTCTTTGCCGTTGCTCGCCATGACCTTGAAAATCCTCTCGCAGAAGGCCAAGGTCGTAAACCATCACAGAAAGCCTTTCAATCCGAAGGTCTAATCATGTCCGATACTTACCCGCTTTCGAACCTTGCCGCGATCGATGCCGCCCATCACCTGCATCCCTTCTCCGACATGAAGAAGCTGAATGCCGAGGGAACGCGCATCATCCAGCGCGGCGAGGGCGTGCATATCTTCGATAACAACGGCAAAAAGTATCTCGATGGTTTCGCCGGTCTCTGGTGCGTCAATATCGGCTACGGCCGCAAGGAAATCGCCGATGCCGTCGCAAGGCAGATGAACGAGCTTCCCTACTACAACACCTTCTTCGGCACGACCTCGCCGCCGGCGACCCTGCTGGCCCAGAAGGTGACGTCCAAGGCCGGACCGCGCTTCAACCATATCTTCTTCACAGGCTCCGGCTCGGAGGCGAACGACACCTGGTTCCGCATGGCCCGCGTCTATTGGGCGGCGGTCGGCCAGCCCCAGAAGAAGACAGTCATTGCGCGGCGCAACGGCTATCACGGCTCGACGGTCGCCGGCGCCAGCCTCGGCGGCATGAAATACATGCACGAGCAGGGCGACCTGCCGATCCCCGGCATCGTCCATATCGGCCAGCCCTATTGGTATGGCGAAGGCGGCGATCTCTCGCCCGCCGAATTCGGCCTGAAGGTTGCCCGCGAACTGGAAGCCAAGATTGATGAACTGGGTGAGGAGAATGTCGCAGCCTTCGTCGCCGAACCGATCCAGGGCGCAGCCGGCGTCATCATTCCGCCGGAGACCTACTGGCCGGAGATCGACCGCATCTGCAAGGCGCGCAACATCCTGCTCGTCACCGATGAAGTCATCTGCGGCTTCGGCCGCCTCGGCGAATGGTTCGGCCATCAATATTTCGGCGTCGAGCCGGACTTTGCCCCAATCGCAAAGGGCTTGTCGTCAGGCTATCTGCCGATCGGCGGCGTGCTCGTCAGCGATCGCATTGCCGATGTGCTGATCAACGAGGTCGGCGATTTCAACCATGGCTTCACCTATTCCGGCCACCCGGTCTGCGCTGCCGCCGCCCTCGAAAACCTGCGCATCATCGAGGAGGAAAAGCTGGTCGAGCGCGTGCGCGATGACATCGGCCCCTATTTCGCCAAGAAATGGGGCGCCCTTGCCGAGCACGATTTCGTCGGCGAGGCTGAAAGCGTCGGCCTCATGGGCGGCCTGCAGCTTGCCGCCGACAAGAAGACCCGCACCCGCTTCGAAAAACCCGATCCGATCGGCGCGCTTGTGCGCAACCATGCTCTGGCAAACGGCCTCGTGCTGCGCGCCACCGGCGACCGCATGCTGGCCTCGCCGCCGCTCGTTATCAGCCACGAGGAGGTCGACGAGATGGCGCGCATCGCCAAGATTGCGTTGGATGCTGCTTGGAAGGAGCTGCGCTCTTAGGGATAGGCGATCGCGTAGGCGAATTGATAGGTGTCACCCGGCTGGCCGTAGATATAGGGCAGGGCAACGATATGCGTCTCCGGCTGCTTCAAGCCGGTTTGCGCCAGTACATCTCCAAAATATTCATTCGGCCAGGCCGGGGGCGTTTTGCCCTTGTCATCACGCCAGACGAAGACGATGGGATGTTTTGCGTCCAGCTGGAACTTCGGCTTGAAGTCCGGATAGAAATAGGACTGTACCGGGGTGCCGGGCATCAGCAGCCGCATATTGCCGTCGAGATGCGGGTCGTAACCGACGATCAGCCCCGGCTCGCCGCCGATATCCTTGCGGATCGTCTCGGCGAAGCTGCCGTAGGGGATGTTCAGCCGCTGATATTTGCCGAAGAGCGGGCCGTAATAGGCGCGCATGGCGAGCACGGCCAGCACGACGCCCATGATCACGCCGCTCACCGCCAGCGATGCGCGCAAGGGCGCTCCCGCATCGACCTCGGCGCTGTCGGCCTTCATGCAGATATAGAGCGGCAGGATGAGGAAGAGTGGCGTCAGCCATCGGTCGGCGACGTTGTCGACGCCGGCAAGCAGGATCATCAGCGCAATGGCGCCGATCTCGATCAGCAGGATGCGCCCGGCAATTCTCGACCAGCGGCTGGAAGCGCGCGACATTGCCGGCAGCGATTTGGCAAAGAGCGCCAGAAAGATGACGACGGAGACGCCGGCAATGCCGACCATCGCGGAGATGAAGCGGAGAAAGCCGGTCGATATCTGCGAGAGATAGCCTTTCTCCTCACCGGTCATCTTGTGCAGCGTGCGATCGATGGCGAGGTCGAGATGCTGCAGGAACCAGATTGCATGCGGCGTGACGATAGCGATCGAAATCACGATGGTCAGTATCAGTCGCCGATCGAACAGGCGCTTGCGGAAATCGGTATCGATCAGCGCAGCGACGAATGCCGCGGCTGGAAGAAGCGCGAAATTATACTTCGATATGATGCCGATGCCGGTCGCAACGCCGACGATCGCATAGGAAATGGCCGACGGCGTCTTCAGCGTGCGGAAAAAGCCGTAGAGGAATAGCGATCCGGCAAAGATCGTCGCCACCGAATGCGTCAGGTCCCGCTGCGCCTCGAAGACGATCTGCGGCACGGTGAGCAGGCCAAGCGTCGCGACCACCACCAGGCTGCTGTTCTTCAATGTCAGCCGCGCCGTCAGCCAGTAGAAGACATAGGACAGGAACAGCATGGTGCATTTGAGGAGCGACAGCGAAAACAGCGACGCGCCAAGCAGCGATGTCACCCCGTACTGCACCCAGTTGTAGAAGGGAGGTTGCGAATTATAGCCGAAGGCGAACCACTGCGAGAGCAGCATCTGCTCCGCCTCGTCCAGCTCCAGCGCATTCGGAATGCTGAGCCGCACGATCAGGTGGAGCAGAAAATAGGTTCCAAGCACCGCCAGGATGAGATTGGGCCGGCGGCTGAAAAGGCTCTGCACCTCAGCTTTCTCGGGAGAAGATCTGGCGCACGATATAATTCGGCGAGGCATCGTCGCGGTAGTAGGTCCGCGCGATCATCTCCGCCAGGATGCCGGTCGTGATCATCTGCACGGACGACAGCAGCAGCACGACGCCGACCATGAGCATCGGTCGCGTGCCGATATCATTGCCCATGATGAACTTGTCGAAGCCGAGATAGAGCAGGATCAGCGCTGCGAGGCCGCCGAGGCCGAGGCCGAGCGAGCCGAAGAAATGGCCCGGACGCGCCTTGTAGCGCATGAAGAACATCACCGACAGCAAGTCCAGGATCACGCGGAAGGTGCGTGAGATGCCGTATTTCGACGTGCCGTGCTGGCGTGCGTGATGGGTGACAGCCATTTCGCCGATGCGCGAGCTCGGCACGACGCCGGCAACCCAGGCCGGGATGAAGCGGTGCATCTCGCCCATCAGCTTCACCTGCTTGATGATCGAGGCACGGTAGATTTTCAGGCTGCAGCCGTAGTCGTGCAGCTTCACGCCGGTGATGCGGCCGATGAGGTAGTTCGCGCACCAGGAGGGGATCTTGCGAAGCAGCAGCCCGTCCTGGCGGTTCTTGCGCCAGCCGACGAGCAGGTCGAGTTCGCGCCGTTCCAGCTCCGAAACCATCGAAGGGATATCCTTCGGGTCGTTCTGCAGGTCGCCGTCCATTGTGGCGATCAGCCGGCCTTGCGCGGTATCGATGCCTGCCTGCATGGCGGCGGTCTGGCCGAAATTGCGCTGCAGCTCGACGATGCGCAGCGTCAGTCCCTCGTGGTTGACGAACTTGCGGGCATTGACGAGCGTTGCATCGGTGCTGCCGTCGTCGACGAGGATCAGTTCCCAGCGATGCGGATAGTCGACCATCGCCGCGGCAATGCGCTCGACGAGCGGGCCGATGCTTTCTTCCTCGTTGAAAACAGGAACGACCAGCGACAGCTCGAGCGGTTGCACCTGATCATTCGCACCGCGAATGGACTCTACCGTTGTCTGCAACTTTCATTTCTCCTAAAAGGCCCAGCAATGGAAAACCCGCTGGAAAACCAGCCGCCGCAGCCAAACTTAGGAAGCCTGATACATGAAGACCCCGAGTGTTGAAAGCGGGCAATCCTGGTTTCTGCGCAATCGCATGAGCCTGCTGACGGTGGCAATCGTCGCAGCCTATGCGCTTTTCATCGAATGGTTCTGGGGCTGGTCGGTCATATTGCAGCAATGGGCGGCCGTCGGTCCACGTCCGGTCATCGGCGCGCTGATACTCCTGACAAGCACCTATTTCCTACGTACATGGCGCATCTACGATTATTTTCCACGGGAGACGGCGGGCCGTTTCGCGGCCCTCTTCCGCGTCACCCAGATCCATAATCTCCTGAACATCATGCTGCCGTTCAGGGCAGGTGAGACCAGTTTTCCGGTGCTGATGCGCACGGAATTCGCCATTCCCCTGACGCGCGGCACGTCAGCACTCTTCGTCATGCGGCTGCTCGACCTGCACGCGCTGCTGGCCGCCGCCGGCCTCGGCTTTGCTGTGGCCGCCCCGAACGCCGCGTTCGCCTGGCTCGTCTGGGTGCTCTTTCTGTTCCTGCCGATCTTCGCCTTTGCCGCCCGCAAGCCGCTGCTGCGCCTCGGTGCGAAACTTCTGCCGCGCAAGGCGCAGGCGCTGCTTCATGAAATCGAGAACGGCCTGCCTTTCGATGCCGTCGCCTTCAGCCGTGCCTGGGCGATGACGATCGTCAACTGGCTGGTGAAGGTGCTGGTGCTCGCCTGGGCGCTCGGCTTGATGGGCGTCACGCCGATGGCCGCAAGCTTCGGCGGCGCGCTGGGCGGTGAGCTTTCCTCCGTGCTGCCTGTGCACGCGCCTGGTGGCGTCGGCACTTATCCGGCCGGCATCACTGCCGGTGCCGTCGCATTCGGTGCATCGAGCGAACGCTCGGCCCTGGACGCCCTGGCTCAGGCAAGCGTCAGCGCGCATCTGCTCATCATCGTTTCCGCCTTGACCGGCACCGCCATCTCGCTGCCGCTCGGCCGCCGTAAGGGTTGAGGATGGTTCAGGGCGAGGCCGCAAGCTCCGCGATACGCTTGCGCAGAAAGACCTGCTCCGGTTCCTGCCGGCAGAGTGTCAACGCCGTCTCGTAAGCATCGATCGCCTCGGCCCTGCGTCCGAGCCGGCGCAGGAAATCCGCCCGCGCCGAATGCGCGAGATGGTAGGTCGTCAGTTCGCCCTTGCCGATGATGGCATCGACAAGCGCCAGGCCTGTCTCCGGTCCTTCGGCCATGGCGACCGCCACGGCGCGGTTGAGTTCGGCGATATCAGAGGGATGTGCGGCAATCAGCAGGTCGTAATAGAAGGCGATGCGCCGCCAGTCCGTTTCCTCGATGTTTCCGGTCTTCGCGTGCTCCGCGGCGATTGCCGCCTGAACCGTATAGATGCCGATATCAGACGTACGCATGGCGCTCGCCAGCAGCGACAGCCCCTCTGATATTCTTGCCCGGTCCCAGAGCGAGCGATCCTGATCGGCAAGCAGCACCAAAGCTCCCTCGCCATCCTGCCGGGCAGCACGGCGCGACTCCTGCAGAAGGAGCAGTGACAGCAGGCCAGCGACATCCGGATGCGGCAGCAGGGTTGCCAAGAGCCGCGCCAGCCGGATCGCCTCCGTCGTTAGGTCGGCGCGCACGATCATATTGCCCGAGGATGCCGAATAGCCCTCGTTGAAGACGAGGTAGATGACATGCAGCACGCGATCCAGCCGCTCTGGCAGCTCGGCTCCGACAGGCACTTCATAAGGGATCTTTTCCGTCCTGATCCGGTTCTTGGCGCGCACGATGCGCTGGGCGACGGTTGGCGCCGGCACCAGGAAGGCGTGCGCAATCTCTTCCGTCGTCAACCCGCAGACCTCGCGCAGCGCCATCGCCATCTGCGCATCGGCGGCAAGAGCCGGATGGCAGCAGATGAAGATCAGCCGCAGCATGTCGTCCTCGATCGGTTCCATGTCGCCGATCTCCGTTTCCGTGCCGCCAGGGTAGAGCCCATCCTCGATATGCTGCAGCGAGGCATTGAAACGC
The DNA here is from genome assembly GCF_056397645.1 of Rhizobium sp. 05L429. NCBI lineage: Bacteria > Pseudomonadati > Pseudomonadota > Alphaproteobacteria > Hyphomicrobiales > Rhizobiaceae > Rhizobium > Rhizobium sp. 05L429. Next base: position 273,776 of record NZ_JBFTNV010000002.1, on the reverse strand, counting down.
GCCCGCCGCCTGAGGTGATCGATCGCCTTGAAGCGGCCGGTCGACACCAGCCAGGCGACGGGATTGTTGGGCATGCCGTCAACCGGCCATGCCCGCGCCGCAGCCGCAAAGGCATCGTGCAACGCTTCCTCAGCGCGGTCGAAATCGCCGAGCAGGCGGATCAGCGTTGCGAGAACCCGGCGCGAATGCTGTCGATAGAGTTCCTCGATCACCCGTTCCAATTGCCTATCCTCACTGCGGCAGGGTGAGCGTTCTCACCGGCCGCAATTCGATCGCCCCGACCCGGACGCTCGGAATGCCCGCGACGACTTTGCGCGCCTCTTCGAGATCGGCCGCCTCGATGATGTAGATGCCGGCCAGATGTTCCTTGGTCTCGACATAGGGGCCGTCGGTCGAAGACAGAATGCCATGACGCACTCTTAGCACTGAGGCACTGTCAGGACCTTCCAATGCATCGGAATGGATCATGATGCCCTTATGCTCGAGCTCCTCGTCATACCGGAAATGCGCCCTCACGAGCTCGTCGCCCTCGGCCTGGCTGAGTGTGCCGTCCATGTCGGCGGGATTATAGATGAGGCAAACGAAGCGCATGGCTATTTCCCATCCTTGATCGAATAGGCGGGCCGGATCTCGATCGACGCATATTTGAGGATCGGGAAGGTGGAGATGATCGACTGTGCCTCCTCCATATCCCTGGCTTCGATCACGACGAAGCCGCCGAGATGCTCCTTGATTTCGGCGAAGGGGCCATCCGTCGCGGCGACAGTGCCGTTGCGAACCCTGAGCGTCACGGCCTGCGCCGGCTCGTAAAGCGCCAGCGCGCTGAGCATATGGCCGCTCTCGCGCCATCCGTCGTCGCTGACGATACATTCCTGCGTGATCGCCGCCCACTCTTCCTGAGTGACGAGTTTGCTCTTTTCAGTATCGAACCAGATCTGACCGAGAAACTTCATGACACGACCCCCTCAACCGAATTCATGGATGGGGCGAACCTCGATTGCGCCGAGCTTTGCCAGCGGAATGCCCGCTGCAACCCGGATCGCATCATTGAGGTCCTTGGCGTCGATCAGGATGAAGCCCCCGAGCGCTTCCTTCGTCTCGATAAAGGGGCCGTCGGTGACCGACATCTCGCCGCCGCGCACCCTCACCGTGACGGACGATTGCGGCGACTGCAGCGCCTGGGCGACGATCATGTGACCGCTCTCGGCAAGGTCGCGGTCATAGGCGCGCGAATCCCGATCGAGCTTGTTCTTCTCGTCCTGTGACATGGCCGACAGCACCGTGCCGTCGAACCAGACCTGGCAAAGATATTTCATCCTCTTGTCCTCCACGCTGTGTTTTCACAGTCCTTGGACGAGCAGCCTATGCGCTTTTCGACAGGGAAGAAAAAAATCTTTTGAGCGGTGCATGTGTCGAAAGGCCGGGGCAGCGCTCGACAAGCTTCCATCGAAACCTATCGAGGAGATGGAGCAATGAGCATGCTTGAAATCGCAATCGCGCATGTGATCGTCACGCGGGACATACGCAACGCGAGGCCGATCGAAAACGCCGAAGTAGTGAAGGTGTTGGTCAGGACCGGAATCGCACTGGCCATATTTGCCGGCGTCGTCGCGGCCTTGCAGATCGCAGCAGGCGCCTAGAAGAAAGACAGCCCGGCAAATGATGACGGGCTGTCCAAGATATCTTACTGAAACGCCGTTTCGAAGAAGCTGCGCAGCTTGCGCGAATGCAGGGCTTCCGGCGGCATGGCGGCAAGCTTCTGGATCGCCCTGATGCCGATCTGCAGGTGCTGGTTCACCTGCGTGCGGTAGAAGGCGGTCGCCATGCCCGGCAGCTTCAGCTCGCCATGCAGCGGCTTGTCGGAAACGCAGAGCAATGTCCCGTAAGGCACGCGGAAGCGGAAGCCGTTGGCGGCGATCGTTGCCGATTCCATGTCGAGCGCGATGGCGCGGGCTTGCGACAGTCGCTTTACCGGGCCCGCCTGATCGCGCAGTTCCCAGTTGCGGTTATCGATCGTGCCGACTGTGCCGGTGCGCATGATACGCTTCAGCTCGAAGCCTTCGTAACCGGTGATCTCGGCAACCGCCCCCTCGAGTGCCACCTGCACTTCGGCAAGTGCGGGGATCGGCACCCAGACCGGCAGGTCGTCGTCGAGCACGTGGTCTTCGCGCATATAGGCATGCGCCAGAACATAGTCACCGAGGCGCTGGCTGTTGCGCAGGCCGGCGCAATGACCGAGCATCAGCCAGGCATGCGGGCGAAGCACGGCCACATGGTCGGTGATCGTCTTGGCGTTGGAAGGACCGACGCCGATATTGATCATGGTGATCCCGGCATGGCCCTTCTTCTTGAGGTGGTAGGCCGGCATCTGCGGCAGGCGGGTAAGCGTTGCATCCGTTTCCGGAACGCTCGATCCTGCCAGCGTCACGATGTTGCCCGGCTCCACGAAGGCCGTGTAGCCGTCGCCGCCTTCGGCCATCAGCTTGCGCGCCCAGGAGCAGAATTCGTCGACGTAGAACTGGTAGTTCGTAAACAGCACGAAGTTCTGGAAATGCTCGGCACCGGTCGCCGTATAGTGCGACAGGCGCGCCAGCGAATAGTCGATGCGCTGCGCGGTGAAGGGCGCAAGCGGCGAGGGCTCGCCCGGAGGCGGCAGGTATTCGCCGTTGGCGATCTCGTCATCCGTCGTGTTGAGGTCAGGCGTATCGAAGAGATCGCGCAGCGGAATATCGACGAAAGCCGCCGCCGACGCTTCCACATGCGCGCCTTCGCCGAAAGCGAAGTGCAACGGGATCGGCGTGGAAGATTCCGAGACCACGACAGGCACGTTGTGGCTCTTCATCAGGAGCAGCAGCTGCTCCTTCAGATAATGCTTGAAGAGCTTCGGCCGCGTCACCGTCGTCGTATAGACGCCCGGTGCCGTCACATGGCCGTAGGAGAGGCGGGAGTCGACATGGCCGAAGCTCGTCGTCTCGATGCTGACCTGCGGGTAGAGGGCGCGGTAACGGCAGGTGACCGGCGCACCCTGGGCGAGCTTCGTGAAGCTGTCGATCAGGAAGGAGGTGTTGCGCTCGTAAAGCTCTGTCAAAGCTTCGACGGCTTTTACCGGATCATCGAAGGTTTGCGGCTCGAAAGGGGGAGGCGACGAAATGTCGAAAGCGGACAGGGGAGAGATTCGTTTGCTCATGGTGCATTATAGAGAGTTGTTTTTAACAAGCAAACGACGGGCGAAGGCTGAGCCTCAGATATTTTCCCGATATCAGCGGATGACGGTGCAGTAACCGCCGCTGCTTTCCAGGCAGGTATAGTTCGCGCCGAAATGCGACTGCAATGCACCGCCGCCGCCAGTACGCACGATAACTGCCGAAAACGAGATCGCGAAGATCGCCGCAAACAGCGTTATGATTGTAAACCGTCTCGCCAGAATGAACACGTCCACGTCCTTACCCCCGATATACGCACTTCATGGTGCTCTTTTGCCATGATGTGGCTGAACGGGTGCTGAGATGGCGGTTCATTTGGCGTTCAGTTTCCGAGGCCGGCTAAGGTCCTCAGAGGCTGGCTCACTGTCTCAGAGACGGGTCCAGGTCTGCGACTTGCAGAGGACATTCAGCACGCAGCCTTTCAGCTTGAGAGATCTGCCGGAAACGCTGCCCGAGCCGCTGTAGATCTTGTCGTCGGCGGGATCGGTGATCTCACCGCTATAGCTGCCGCCGGTGCCGGCTAGCGTGCCGATCTTCTTGCCGGCATATTTGCCCGACTTGAGTGTGATGCAGTATCCCCCACCACAGGGGCCGATCGCTGCCGTGTCGCCGGCGACCGTCTTCCAGTTGCCGACGATCGGTTCTTCCGCCTGTGCAAGGCCTGCCACAAGTGCCAGCGCGCCGGCGAGAACGAGGGTACGGATCATCTCTTTCCTCCATGAGATACGAAATGGCGCGAAAATAACTGACGCGAACGTAAAGGTAAATATCCCGTCGAAAGCGCCTGAAATGCAGCCTTCGGCATCCGTTTTTTCTGCCGGTGGCCTGATCGATGCTGATTTCAGGGTAAACAAATCCTCAATTTCCAAATCCTAATTTTTCGTAAAAGGCGCGCAAAAATCCTTAATTCGCAGGGATTCCGATGTTTAACAAAAACCCAATTTTACCAAGCATTTGCACTTTGTTTGCGTCAAATTAATCATGCATTTTAGGCGTTTTTTGAAAGCCGTTTGGCATAGTGAACCCATCAAACGAGCGGGGCAAACCCGCCGGACCGGCAAGGCCGAAAGCCACACAAGATGGCAAGGCCCAAAGGTAAAACAGGGTACGTCTAAACAGGCTAACAGGGATAGAACCGATGGCACGCTTTGAAATGCACAATGCTGAAATGGCCACCATGGGTGGCGACAACAACAGCGCCGATGTCTTCTGCGAAATGGGTCTGATGTATGCGACCGGCCGTGGTTGCGAGATCGATCTCGTCTCTGCCCACAAGTGGCTGAACATCGCCGCAATCAAGGGCAACGACCGTGCCGCCGAGCTGCGCGCCGATGTCGCCGCTTCGATGAGCAAGATGCAGCTTGCATCCGCGCTCCGTGCCGCCCGCGAATGGATGACGATCCACTAGGGAACGTCGCCACACGACAATTCGAAATAACAACCTCAAAAGAGGGGAGCTGGCGGGGCGCTTTGGACGGGGCCGACGCCGGGAGAAGGAAACCGCGACCGGCAACACCCGCCGGCCGCGGTTCACCCGTTTTTGGGTTTCTGTTGTCAGGCGAGTTTTTTCAAGACCAGTGGCAGCGCCGCTTCGAGCCGCGCCATATCGGCTTCCGGCCCGACGCTGACACGAATGCAGCGGTTCAGCGGCACGACACCCGGCATGCGGATGAAGACGCCACGCTCCATCAGCCCGTCCACGACGGCCCGCGCATGGGTGCCGTCGCGTCCGGCATCGATCGCCACGAAATTCGTGGCCGACGGCAGCGGCTGCAGGCTGTTCCTCCTGGCAATATCAGCGATCCTGTCGCGTGCGGCATGGATCTTTCCGATCACTTCGGAAAGGTAAGCCTGATCCTTGAGGGCTGCGAGTGCGGCGACCGTCGCAAGGCGGTTCATGCCGAAATGGTTGCGGATCTTGTCGAAGGCCTGCGCGGTGCCCGGCGTCGAGATGACATAGCCGACGCGGGCACCGGCAAGCCCGTAGGCCTTGGAGAATGTGCGGGTGCGAACGATGTTCGGCAGGTCGATAAGGGAATCGATCGAGGGAACGGCGGAGGCCGGACCGGTCTCGCTGTAGGCTTCGTCGAGGATCATCATGCAGGTTTCCGGCAGGGCGCGCGCAAAGGCGACGATCTTGTCGGCATCCCACCAGCTTCCCATCGGATTATCGGGATTGGCGAAATAGACGAGCGGCGCGTTCTCCCGCTTGACTGCATCGAGCAGAGCGTCGAGATCCTCGCGGTCGCCGGCATAGGGAACGGTGACCAGCCGGCCGCCGAAACCGTTCACGTGGAAATTGAAGGTCGGATAGGCGCCGAAGGACGTGACCACGGCGCCGCCGGGCTCGATGACCAGCCGCACGATCTGGCCGAGCAACTCGTCGATGCCGCCGCCGACGGCGATATTGGCCGGTGTCACACCGAGATGGGCGGCGAGCGCTTCGCGCAGCACGTAGTTTTCCGGATCGTTATATTTCCAGATATCGCCGGCCTGTTCCCGCATGGCGGCAATGACCGAGGGAGCCGGGCCGAAGCCGTTTTCATTTGCGCCGATACGTGCTTCGACCTTCAGGCCGCGCTGGCGCTCGATGGCCTCGGGCCCGACGAAAGGAACGGTGGAAGGCAAGGCGCCGGCAAGCGGCGTGAAGCGCGAGAAGGCAGACATGCGATGGCAATTTCCCGGAATTGTTGAAAAAGCCGCGCAAGAATAGGCTCTCGCTTCGCCAAGGCAAGCAAGATTATTTCTCGTTCGGCTCAGACGCGGCTGCCGTTGCGGCGCGCGTCGATCGCTTCCGTATTGCCGATCATGAAATCGGCCCGCACTACCTTGCGTAGAACGTCCGGATCGATGATGTTGATGAAACGAACACCGATGCGTTCATGATGGCGGTAGACCTCGGCACAGCCGATGCGGTAGGCAAGCCCCAGAATGTTCAGGTAATAGTGTTTGGGCAGGCCGGCCGTAGTCGACACGACGAAGGTCGCGCCGCCCTGGGAAATGTCGAGGATTTCGGCACTCCGCATCGAAATCCCGGTCAGACAGGGGCGAACGGCCACGATACGGGCCGGTCGTTTGACGTTGAACTCCTCCCACCGAATGTCGTAGACAGCCGACTTCACCGTGGCGAGGTGCGTTGCGCGGAGCATTTCCATTTCGCATTCTCCGTCAGACAGTTCAAATTTCGGGCTGTTCTACGGAGAGGCTCACACGAATGTTTTTCACATTCGTCAAATATAAAACTACAATTTTACCGAGTTTGAAATTTGTGCGTTAGCGGCACATCTATTGTACTCTCTTGGGAATATGACAGCGCCGCTCAGGCGAAAAATCTTGCCGCGCAATAGCCTCCAACAGCACTAAGTGCCGTCAGAAACGTGCCCCAGACCATGTCCACCAGGCTCATGGCGAGCGGCCAGTTCTTAAGTGTCGACAAATTTGTGATGTCATAGGTGCCGTAAGCCGCCAGTCCCAAAATGGCACCATAGAGAAGCGCCGTTCCGATCGAGCTGCTGGAGAGCGCCGGCAAGACCGCAAGTATCACAATCGCAACCGTGAAGAGCAGATAGAAGAGGGCTGCAATGGCAATATTCGGTGACGGCAACATCAGTTCGCCGAGCTGATCGCGGTAGAAGCTGCGGGCCACAATGCCGAGCCATATTGCGTCGATGACGGCAAGGGTGAGAAGGCAACCGGCGTAGGCGACAAATGCTGTCTTCATCGTCTTGATCTCCCGCTTCGGCCTTTCTACGGCGAGGCCGGCCTTTCGGATCGCCGACCGCCGCTCTTTCCGCAGAATTTCCCGAACTCTTTCAATTGCCGGGCGTTCTCTTCAAGCCATGCGCTGCTTCCAATGATGAAAGCGAGGAAACTCAAATGACAGACATCAAAATTCCCTGGGAATCCTGGGTCGTTGTCTGCGATGGGGCCAAAGCCCTGATCATGCAGAACGCGGGTGACGCGGAACTCATGAATCTCCAGGTTCGCGAAACCCTTACACAACCCAACCAGCCCGACCGTGAACTCGGCACAGACAAGCCGGGGCGCTCCTACGCCCCGAACGGGATGAGCGGCAGCGCCATGGAGGAGACCAATTGGCAGGATCAGGCAGAAGCCGACTTCCTGAAGGGGATTGCCGACAAGCTTGACGAACTCGTCCATGAGAAAGAAGCGCGCCGCATCGTTCTGGTCGCACCTCCGCGCGCTCTCGGAACGCTGCGCCCAAATCTCAGTGCCGACGCGCAGGCGGCGATTTCAGCCGAAGTGGCGAAGGACTATACCAACCTTCCCGTCGATCAGATCGAGCGGCATCTCGCCGCCTGATCGTCGCAAGCCATCGCTCTTCGAAACGCGGGTCGCAAGGCCCGCGTTTTCTTATGCGAATGAAGACGGAGATCAGAGCTCGGTTTCGAAGCTCAACCGCAGCACATGATGCAGGAATTCGGGGTTCAGCAGCATGTTGAAGCTGATGGTCACGAATTCGCCTTCGCGCTTGACCACGGTCGAGCCGATCTCGTCGTGGATGCCGAGGATTTCCAGGAAGAAATGCTGCGGTATTTCAACGCTGGGGCTGACTTCCAGCAGCGCGCCGGCAAGCGTGATGGTGCGGATCAGGCAGCGGACTTGCGTGCCGGTGCTGAGGTGGTGGCCGACAAAGATGATGTTGCCGGGCCGGTCGAGGTTGAATTCTCTGTAAGCCTGTTCGGGCTTGGGATGTTCTGTGTCGAGGTGCATCTGAAAGGCCATGTCAGCCTCCGCTTGTTGTATGATCTGACTTTAACGCAGGATTGCTCACATCTACTGAATAATGTCTTTAAAATTGAAAGCTTGTGCAAAATCTAACGGCATAACGCTTTTATTGCCGACAATACTGTCCAGAATCTGCCCAATTTTTCACCACCCGTGTGCCGTCATTGACTTGGCGTCCGTCGTCGCGCATAGAGAAGCCGGTTCGAGGCACCGGCCGCTCGCGGATGAAGATCCATGGTGAAGCCCTCGCGATCATGGTCACAGCCACTGTGCATGCTGACTGACGGCAATGCGAGCCCCCCTGACAGTCGAATGGCATGCCTTGAGAGGCTGAATCCATGACTCATACGCCTATGACTCGTATACCGATGACTGGGACCTATCCGCCGGTCGACGAATTGAAGACCCAGGCAAAACGCCTCCGACAGGCCATGACCGAACGCGGCAGCGAGATAAACCATGCCGCCGCTCTGGAACTGATCGCCCGCCAATATGGCGCCCGCGACTGGAATACTCTGTCGGCCCTTGCTGCAAAACCCAATGACAAGCCCGCCTCGCCGATTTTCGTCGGCGCCCATGTCCGCGGTCGCTACCTGAACCAGCCCTTCACCGGCAAGGTCCTGGCTCTTTCGGGTGTCGCGGGCAGCGAGTTCTACAGGGTCACCATCCATTTCGATGAGCCGGTCGACGTCGTGACCTTCGAGAGCTTCTCGGCCTTTCGTCAGCGCATCCACGCCCAGATCGATGAGAACGGCATCTCGCCGCGCAAGACCTCCAATGGCCTGCCGCACCTTGTCCTTGATCTCTGATCGCCTGATCGCAAATCCGGATTCCGTCCATGACATCAAATTCCGAAACCAATGCCTTCCTGACAGGCCCGCTGCCATCGGTCTTCGCCCGCACCGCGTTGCCGATTATCCTGATCACCACCATCAACGGCCTTTTTGCCGTGGTGGACGCCTATTTTCTCGGAGCTTATGTCGGGGCAGGGGCGCTTTCTGCCGTCACGCTGATCTTTCCCGGCCTGATGATGCTCGTCGCCCTGCAGTCGCTCGTCTCGAACGGCATGGCGAGCATCCTTGCCCGCGAGCTCGGCGGCGGCAATCGCGATGCGGCGCGCCGCACCTTCGCTGTTGCCCATGTGCTGGCGATCGTGGTCGTCCTGCTCGTCAACGGTATCTACTGGACCGTCGGCTGGCGGATCGTCGACAATGCGGCGGCAGGAGATCTTGCCGTTGCCGAAAATGCCCGGACCTTCATGGGGATCATGGTTGGAGCTGCACCCATAGCTTTCTTCCTGTCGCTCAATATCGATGCCCTGCGCAGCGAAGGCCGGATCGGCTTCATGACCATGGTGATGCTGACTGCCACAGGACTCAACATCGCCGCCAACTGGTTCTTCATGGCAATCCTGCAATGGGGTGTCGCAGGCTCTGCGCTCGGCTCCGTGCTGGCGCAGGCAATCTGCCTCGTTGCCGTACTGGTTTATCGCTGGCGCAATGAACGCGCGCTTCGCCCGGCAGCGGGCTTTCCGCTTGCGGACTGGCGGCCAATCCTGGCGCTCGGCGCCCCGATGAGCCTCGGTTTCATCGGCATCTCGCTCTGCTCGGCGGCTGTCATTTTCAACCTGTCGGTCTGGGGTGAGGGGGATTATGTCTCGACCATCGGCGCTTACGGCATCATTACCCGCGTCATGACGGTTGCCTATCTGCCGCTGCTCGGTCTCAACATCGCCTCCCAGACGATTTGCGGCAATAATTATGGAGCGGGTCTTTCGGAGCGGGTCGGCCGCAGTCTGCAGATCGCCCTGATCGCGGCCCTCATCTACTGCACCGGCGTCGAGATCACGGTGGAGCTGCTGGCAACGCGCCTCGGCCATGTCTTCGTCGCCGATCCCGTCGTCATCGCCGAAGTCTCGCGCATCCTGCCCTGGACGGTCGGCGCCTATTTCCTGTTCGGCCAGATGATCGTGCTGTCGGGCTATTTTCAGGCGATCGGCGATGCCAGGCGCGCGGCGATCTTCGGCCTGTCACGCGCCTATCTCTTCACGCTGCCGCTGACTTTCCTGTTGCCGCATGCTTTCGGGGAGATGGGCATCTGGATGGTGCCGGTCTTTGCGGAAGCCTGCATGTTCCTGCTGGCCTTTGCCGTCCTTACGCGGAATGCAAAGCGGCTGGGCTGGCGCTACGGGCTGCTGCCCGCTTGAGGGCAAAGCAATTCCAGCAAAAGTGTGTAGCGGTTTTGCGTCCGGAAATGCGTAAAGCAAAGGAAAAGACCGCGCCTCTCGGCGCGGCCTTGTTTTCAATCCTGGCTGGCTGCGGGCGCGGATGCCGCAGCAGCCTCCGCTTCCCCCAACGCCTGAGCGCATTCCTCGCAGCAGACTTCGACGGTCTTGCCACCAAGCTTGACGCTGATCGCATCAGGGCCGAGTTCGCAATCGCAGGCGGCGCATGTGGTCTTTTTCATCTGGTGATCCTCCGGTTTGTGCCCATTTGGGCAGGATCATAAAACCACTGCAGGCATTCTGCCTGCTGTCGAATTCTTTAGCGACTTTACGCTCGCAGCCGCGTCGCGCGCTGAAATTCCGCCGGCGTCTGACCATAGGCCTGGCGGAAGGATGAGGTGAAATGGCTGTGGCTGGAAAAGCCCAGATCGAGCCCGAGCGCCGTCAGATCGTCGTACTCGCCGAGAAGATCGAGCGCGCGGGCAAGACGAAGCCGAAGCTGATAGCGATAAAGCGGCGTCGCCTCCACCTGCTGGAAAACCTGCGTGAGATAGACAGGTGAAACGCCGACTTCGGTCGCGATTTCCGCCAGCGTCCAGCGCCGTGCGAGATCGGAGGAGAGCACGAGCTTTGCCCGGTCGACAAGCTTCTGCCGTCCAGCACTGGCACCCGCCGCATGCGAGGTGCGCTCGCCGAGCGAACGACGAACGAGGGTCAGCGCCAGCGTTTCCGCCTCCAGCGTCTCTGCGACACCTCGGTGAAGACCATGGCGCAGAAGCGCAACGAGGGCCTGTGCGCGTGGATCGACGCGCCGGCGCTGGCGTTTAAAGCCGAACAGTTCGCCGGCCTGCACCTGATCTCCAGGCGCAAGCTCGGCAAGCAGGGATTCGTCGATGGACAGATCGATGCAGGCATCGCCGCCATCGACCGGATGGCTGATGCGATAGCCTTGGCCGGCATTGAAGAACAGCACCTGATTGGCTTCCGCCACGGTGTCGTTGCGCCCGACATGGCGCATGAAGACGCCGCGATAGGGATAGACGAGGCTCGTCTTGTGGGCGCACTCCTCGTCGCTCTTGTGACGGCATTCGCCATTGCAGACGATGTCACGGATCGTGACGGTCTTCGTCTTCAGGAGCAATGCGGTCGAAAATTGCGACATCGGTCTTTCCGGAATTCGGGCAGCAGGGCATCGCCCGCCGCACCACCCTATCACAATCCCTTGTTGTTCCAGTAGTGGCTTGAGATATGCACGTCGCTTTCGATCTGGCCACGGGAGAGGCCGATATCCTTCAGCTGATCGTCGGACAGCTCCATGACGGCGCTGCGATTGCGCCGCTCGGCGAGCTTGCGCGCCATCCACCCCAAACCATCAACGAGGCTGGCAAGAAGCCGGGATTGCCTGATTTCTGACCGGCGGGTGGTCTGAGAGTATACGGTAAGGCTTGAGCCGCGCATGGTGTTCCTCCATCCATTGCGTTTGAATGGGAGGATTGAACCATTTGCGCGGCTCGCCCGCTGTCAGATTATTTAGCGATCTGCGGCCGGATCAGGCTTTCAGCAGCCACTCGTGCTCCGGTGCATTATAGAACTTCCAGACGCGCTTCGGCCCTGCCATGACATTGAGATAATAGAGATCGTAGCCATGAGTTGCCGCGCAGGGGTGATAGCCCTTCGGGACCAGCGTCACGTCGCCGTCTTCGATGGCCATCGCCTCATCGAGCGAGCGGTCGTCGGTATAGACGCGCTGGAAGCCGAAACCCTGCGGCGGGTTGAGGCGGTGGTAATAGGTCTCTTCCAGCATGCTCTCGTGCGGAAGATTGTCCTGATCATGCTTGTGCGGCGGATAGGAGGAAGTGTGGCCGCCAGGCGTAATGACCTCGACGACGAGCAGCGAATGCGCCGAGCTGTCATCTTCCGGCATGATGTTGTTGACATGGCGCACATTCGTGCCCTTGCCGCGCGTCAGCGGCGGATGCGTGCCGGGCGGAACGGCCTTCGCCTCATAGGTACCGCCGCCGGGTGCCGAGCAGACGGCTAGCTCGAGATCGGTCTCGGCTGTGACAGACCATGTCGATTCCATCGGTATATAGAGAGCGTGCGGCGCTCCATCGAAGGGGCTCATGCGTTCGCCAAGCGTGCCGAAATCCCTGGTGCCTGCCGAGGCCTTGCCCTTGCCGCTCACCCAGACGAGGCAGACTTCCCGCTCGCCCGTCTCTCCAGAGGCTGTTTCGCCCGGCTTCAACCGGTACATGTCGAAGCCGACATAGGTCCAGCCGGCGCTTTCGGGCGTCACATGCGTGACGCGGCCAGTCTTGCCTGACGGTTTTACCTTGAGGTTTGGCATTGGTGTTTCTCCTCCTGAATTGGTGGGTGCGGCCCCCTCATCCGGCTGCCGCCACCTTCTCCCCGCTGGGGAGAAGGGATATGCCGCGCCGCCTCTTTCCTCCCCTTCTCCCCAACGGGGAGAAGGTGCCCGAAGGGCGGATGAGGGGGCTCCTTGCTCTGACGGCCGTCCAGTTACCCCTTCGGGAAACCTTCCGTCTCCACCGTATAACCAGCCGCCGTCATCACCCGCATCAATTCTGCGTGGCCGATCTCGGCCATCTTCTGCGGCGGCGCTTTACGCGGATCCTGCTCGGCTTCGACGACAAACCAGCCCTCATAACCATAATCGGCAAACCGCTTGACGATCGCACCGAAGTCGAGCGAACCGTCACCCGGCACGGTAAAGGCGCCGAGCGCCACCGCATCGAGGAAGGACTGCCGGCTGCGGTCGAGCCCATCGACGACAGACTTGCGGATATCCTTGACGTGCACATGATTGATGCGGGCGTGGTGATTGTCGATGGCGCGCAGCACATCGCCGCCGGCAAAGGCGAGATGCCCGGCATCGAGCAGCAGCGGAATGCCGGCACCCGAATTCTTCATGAAGGCGTCGAGTTCCGGTTCGGTTTCGACGACGGCCGCCATATGGTGGTGATAGGAAAGCGGCATGCCCAGGTCGGCGCACCATTCGCCGAATTCGGTGACACGGCGCGCATAAGCCTTCATCTCGTCATCGGCAAGACGCGGCTTGGTCGCGAGCGGCTTGGAGCGGTCGCCCTGGATCGAGCGGCCGACTTCACCATAGACGATGCAGGGCGCATTGACCGCCTTGAACAGCTCGATCATCGGCGCGATGCGGTCCTTGTTGGCCGAGAGATCCTCGTTGACAAGCGTGCCGGAGAACCAGCCGCCGCAGAGCGTCACGTCGGCGGCGCGCAGGATCGGCAGCATCTCTTGCGGGTTGCTCGGGAAGCGGCGGCCCTGCTCCATGCCGGTAAAGCCGGCGGTGCGGGATTGCCGCAGGCATTCCTCGAGGGATACGTCGTCGCTGAGTTCAGGAAGGTCGTCGTTCCACCATGCGATGGGCGACATGCCGAGTTTGGCCTTCATCACTAGTCTCTCCTTAAAAATAGCGCGGAGGAGCGTTGCCGCTCCTCCAGAAATCATAGCAATCGATCAGCCAACGCGCTGGGCAGCGCGCGCTTTGACATAGGCCTCATGGGCCTTGTTGACTTCGCTGCGCGTGCTGACCTCAGGCACCGCGACATCCCACCAGTGGCCGCCGGCATCCGTGGTGATGAGCGGATCGGTGTCGATGACGAAGACCGAGGTGCGGTCGTTCTTCTTGGATTCCGCAATCGCCTGTTCCAGTTCGGCAATCGAGGACACCTTCACCGCAATCGCACCCATCGCCTCGGCATGCGCCCGGAAGTCGATCTCGGGCATGACCTCGTGATAGGAGTCCTTCAGCAGGTTGTTGAAGTTGGCGCCACCGGTCGCCATCTGCAGGCGGTTGATGCAGCCATAGCCCCGGTTGTCGAGCAGCACGATGTTGAGCTTCAGGCCGAGCATGACCGAGGTCGCAAGCTCCGAATTCATCATCATGTAGGACCCGTCGCCGACCATGACGACGACGTCCTTTTCCGGATGCGCCATCTTGGCACCGAGGCCTCCGGCAATCTCATAACCCATGCAGGAGAAGCCGTATTCCATATGGTAGCTGCCGGGCACGGTGGCCGGCCACAGCTTGTGCAATTCGCCGGGCAGGCCGCCCGCCGCACACAGAAGCGTGGTCTTCTCGCCGCCGATCGAGCGCACGACAGCGCCGATGACCTGCGCATCGGAGGGCAGGGCGGCATTGGTGGAACCCATCGCCTTGGCGGCAGCCTCCATCCAGACCTTCTTTTCCTTCGTTGCCTTTTCGACAAGGGCTGTCGGTGCCTTCCAGCCGGAAAGACCTGACGAAAGCGCCTTCAGCCCTTCGCGCGCATCGGCAACGAGCGGATGGCTGTCATGCTTCAGCGCGTCATAGGCTGCGATGTTCAGGCTGAGCAGCTTGAAGCCTTCATTCTTGAAGAGCGCCCAGGAACCGGTCGTGAAATCCTGGCAGCGCGTGCCGACGGCAATCACCAGATCGGTTTCCTCGGCAATGGCATTGGCAGCCGATGTCCCGGTTACACCGACCGATCCGAGCGCCAGAGCGTGACGCTCATCGATTGCGGATTTGCCGGCCTGGGTAACGACGACTGGAACGCCATGCGCTTCCGCAAAGGCAGCCAGTTCCTTGGTCGCCTGCGAATAGAGAACGCCGCCGCCGGCTACGATAACCGGCTTCTGCGATGCCTTGATCAGCGCAATCGCATTGGCGAGTTCGTCGGCATCCGGCTGCGGACGGCGCGCCGTCCAGACCTTTTCTTCGAACAGGCTTTCCGGATAGTCGAAGGCCTCCGCCTGAACATCCTGGCAAAGCGACAGCGTCACCGGGCCACAATCCAGCGGATCGGTCAGCACCTGCATGGCGCGCTTCAGCGCCGTGATGATCTGTTCTGGCCGTGTGATCCGGTCGAAATAGCGCGAAACAGGGCGGAAGGCATCATTAGCCGACACCGTGCCGTCACCGAAATCCTCGATCTGCTGCAGCACCGGATCGGGCGCGCGATTGGCGAAGATATCGCCAGGCAGGAAGAGCACTGGAATGCGGTTGACATGCGCGACACCTGCAGCCGTCACCATGTTCAACGCACCGGGGCCGATCGAGGAGGTGCAGGCCATGAAGCGCTGGCGGAAGCTCGCCTTGGCATAGGCGATTGCCGCATGCGCCATGCCCTGTTCGTTATGCGCGCGATACGTCGGCAGTTCCTGGCGGACCTGGTAGAGCGCTTCGCCCATGCCGGCAACGTTGCCGTGGCCGAAGATCGCCCAGACGCCGCCGAAGATCGGCACTTTCTTGCCGTCGACGATCGTCATCTGCTTTTTAAGGAAATGCGCGACGGCCTGAGCCATCGTCAAACGGATTGTCTTACCCATCGGGTCCTCCCGAACCTTCGCTCTATCTGTTTTCCCCTCCCCAACCCCTCCCCACAAGGGGGAGGGGCTAACCCGCCGGGCTCTCTGCATTCCGCCGCAACGTCTCGTCCAAAGGACGCTTGCTGATGGCGCAAGGCGATAGCCCCAAGTTAAGTCCCTCCCCCTTGTGGGGAGGGGTTGGGGAGGGGTCTAAATTCTATTTCTACCGAAGCCCACGCGTCTTAAGCCAGGCTTCAGTCAATTGCCGGAAACGTCCCGCCATATCGGCAATCGCTTCCTCGTCGTTGATCTTGCCCGAAAGCCAGCCGCGCGCCGCATCGGCAAAGATCGTGCGGCCAACCGCAAAACCCTTGACGGAGGGGGCAGCGAGCGTTGCTTCGAACCCCTTCACCAGTTCGTCGGCCGGAGCCTCGAGCCCCAGCAGCACGATACCGCGGCACCATGGATCATTTTTGGCGATCACCGCATCGATCTTCTTCCAGGCGCCGCTTGACGCCTGCGGCTCCAGCTTCCACCAGTCCGGCTTGATGCCGAGCGCATAGAGTTCTTCGAGCGCTGTCGAAACTGTATCGTCTGTCAGCGGTCCGTTCTTGCTGGAGATGATCTCCACCAGCAGTTCGCGGCCGACCTTGCGCGCAGCTTCGAAGAGCGTGCGCAGCTTCTCCTGCTGTTCCGTCTTGAGAGCCGCCGGATCGTCGGGATGGTAGAAGCACAGGCACTTGATGCAGTGGTCGAGCGGCCATTCCACCAGCTGCGAGCCGATATCCTGGCTGAACTCGAAGCGCAGCGGCTTGGAGCCCGGAAGCTCGACCGGCCGGCCGATCCAGGTGAAATTCTTCTTGGCCGCATCGAAAAATGCATCGCGCCCGAAGCGCTCGTCGATCAGCATGCCGTAGCCTCGCCGCCCATTGGCGACGCGGGAGGCGGCTTCCACCGCCAGCCGCTTGAAGGCGACGATCTGCTTGTAATTGACGCCGAGCTCGTCGCAGACGCTGGTCAATTGCGAACGATGGTCGATGGCAAGCGCCATCAGCAGCGGAATCTCGCCCTTGCGGGTCGAGGCCCAATGGATGTGGTTGATCGCCTCGTCCTTGCGCAGTGCGCGATGTTCGCTGCCGTTCTTCAGGAAGAAGTCGAGCTCCGCCCAGGTCGGATATTCCGGCGAGCAGAGCAGGCGGGAAACGGCAAAGGCGCCGCAGGCATTGGCCCAGGTGGCGCAGGTCTTCAACGGCTCGTCGCGCAGGAAGCCGCGCAGCAGGCCGGACATGAAGGCGTCCCCAGCGCCGAGCACGTTGAATACCTCGATCGGGAAGCCGTCGCCGACGATCCCGTCTTCCAGATTGTCGCTGATCGGGCCGTCATAGACGATGCAGCCCATCGCTCCACGCTTCAAGACGATGGTCGCCGGCGAAAGGCGCCTGATCTCCTTCAGCGCACCGAGAACGTCATCGGCACCCGACGCAATCAGGATTTCCTCTTCAGTGCCGACGATGAGGTCGCAATCCGGCAGCGTCTCCTTCATTTTCGAGGAGACGCGGTCGGACTTTACGTAGCGCTCGAAGCCCTCGGCATGGCCGGCAAGGCCCCAGAGGTTCGGCCGGTAGTCAATGTCGAAGATCACCTTGCGGCCATTGGCCTTGGCAATCCGGATCGCCTTGCGTTGTGCTGCCTCGGTATTCGGGCGGGAGAAATGCGTGCCCGAAACGAGCACGGCGCGCGAGGACTTGATGAAATCCTCGTCGATATCGCCTTCTTCGAGCGCCATGTCGGCGCAGTCGGAGCGATAGAAGATCATCGGCGAAACGCCTTCGGCTTCTACCGCGAGCAGCACCAGCGCCGTCAGCCGATCCTTGTCCGTCTTGATGCCCTTGGTCTCGACGCCTTCGCGGGCCGACTGCTCGATGATGAAGCGTCCCATCTGTTCGGCGCCGACACGGGTAATCAATGCCGATTTCAGCCCAAGCCGTGCAGTGCCGATAGCGATATTGGCCGGGCAGCCGCCGACGGACTTCGCAAACGAGCCGATATCCTCCAGCCGCGAACCGATCTGCTGGCCGTAAAGGTCGACAGAGGAGCGGCCGATGGTGATCACGTCAAGCGACGGCTCCGGCTGTGAGCCCGGATTCGGTTGTGCCATGATGTCCTCCCGCTAGATTTTCAGGCGGCCTGTAGCGCCCGCCAATTTTGAATAATGAAACATCGGTTCCGTCTCTTTGTCAATTCGGAATGTTTATTCCATTTTTGTCTTTGCGGGTTTGGAATGCTGAAGCTTGCGCCGCCGCTCGGCAATGGCGACCGGCAGCGCCATAGTGAGCGCCATCGATGCCGAGAGCGAGCGAAAACCGCCGAAATCAGCCTCCGCCACCTCGAACCAATGGGTGGCGCAGGCGGCCAGCGGTGAAAAGGCCGAATCGGTGATCGCAATGACCGGTACACCGCGATCGGCAAGTTCCTGGCTTTGAGTGAGGCTGTCGGCGGCGTAGGGGGAAAAGCTCGCCGCAATCGCGGCATCGCGCGGCGTGGCGAATTGTACCATCTCCGGATCGACGCCATTCGGCGAGGCGACGATCTGATGGCGTATGTTCAGCTTGGAAAAGGCATAGGTCATATGCGCCGTTAGCGGATAGGAACGCCGCTTGGCGATGAGATAGATGGTCTCCGCTGCCGCCAAAATATCGACCGCCTTTATAAATGTATCGGTCTGCACCGTCGCCGCAAGCCGGTTGACGGACTGGCTGGCCGCCGAGATGAAGCCGGAAAGAAGCGTCGCATCCTCGTCATCCCCGCCGGACTGTTCCAGCGTGACGAGACGTTCCTCGTAGCTCAGCGTCCGGTCGCGCAACCGCTCGCGAAAGATGCTCTGCAGGTCGGAGAAGCCTTCATAGCCGAGGTGATGCGCAAGGCGCACAAGGGTAGACGGCTGCACATCCGAGGCGGCGGCAATACTGGCCGTCGTGCCGAAGGCGATTTCATCGGGATTGCCGAGAGCAAAGGCGGCCACCTGCGCCAGCCGCTTCGGCATGTTTGCCTTGCGTTCGATGATGGTGCTGCGCAGGCTTTCGAAATCGCGCGGCACGCGCGCCCTTTGGGGATCACTATCCATGCTGACGGCTCAGAAGATGAAACAAATATTCCATATTTCGAAGCATAAACGATTTAAGTGAGGTCGCCTAATTGTTTTTAATCCGCTGAAAATCAAGGGTTTTGGACAATTTCCGGAAAGGCAGGGCGAAATGATGCCTCAGCGCCCGCTTGTCAAAATGATCCAAATATTCCAAAAATTCACACGGATTTGAGGAGGAGACCCTGACATGAAGCCACTCGGCATTGGTTTGATCGGCACCGGTTATATGGGCAAGTGCCATGCGCTTGCATGGAATGCGGTGAAAACGGTGTTCGGCGATGTCGAGCGGCCCCGTCTTGTGCATCTTGCCGAGGCAAACCCCGAACTCGCGAGCGCCCGCGCTGCCGAATTCGGCTTCGAGAAGGCGACGGCCGACTGGCGGGCGCTGATCGCCGATCCAGAGGTGGATGTCGTCTCTGTCACGACGCCCAATCAGTTCCATGCCGAAATGGCGATCGCCGCTTTGCAGGCCGGCAAGCACGTCTGGTGCGAAAAGCCGATGGCGCCCGCCTATGCGGATGCCGAACGCATGCTTCAAGTCGCCAGACAATCCGGCAAGGTCGCCGTACTCGGGTACAATTATATCCAGAACCCGATCATGCGGCATATAAAGACGCTGATCGGCCAAGGTGCGATCGGCTCCGTCAATCATATCCGCGTCGAAATGGATGAGGATTTCATGGCCGATCCCGATGTCCTCTTCTATTGGAAGAGTGAGTTGTCGGCCGGGTACGGCGCCCTCGATGATTTCGCTGTCCATCCGCTGTCGCTGCTCTGGTATCTCTTCGGTCATGTCGAGGCCGTCACCACTGACATGGTCAAGCCCTACGCCGACCGTCCGCAGAAGGAAGGCGGCCGCCGCGCGGTGGAGAATCACGATGCGGCCAATGTGCTGATGCGTCTCGGCGGCGGCATCTCCGCCGTGCTGATGGCCAATCGTGCCGCCTGGGGCCGCAAGGGCCGCATCGCGTTGCAGATCTACGGCTCACAGGGCTCTATCCTCTACGATCAGGAGCGTATGAACGAATTCGAATTCTATCAGGCCGAAGGACGTGGTTCCGAGCAGGGTTTCCGCAAAATACTGGCAGCACCCGTCCATCAGCCCTATGATCGCTTCATTCCGGCCCCCGGCCACGGTCTCGGCTTCAATGACCTCAAGATCATCGAATGCCGCGAGCTTATCCGGGCGATTTCCGGAGAGCCGGCGTCTATCGTGACATTCGAAGACGGTCTCAGGATAGAGAAGTCGGTTCATGCCATGGCACAGTCCTTCCATGAGCGCCGCTGGATCGAGATCGGCTGAGGTTAGCCTTCGCTTCCGTTGACGGCGTTTGGGGCAGGGGATAGGCCTTCTCCCTGTGGAATGGCTGATATTCGGGAGTGATATCGTGACGGACAGACTGGTGATCATCGGCGCGGGGCAGGCAGGCTTCGCATTGGCAGCCAAACTGCGTGCGCTGAAGGATATGCGCCCGATCACGATCATCGGCGCCGAAGACGTGCTTCCCTATCAGCGCCCGCCACTCTCAAAGAAATACCTGCTGGGCGAGATGGCCTTCGACCGCCTGCTGTTCCGCCCCGAGCATTGGTACCCGGACAATAATGTCGAGATTCGCCTGTCGACCTGGGCCGAGCAGATCAAGCGCGATGCGAAGCAGGTCTTGCTGCAGGATGGTTCCGTTCTCGACTATGGCACGCTGGCACTCGTGACGGGCTCGACGCCGCGTCGTCTGCCGGCGGCCATCGGCGGCGATCTCGATGGCGTCTATGTCGCCCGCGACAAGCGCGATGCCGATTTGCTGGCCGAGGAAATGCGACCCGGCCGCCGTGTGCTCATCATTGGCGGCGGTTATATCGGCCTTGAGGCTGCGGCCGTCGCCCGCCATCTCGGCCTTGAAGTGACCGTCATCGAGATGGCCGACCGGATCCTGCAGCGCGTCGCGGCGAAGGAAACCGCCGACATCATGCGCGCGATTCATAAGAGCCATGATGTTACGATTCGCGAAAAGACCGGCCTCAAACATCTTGTAGGCAAGGATGGCCGGGTGACCGGCGCCGAGCTTTCCGACGGCAGCACCATCGAGGTGGATTTCGTCATTGTCGGTATCGGTGTCGTGCCGAACGATCTCCTGGCGAAGGAAGCGGGTCTCGAAGTCGGCAATGGAATCATCGTCGATGAATTCGCCCGCACATCCGATCCATCGATCTTTGCGGCCGGCGATTGCGCGAGCTTGCCCTGGCAGGGCGGTCGCATCCGGCTCGAATCCGTGCAGAACGCCGTCGATCAGGCGGACGCTGCCGCTGCCGTCATTGCCGGCGGCAACGAATCGTACGACCCGAAACCCTGGTTCTGGTCGGACCAGTATGACGTGAAGCTCCAGATCGCCGGCTTCAATATGGGCTATGACGATACGCTGCTGCGTCCCGGCGCCCGCGAAGGAGCAAGCTCCGTCTGGTATTTCCGCGAGGGCAGGCTGATCGCCGTCGACGCCATCAACGATGCAAAGGCCTATGTGACGGGCAAGAAGATGCTGGAATCAGGAATCAATCCGGATCGGGCGATCCTGGCCGATCCTGCGGCCGATCTGAAGCAGTTGCTGGCCTGAATAAGCGCAGAGCGCGATCGGCTTTGGAGGCAGTTTCAGTTTTGACTGTCACCATCGCGTTTGCCGCCTAAATAAAGGACGTGTGAAAACTTCAAAAAAAGCTTGATCGTACCGGTGAATACCCATATCAGGGCTCCGACCGGAGAGGTGGCCGAGTGGTCGAAGGCGCTCCCCTGCTAAGGGAGTATACCAGGAATGGTATCGTGGGTTCGAATCCCATCTTCTCCGCCATTTTCCTTCAAACTCATAGAATGTTGACGTCGTATGGCTAGCCACCACCACGGGCGGTTTTTCCCTTTCGCGAATTCGGGCGTCGAACGACCGGTTATGGAATCGATCTGATCGCGAACCGAATCGCGTCGGGAATCAGCGGGCTTCTCGGCGTGAAGACTGAAATCGGTTTCTTCTAATGTATCACGACCGTTGCGCGACTGGCCGCCAATCACCCCCAAAGTGGCAGAATCAGGCGGAAAAATGGTGCCGATTTGGCACAGGAAGCGCCTCCGGCCTTTATGAAACCCCAATAAATACCGGGAAAATAAGCACTTTCTTAATAAAGCCTAAACAAGCAGCGGGGCCATTGCCCAACTTGTGGCCTTTCAGCAACAGGGTTTCGGTAAGGCTTTCGTAAACCCCTCCTGAACACAAGTTGGTGATTGCGTGACAGCCGCCGTCTTGTATTTTCACCCTCGGAAGCAAGGGCTTGACCGCCCGACTTCTTCAAACACCGGAGATGGGGCAGGGAAACGCTGTCCAGGCGTGATCCTATCTCCGATCGAAACTTGAATTGGAGGTCATTATGAACATCAAGAGCCTTCTTCTCGGCTCCGCTGCTGCTTTGGCAGTAGTATCCGGCGCTCAGGCAGCTGACGCAATCGTTGCTGCCGAGCCGGAACCGGTTGAATACGTTCGCGTCTGCGACGCCTACGGCACCGGCTACTTCTACATCCCGGGCACGGAAACCTGCCTGAAGATCAACGGTTACATCCGTTTCCAGGTTGACGTTGCTCCGAACGCAAGCTCGATCGGTGCTAGCGGCGGCGGTTCTGTTCCGAACGACTCGGACTGGGACGCTCGTACGCGTGGTCAGATCCAGTTCACGGCCAAGAGCGACACCGAATACGGCCCGCTTACCGGCGTGATCGTTATTCAGGCCAATGCTGACAACGCTTCTAACCAGAAGACGCAGCTTGATTCTGCTTACCTCGACATCGCCGGCTTCCGCGCTGGTCTGTTCTACTCCTGGTGGGACGATGGTCTCTCCGGCGAAACGGACGACATCGGCTCCCCGGTTACCCTGCATAACTCGATCCGTTATCAGTACGAAACCGGTGACTTCTACGCTGGCATCAGCGTTGACGAACTGGAAGACAGCCCGTTCTACGACGGCGAAACCCCTAACAACTTCGGCGTAGCTGTTGGTCTCGGTGGCAAGGCTGGTGCCTTCACCTACCAGATCACTGCTGGTTACGACACCGACAACGAAGAAGGCGCTGTTCGCGCTATGGGTACCGTTGCAATCGGTCCGGGCACGCTCGGCCTCGCAGCTGTCTACTCCACCAACCCGAACGCCTACTACAACAAGTCCGAATGGGCCGTTGCTGCCGAGTACGCCATCAAGGCTACCGACAAGCTGAAGCTGACCCCGGGCGTACAGTACTACGGCCACTACGGCATCGTCGGTGACGAATTCAACGACGACAACGATGCCTGGAAGGTTGGTCTGACGGTTGACTACCAGATCGTAGACAACCTCTCTGCAAAGGTTTCGGTTCAGTACCTCGATCCGGATGGTGCTGACGACGTAACCTCGGGCTACTTCCGCCTGCAGCGTGCATTCTAATCTGATCTGACTTCGGTCATTCAGGGAAGCCCGGCTTTCGAGCCGGGCTTTTTCTATTTTATGCTGGAGTCCGATGCCTATTGGCAGTCGGGAAACAGGCAAAATCCGGGGTGAACGGCTCAGCCGCCGGATCAGCGAAGCCTGCTGACAAACGTACCGATTCCCTCCGGAATGTCCCCTAGATGCAGAAGCGGCGCGTGACCTTGGCCTTTCGCCGTGATCTGAACGATCCCCGGGTGCCGCTTCGTCATCTCCTCTGTTGTCTCTCGCGATAGCAGATTGGAGTTCTCTCCTCTGATCACCAGCAGCGGTGTGGAGCGCAGCCTCTCGAATTGCGGCCAGAGGTCGGGGAGGGGATTGTTGAAATCGATTGTTTTCAACTGCTGGGCAATCGCCGGGTCATAGTCGGCGAGAGGTACGCCATTCTGTTCTCGATAGATGGCGTGCGCCATGCTCTCCCAGTCGGTGGGATCGAGCGAGGGAAAGGCAGCGCCGTGATTCTCCTTGAGGATATCGATCGCTTCACTCCAGCTTCGAGGTTTGCGGTCACGGTTGAGATAGTCCCTGATCGCCATCAGCCCGGCTGGCTCGATGACCGGGCCGATATCGTTTAAGATGACGCCCGTGAGCAGTTCCGGCTTTATTGCCGCCAGCAGATGCAGAATCAGCCCGCCGCGCGAGGTCCCAATGAAGATGGCGCGGTCTATGCCGAACGCATCGCAGGCGGCAATCACATCGCCGCATTCGACAGCGAGATTGTAATTCGCCTTGTTATCATCCCGATCAGACAGGCCACGTCCGCGATAGTCCACTGCCATGACACGCCGTGGGAAACCTGCGTCCCGCGACAGGATCAATGCGAGTTCGTGGAAATCGCGGGCATTGCGCGTAAGGCCCGGCAGGCAGACGACCGGCAACCGGTCGGTACTTTCACCGGTCGGCTGGTAGTTACGGGCGTAAAGCCTGAGCCCATCGGTAGATTCAAAGAATTTTTCGGTAAACCCGTTGGTGACTGCGTTAGCCATGACATCTCCATCCGGTCTTCTGAACCGAGATGTAGCGTGCTTTCAACGTGGCTACTAGGCGAGCTTAGGTCGCGCCGCGACCGCCGATGAGGTCGCGCTCGATATCAGGGGACTGACCCAGTCGAGCCTTATAGACCTCGTAATTCTCCATCACCCTCTGCACGTAGTTGCGCGTTTCGGGGAAGGGGATGCGCTCGATCCAGTCGACGATCTCGTCGACCGGTTTGCCGCGCGGATCGCCATAGCGGCCGATCCATTCCGGCACGCGCTTCGGTCCGGCATTATAGGCGATGAAGGTCAGGATATAGGAGCCGCCGAAAGCTTCGATCTGCTCGCCGAGATAATGCGCGCCGAGCGTCGCGTTGTAGCCGGCATCGGCTGTGAGCTTGTCCTTGGAATAGGTGATGCTGTGCCGCTTGGCGACGGCCTGGGCCGTCCCAGGCAGAAGTTGCAGCAGACCGCGGGCATTGGCTGCGGAAACGGCCGCCGGGTTGAAAGCGCTTTCCTGCCGGGCGATCGCATAGGCGAGCGCCTTGCCCGAGCCGGAAATATTGGCGTTGGCGGGAATGACGCCGACCGGGAAGGCCAGCGCCGCAACGTCGATGCCGCGCCCATAGGCGATCTTGCCGATCTGCAGCGAAAGATGATGGTTGCCCGCCTGCTCGGCCTTGGCCGTCAGGATCGCGAGCTCCCCGGGGCTCTGGAGCTGGTCGGCAAGGGCCAGGTAAATCGCTGCCGCACGCCAGCCATGACCTGCGGTCTCCAGCCGTCCGATCGCCTGCACGGCTTCGCGCTGCTGGAGATTCTGGCGGTCGGCTGGTGTCGGCGACGGATAGGTGACGTTCAAGGTCTTCCGCCCAAGCCGCTCAGCTGCCAGCTGCCCGTAGAATGTGCCCGGAAAATTCGCGGCCTTGGCGAAAAACTCGCTGGCCTTGCCCGGGCCGCCGGCTTCCGCTGAACGCCCGAGCCAATACCAGGCGCGAGAAACAGAGAGCGGGCCGTTCGAAACCTGCAGGATCTTGCGGAAATGTGTCTCGGCCGTCGTCGGGTCCTGCAATCCGCGCAGCGCATACCAGCCGGCATGGAACTGCGCTTCGACGATATCGGTCGGCACCGTCGCAACGGAGGCGGCGACGATCTGGTAGGCTGTCTTGAACTGGCCCTGGTCGACGAGACCGCGGCTGACGATCCGCTGCTCGTTCCACCATTCGCCCGAATTCATCAGTTCGGTCCGGTCGCGCGGTATCTGCTGCAGCAGCTTGGCGGCGTCGAGATACTTGTCCTGCTTGCGCAGATATTCGATGCGCGCGAACAGAAAGCCGGGATCGTTGCGCCATTTTGCATCGATCGCGGTTAGCAATGCGCCGGCATTGCCCGCATTGTTGTCGACGGCAGCCCATGCCTTGTAGAGCGATTGCGCCTGGCCCATGTCGCCGAAGCGCTTGGCCTGTGCCACGCGGCCGCGATACATCAGGTAGTCCATCCGCGTCTTGTGGTCGGCAGCGGTCAGCACGCCGGCAAATTCGGCCAAGATTTTGTCTTCGGTCGCCTTGTCGAGCGCCTGTCCGCGCCAGATCTTGCCGATATATTTCGCCGCCTGCGCAGATTTGCCGGTTGCTACAAGCGCGCGCGACATGATGATCGCACCCTGCCACGTCTCGGGCGCGGTATCGCCGAAGGCGTTCAGCACGGCAGCAGGAGCGGGATTCTCGTCATAGAGCGCGCGCTCGGAATTACCGCGGAGCCGCTCGAGACCCGGCCAACCCTTCAGCTCGTCCGAAGCACTGGCGATCTCATAGGAGGGAACGCCCTTCAGGCCGGAAGTCGCGATTGCCCAAGTCAGGATATGGCGGTCGAGTGTTCCTGCCGCCATCGTATTGCGGATGGCGAGCGCCTGCTGCGGATCCTTGTTGGAGAGCGCATCGAGACCCGCCTTCAGATCGCTGCTGACAGGCGCGATCGCCGAATTGCGCGGAATGGCGCCGGTCGTAATCGCCTCGGGGAAGGATGATGTCTCCGGCACGAAGCCCAGCGGCTTGACGGCCGGCGCGGGGGCGCCCTCGCCGGGGAGCGGCGATGCGGCGCTGCCCCAGGCCGCGGCCACCAGGCCGAAGGCGGACAGGATCAGAACGGCTCTCTTCATCCGTATGACTCGCAACGAAAACATGCCCTTCCATTTGGCTGGAGGCATCTTAACGAAACCTTACCATAACAGGTAAAATTCATTCACATTTGCTATCGGAATTTGCCCTATCCGACTTATGCGCGCTTGTCGCAGCCATTTTGCCGCTCTATGGTGCGCAACTCTTATTCATGGAATGCGGCTGAAGCAAGGATATCGGCCGTGAGGAGCTTTGCATGTTCAATGGGTCCATCCCCGCGCTCGTAACCCCCTTCACCGATGCCGGACTGATCGACGAAGACAGCTTCGCCGCTCATGTCGCGTGGCAAATCGGGGAGGGCAGCAAGGGCCTCGTTCCGGTCGGCACGACCGGTGAGTCGCCGACGTTGTCGCATGCCGAGCACAAACGGGTGGTGGAGCTCTGCATCGAAGTTGCGGGCAAACGCGTGCCTGTCATGGCCGGCGCCGGCTCGAACAATACGCGCGAAGCGATCGAGCTTGCCCAGCATGCCGAGAAGGTCGGCGCCGACGCGGTGCTCGTCGTCACGCCCTATTACAACAAGCCGACTCAAAAGGGCCTGATCGCCCATTATTCGGCGATCGCCGAAGCCGTTGACCTGCCGATCTACATCTACAACATCCCCGGCCGCTCGGTGGTCGACATGACGCCGGAGACGATGGGGGCGCTTGCCAAAACCCATAGGAACATCGTCGGCGTCAAGGATGCGACGGGTAAGATCGAGCGCGTCTCCGAGCAGCGCATCACCTGCGGTAAGGAGTTCCGTCAGCTTTCCGGCGAGGATGCGACCGCTCTCGGCTTCAACGCTCATGGCGGCGTCGGCTGTATCTCCGTCACGGCCAATATCGCGCCGCGCCTCTGCGCAGAGTTTCAGGCAGCGACGATTGCCGGTGACTATGCCAAGGCTCTGGAGCTGCAGGACCGGCTGATGCCGCTGCACAAGGCTGTCTTCATGGAGCCGGGCGTCTGTGGCGCGAAATACGGCCTCGCGAAGCTCGGCCGTATGAGCCGCACTGTTCGCTCTCCGCTGATGTCCTCGCTGGAACCCTCGACGGAGGCGGCGATCGATGCTGCCATGCGTCACGCCGGCCTGCTCAACTGAGGCTGCAAACCGGCCTGTCTTCACAAGACCGGGCCGCTCTCTTACATAGATGACAGGAAATGAGGGCGCGGCATTCGCGCCCCTCAAATGGAATTATCGTTATGGCCCCCAAAGGCAGCCAGCGTATCGTGAAGAAGGTCGTTGCGGAAAACCGCAAGGCTCGCTTCAACTACGAGATCATCGATACCTATGAGGCGGGCTTGGTGCTGATGGGCACCGAGGTCAAGTCATTGCGCGAAGGTAAGGCAAATATCGCCGAATCCTACGCTTCCGACGAGGATGGCGAGATCTGGCTGATCAATTCCTATCTGCCGGAATATCTGCAGGCGAACCGCTTCAACCATGAGCCGCGTCGCCGTCGCAAGCTGCTCTTGTCCGGGCGTGAGATCAACCGTTTGCGCGCGGGCATCAATCGCGAAGGCATGACGCTGATCCCGATGAAGATCTACTTCAACGATCAAGGCCGCGCCAAGATCGAGCTGGCGCTCGCGAAGGGCAAGAAGCTACATGACAAGCGCGAGTCCGAGAAGGAGCGCGATTGGAACAGGCAAAAGAGCCGTCTGTTGAAAGACAACGGCTGATCATTTGCCTGCGGCATTCTGCAATTCGTGAATGAAGGCTTAAAGCATGTCGCGCAAAAGTGTGCAGCGGTTTTGAGCTAACGACATGCGAAAACGAAAGACTAAAGCGTGGCAAGCGAATCCTAGAGATCGCGACGCGCTTTAGTCTTCGAAATCGCTGGCCGGCGCCACTTCGGCGGGACGCGGGGGACGTTCGGAAGGATCACGGCCGATCTCGGCTTTCAGCGACAGAAGATCGATGAAGTGGTCGGCCTGACGACGAAGGTCGTCTGCGATCATTGGCGGCTGGGTCGACATGGTCGAAATGACCGAAACCTTGCGTCCCTTGCGTTGCAGCGCTTCGACCAGATTGGTGAAATCGCCGTCGCCGGAGAAGATGACGAGATGGTCGACCGTTTCGGACTGTTCCATGGCATCGATCGCGAGCTCGATATCCATGTTGCCCTTGATCTTGCGACGTCCCATGGAGTCGGTAAACTCCTTGGCGGGCTTGGTCACGACCTTGTAGCCGTTATAATCGAGCCAATCGATCAGTGGACGGATCGAGGAATATTCCTGGTCTTCGATCAGCGCGGTATAGTAGTAAGCGCGCAGCAGATATCCACGTTTCTGAAATGCTTTCAATAGTTTGCGGTAATCGATATCGAAGCCGAGACTCTTGGATGCAGCGTAAAGATTGGCGCCGTCTATGAATAGTGCAATTTTCTCGCGTGGGTCAAACATCGCTTACCAATCCAAAGAGAGTAATCGAAATCCATAAGCCACCCAGGCCAATAAAAACAGCGGCTTGTGGATGTGGCGTAGAGCTGTTTCATACTTTATGAATTATTCATATATGAAAGATTTAGGGCACGATTCGCGATATTCCAAGCAACCCCCGGTGGAAATGTCATGTTGTGCATGGAAATTTGGACCGGCTACGGATAAAGGCGAGGGGACCCTAACGAAAAACTTGAATTTGCCCGGTTTTAATTGTATCGGGCGTTTTAATCCTGAAAAGACGACCGCAAAGGACAGGCAATGGCCCGTGTCACAGTAGAAGATTGCATTGACAAGGTGGAGAACCGCTTCGAGCTGGTTCTGCTCGCCAGCCACCGCGCCCGGCTGATTTCCCAGGGTGCATCGATCACGATCGATCGCGACAACGACAAGAATCCGGTTGTGGCTCTGCGCGAAATCGCCGATGAGACCTTGTCGCCCGATGATCTGAAGGAAGACCTGATCCACTCGCTGCAGAAGCATGTGGAAGTGGACGAGCCGGAGCCCGATCCGGCAAGCCTGATCGCAGCCGGTACGACGGCCGCCGCCGATGGCGAAGAGCAGGACGATGTGCCGGAAACGATCACCTTCGACCAGATGTCGGAAGAAGAGCTTCTGGCCGGCATCGAAGGCCTCGTCCCGCCGGAAAAGAGCGACGATTACTAAGCGCGTCCCTGGCCTCTGAGCGGCCGGGGCTTCCTGCGCGGCAAAAGATCGACGATTACCAATCATCAATCTTGCGCCTGTAAGGCTTAGGCATAATATTGCCCATGTGTGCGCCAGTCTGCGATTGGCGCCCTTTTATTTTATTGGAGTGGCTTTGGAATGATGCGGCAGTACGAGCTCGTCGAGCGGGTTCAGAAATACAAGCCCGATGCCAACGAAGCTCTGCTGAACAAAGCCTATGTCTATGCCATGCAGAAGCATGGGCAGCAGAAGCGGGCGAGCGGCGATCCCTATATCTCGCATCCGCTCGAAGTGGCCGCCATCCTGACCGACATGCATCTCGATGAATCGACGATCGCAGTCGCCCTCCTGCATGACACGATCGAGGATACCACGGCGACTCGCGCCGAGATCGACGAGCTCTTCGGCGAGGATATCGGCCGCCTGGTCGAAGGTCTGACGAAGATCAAGAAGCTCGACCTCGTGACCAAGAAGGCCAAGCAGGCGGAAAATCTGCGTAAGCTGTTGCTTGCCATTTCCGATGACGTGCGTGTCCTGCTGGTCAAGCTTGCCGACCGCCTCCACAACATGCGCACCCTCGACCATATGTCGCAGGAAAAGCGCGCCCGCATTTCCGAAGAGACGATGGAAATCTATGCGCCGCTTGCCGGCCGCATGGGCATGCAGGACATGCGCGAGGAACTGGAGGAGCTGTCCTTCCGGCACATGAACCCGGAGGCCTACGAGACCGTCACCAAGCGCCTCGAGGAATTGTCGAAGCGCAATGAAGGGCTGGTCAAGAAGATCGAAGCCGAACTGCGCGACCTCCTGATTGCGAGCGGGCTGACGGCTGCCTATGTCAAGGGCCGGCAGAAGAAGCCCTATTCGGTGTTCCGCAAGATGCAGTCGAAGTCGCTCTCCTTCGAGCAGCTTTCGGATGTCTACGGTTTCCGCATCATCGTCGAGGATATTCCCTCCTGCTACCGGGCGCTCGGTATCGTCCATACGCGTTGGCGCGTCGTGCCCGGCCGCTTCAAGGACTACATCTCGACGCCGAAGCAGAACGACTACCGGTCGCTGCACACGACGATCGTCGGCCCGTCGATGCAGCGTATCGAGCTGCAGATCCGCACCAAGCGCATGCATGAGATCGCCGAGTTCGGCATCGCCGCCCATACGCTCTATAAGGACGGCGCCACCAATGCTGATGGCGACATCCTGTCGCGCGAAAGCAATGCCTATTCCTGGCTCAGGCATACGATCGAGGCGCTGGCGGAAGGCGACAGCCCTGAAGAGTTCCTCGAACATACCAAACTCGAGCTGTTTCAGGACCAGGTTTTCTGTTTCACGCCAAAGGGCAAGCTGATCGCGCTGCCGCGCGGCGCGACGCCGATCGACTTCGCCTATGCCGTCCACACGAATATTGGCGACACGACTGTCGGCGCCAAGATCAACGGCCGCATCATGCCGCTCGTCACCCGCCTCAACAATGGCGATGAAGTGGAGATCATCCGCTCCGGCGTGCAGGTGCCGCCGGCCGCCTGGGAAGAGATTGTCGTCACAGGCAAGGCGCGCGCCGCCATCAGGCGCGCGACGCGCGTGGCGATCCGCAAGCAATATGCCGGTCTTGGCCATCGCATCCTCGAGCGCACCTTCGAACGTGCCGGCAAGATTTTCTCGCGCGAAGCCATGAAGCCGGCCCTGCACCGTCTGGGGCAGAAGGACGTGGAAGATGCGATCGCCGCCGTTGGCCGCGGCGAGATGTCCTCGCTCGACGTGCTGCGCGCCGTCTATCCCGATCATCAGGACGAGCGTGTTACCGTCAAGCCGGCCGGTGACGAGGGCTGGTTCAACGTTCGCAGTGCCGCCGGCATGATCTTCAAGATCCCCGGCAAGACCAAGGCTGATCTCGCTGGCGAACGCGCCTCCACCGAGAGCGATCCCGATATCGTGCCGATCCGTGGTCTCTCAGGCAATGTCGACGTCAAGTTCTCGCCGACCGGTGCTGTGCCAGGTGATCGCATCGTCGGCATCATGGATAAGGGCAAGGGCATCACCATCTATCCCATCCAGTCGCCGGCACTGCAGCGCTTCGACGATCAGCCGGACCGCTGGATCGACGTGCGCTGGGATCTGGACGAGGCCAACAAGTCCCGCTTCATGGCCCGCATCATGGTCAACGCGCTGAACGAGCCCGGTACGCTCGCCAAGGTGGCGCAGACGGTGGCAAGCCTCGACGTCAACATTCGCATGCTGAATACTGTGCGTGCGGCAACAGACTTCACCGAAATGGTGCTGGAGGTGGAGGTCTGGGACCTGCGTCAGCTCAATCAGCTTCTTGCTCAACTCAAGGATCTCGACTGCATTGCGACGATCCGGCGTCTCTATGAGTAGGATTTTGTTAAATTATTACCCTCGATAGAATTGCGGTTTGCACATTTTGTGACCATTTAATGGCCTGATGGGCACATCGAAATGGCAAGCCATGCGCATTGCGCATGGCTGTGCTCAGGTTACAGTGGTGGTAATTAACCGTTGCGACGACTATCTTCTGGTCATCAAGAAATGAAACGAAGATGAGGTAAAGCAATGTTTGAACCGATCAGAAAGTTCGCCCGCGCTCTTCGCGCTCCGACCGCTCAGGAACGTGAAATGGCCTATCTTAATGGCTCGCATGACCGTATCGATCTTGAATATCGTCAGCGCCAGGTCGATCGCGGCATCTTCCGCAGCCGCTAATCGCTGAGATATACTTGACGCAAGGAAGGGGGCGTTATGCATGATCCACGCCCCTCGAAAGAAAAGAAGAATAGACGGCCTGTTTGTTAAGCGGTTCCATTTGCCGCTCTTGTCATGGTCATGTGCGCTGCACTAAATACCGGCCATGTTGTTTCGTCGTCGCAAACCTGCGGGATTTATGGAAAAGCTGCGAGAGCTCGTATGGCCTCGCAAGGGTTTTCTGCGCCCGCCAAGATATCTCATGATGCGCGTCCTGCGCCTGACTGCCTCGCCGCATGCCGTTGCGGTCGGCGTCGCTGCGGGTGTCTTCGTTTCGTGGACACCCTTTATCGGCGTGCATTTCATCATGGCCTTCGTCATCACCTATTTCCTGTCGGGGAATATGGTGGCGGCAGCCCTTGGCTGTGCTGCATTCGGCAATCCGCTGACCTATCCGTTTATCTGGGGCATCACCTGGGAAGTCGGTCACCTGCTGCTCAGCCGGCAGGACCAGATGGACGGGCAGTCGATCAATCTCGCCGAGCTGTTCCAGAAACTGCATTTCACGGAACTCTGGAAGCCGGTGCTGGAGCCGATGCTGATTGGCGCCATCCCGCCCGCGACCGTTACTTCGGTTGCGCTTTATGTGCTGACATTCTACACCGTCCGGGGTTTTCAGGCGCGCCGACGCGCCCGGCTGATGGAGCGTGCGCGGCTTCGGATCGCCGATCCCGCCGCCGATCTGCCGACCGTCTGAGCCCGAAGCAGAATCATTCCGAAAGGCTTTTCGCATGATCATCGGCATTGGCAGCGACCTCATCGACATCAGACGCGTGGAGAAATCCATCGAGCGTTTCGGTGACCGCTTCACGCATCGCTGTTTCACCGAGGTCGAGCGTGCTCGCTCGGATCGCCGCGCCAACCGCGCCGAATCCTACGCCAAGCGTTTTGCCGCCAAGGAGGCTTGTTCCAAGGCGCTCGGCACGGGGCTTTCGCAGGGGGTTTTCTGGAAGGATATGGGCGTCGTCAACCTGCCGAGCGGCAAGCCGACGATGCAGCTGACGGGTGGTGCCGCAACCGTGCTGCAGGCTCTGCTGCCGGCAGGTCACAAGGCCGCCATTCATTTGACAATAACCGATGATTATCCCTTGGCTCAGGCTTTTGTGATCATCGAAGCGCTGCCGGATGCCGTATGATAGCGACCTCTCGTCGCTTTTAATGCCGTCGTTATTGCCGCCATCGGCCGAAGCCGCTAGAGAGAACATCAGAACGAAATGCGCCTTTATGGCGTCTTGAAGGAATAAGACTGCGTGTCCGAAAAAGTCGAAGCCAAGCCGAACGCCCTCTGGGAAAATATCAAGGTCATCATCCAGGCTCTGATCCTGGCGATGGTTATCAGGACTGTATTGTTCCAGCCCTTTACCATTCCCTCGGGCTCGATGATGCCGACACTGCTGGTCGGTGACTATATCTTCGTCAACAAGTTTGCTTACGGCTATTCGAAATATTCGCTGCCTTTCTCGCCTGACATTTTCAGCGGCCGCATTTTGGGTTCCGATCCGAAGCGCGGCGACATCGTCGTTTTCCGTTTCCCGCCGAATCCTGATGTCGATTACATCAAGCGCGTCGTCGGCCTGCCGGGCGATCATATCCAGGTTACCGACGGTATTCTCTATATCAACGGCAAGCCGGTTCCGAAGGTGCCGGACGGTACCTTCAACTCCGATTATAAGCTCGATCCGGGCCAGGACGTGCCGGTATTCCGCGAGACGCTGGACACTGGCAAGACTTACGACACGCTCGATCAGTCGCCGGTCTCGCGCGGCGACAACACCCGCGAGTTCATCGTTCCGGAAGGCCATTATTTCATGATGGGCGACAACCGCGACAACTCGCTCGACAGCCGCTTCGATGTCGGCTTCGTCCCCGCGGAAAACCTTGTCGGCCGCGCCAGCGTTATCTTCTTCTCGCTCGGCAACGACACGTCCTTCCGCGAAATCTGGAAATGGCCGACCAATATGCGCTGGGACCGCCTCTTCAAGGTTGTTGAATGAGCAAGGCGCAGACGCTCTCAGCGGCGGACCGCGCAAAGCTTGAAACCCTGATCGGGCATGAATTTGCCGAAAAGGAACGTCTGGACCGCGCGCTGACCCATGCCAGCGCGCGTACCGACAAGGGCAATTACGAGCGGCTTGAATTTCTCGGCGACAGGGTTCTCGGACTCAGCATCGCCGAGTTGCTGTTCCGCACGTTCGGGACTGCGGCGGAAGGCGAACTTTCGGTGCGGTTGAACCAGCTCGTCAGCGCCGAAACCTGCGCGGCGGTTGCAGACGAACTCAATCTCCATCTTTACATCCGTACCGGCGCCGACGTGAAAAAGCTCACCGGCAAGCGCATGATGAACGTGCGGGCCGATGTCGTCGAAAGCCTGATTGCCGCTCTCTATCTCGATGGCGGCCTGGAGGTCGCCCGTCGTTTCATCCTGCGGTACTGGGAAGGCAGGGCCGTGCGGGCCGATGGCGCCCGCCGTGACGCGAAAACCGAGCTGCAGGAATGGTCGCACGCCAAATTTGGCGTCACGCCCGTCTACCGGGTTGAGGAACGCAGCGGACCGGATCATGATCCGCGCTTCAGGGTGACTGTAGAAGTTGCTGGCGTTACACCGGAAACGGGAGTAGAGCGCTCCAAACGCGCCGCAGAACAGGTCGCTGCTACGAAAATGCTCGAGCGCGAAGGCATTTGGCAGCCGACGTCTGCCGGAAACTGACGGGATCAATGACAGAAGAAAACGAAATGGCAGCCGAGAACGCTGCCGAAAGCAGTCCGACGCATTCCGGCTTTGTCGCCCTCATCGGACCGACCAATGCCGGCAAGTCGACGCTGGTCAACCGCCTCGTTGGCGCCAAGGTATCGATCGTCAGCCACAAGGTGCAGACGACACGTGCCATTGTGCGCGGCATTGCCATCCACAACAATGCGCAGATCGTCTTCATGGATACGCCCGGCATCTTCAAGCCGCGCCGCCGCCTCGATCGCGCCATGGTGACGTCGGCCTGGGGCGGCGCCAAGGATGCCGACTTCATCATGCTGCTGATCGATAGCGAGCGCGGCCTGCGTGGCGATGCAGAGGCGATCCTCGAAGGCCTCAAGAATGTTCCGCAACCGAAGCTCCTTGCGCTCAACAAGGTCGATCGCGTCAATCGCGAAAGCCTGCTGGCGCTTGCCGCTGCAGCAAACGAGAAGATCGCCTTCGAGCAGACCTTCATGATCTCGGCTGAAAACGGTTCCGGCTGCGACGACGTCATGGATTATCTGGCAAAGACCTTGCCGGAAGGCCCCTGGTATTATCCGGAAGATCAGATCTCCGATCTGCCGATGCGCCAGCTTGCCGCCGAGATCACCCGCGAAAAGCTGTTCCTGCGCCTGCATCAGGAGCTTCCCTATTCCTCGCATGTCGAGACCGAAAAGTGGGAAGAGCGCAAGGATGGCTCCGTGCGCATCGAACAGGTCATCTATGTCGAGCGCGACAGCCAGAAGAAGATTGCACTCGGCAAGGGCGGCGAAACCATCAAGGCGATCTCTTCCGCCTCCCGCCGTGAACTGTCTGAAATCCTTGAACAGCCAGTCCATCTGTTCCTGTTCGTCAAGGTGCGCGAAAACTGGGGCGATGATCCCGAACGCTTTCGTGAGATGGGTCTCGACTTCCCGCGTTAAAGCATGTCGCGCAAAAGTGTGCAGCGGTTTGTGATAACAACATGCGGAAAGCAAAGTGACAAGAAAACCGGCAAGCGGGCTCCAGCTCCTTGTTTCCGTGTAAAAATTGCTGCCTGTTCCAAGGAACAAATCGGCCTGTCTGCGCATTGACCTGCCAACGGCGCTGCACCCTGCAGCGCCGGTTTTTGCGATGGCAGGGACAAGATGGCGACGGCAAAACCTACCCATTCCTTCAAGACACCCTGCGAGCAGTGTCCGTTGCGGCCATTACCGCATTTCCGGGAGTTCGACCGTGACGAACTGGAATTCGTCTCGAAGTTCAAGAGGGGGGAACTGGCCGTCGATGCCGGGGCGACCATCCTTGTCGAAGGCGCTCATAGCGCCCACCTCTTCACCGTGCTCTCCGGCTGGGGCTTCCGTTACAAGATGCTGGAGGATGGCCGCCGGCAGATCCTGAATTACGTCATGCCGGGCGACCTGGTCGGTCTGCAGGGCACGATCATGGGCGAGATGCAGCACTCCGTAGAGGCTTTATCGCCGGTAACGCTCTGCGTCTTCGAGCGCGATAAGCTGATGTCTCTCTATAACAAGCACGCTTCGCTGGCCTTCGACATCACCTGGATAGCGGCGCAGGAAGAACGGATACTCGACGAACACCTGTTGAGCATAGGACGCCGCACCGCGCTTGAAAGAGCCGCGTATCTGATCGCCTTCCTCTTCGAACGCGCACGGAAATTCGGCCTTTTCAATGGCCGCAATGTCATCCCGATCACGCAGCAGCACATTGCCGATACGCTCGGCCTTTCGATCGTTCACACCAACAAGACACTAAAAAAGCTCGCCGCGCGAAGCCTCATCCGCTGGCAGGAGCGCGGCTGCGATGTGCTGGACGGAGAAGGTCTGATGCAGGTGGCGGGCTGGGAAGGGTTGCGCGAAGGAAAGCGGCCTTTCATCTAAAGCACGTCGCGCAAAACTGTGCAGCGGTTTTGCGAAAATGACATGCGTCAAACAAAGCCTCGAAGCGTGGCAAGCGAATCTGAAAGATCGCGACACGCTTTGGAGTTTCCTGCTAGGATTGGTCAGCCTTGATGTCTTTTTTAAATGCAAAGCGATGCCGGAAAAAATAGAGTCGCGTCATCTTTCCCCGATTTTCGTTTTATCGACGGGAGGCGAAAATGTGGCTATCCAGTTCTGGTGGGCAACCACCGTCAACGGTCCAGGCGGGGCACCGACGGAATGATGTTTGCAAAAAGGTCGAAGCGCTGCAATGCTTGCGCTTCACGAGGGGCATGGAGATCATGAACGCAAGAACCCGTGTTCTGGTCCTGGAAGACAGTCTGATCATCGCCATGGAGGCGGAGGATATTCTGCGCCTGGTCGGCGCCGATACCATCGATATCGCCAATAGCCTCGATCAGGCCAGGGACGCAATCCAAGTCGCAGATTACGATTTCGCGCTTCTCGATGTGAATCTGGGTGAGGCGCTGAGTTTCGATTTCGCGCGCGATCTGTCGCAGGCCAATATTCCCTTCGGCTTCGTCAGCGGCTATTCCGATACACAGGATTTCCCGACAGACCTTCAGGACGTGCCGCTTCTCGTCAAGCCTTTCGACGAGAATGCGATGCGCGACTTCCTCCAGAAGCTTTTTCCATCGCCAGCGGAATGACATAGTTCTAGCCGTGCTTTAGAATGAATCGGCAGACTGAAGGACGGTTTTCCGATGCAATGGCAGGACCAGGCGATCATTCTTGGCGTCAAGCGCCACGGCGAGACGAGTGTCATCGCCGAGGTGATGACACGTGAGCGCGGCCGTCATCTCGGTCTCGTCCGTTCCGGCCGCTCGCGGACCATGCAGCCGGTGCTGCAGCCCGGCAACGAGGTGGAAGTCACTTGGCGTGCCCGGCTGGATGAACATCTCGGTGAATTCCGCCTCGAACCGGTGAAGCTGCGCGCCGCGCGGCTGATGGAGACGGCAACCGCCGTCTATGGCGTGCAGGCGATGGGAGCCCTCTTGCGTCTGCTGCCGGAGCGCGATCCGCATCCGCATCTCTTCGAGGCGCTGGAAGTCATTCTCGACCATCTCCACAATCCCGCCGATGCCGGCGAGCTTTTCGTCCGCTTCGAACTCGCAGTGCTGAACGATCTCGGTTTCGGCCTCGACCTCTCGGAATGTGCGGCGACCGGTACCCGCGCCGATCTTGCCTATGTCTCGCCGAAATCCGGCCGTGCCGTCAGCCGCAGTGCCGGAGAACCCTGGGCCGACAAGATGCTGCTTTTGCCGCATTTCCTGAGTACGCAAGAAAACCACGCAGCCGATCTTGAAGGCCTTACGACGGCATTCCGTCTGACTGGATTCTTTCTGCACCGCCATGTCTACGAGCCGCGTGGTCTGGAGGCTTCGGCGGCGCGTGAGGGCTTCGTTCAGGCAGCACTCAGGGCACTGAACCCGACCCCCCGGACGCTTTCCCCGCCGGATGAACTTTCTGCCTGACGGCTTTTCATCTCTGCAAAACAGTCTTCAATTTTGGCGGTTTACCCCCATGCGTGGGCCTCCTATCTCTCCTTGGATCGAACGCTCAAGGAGGAAGCCATGCTGACGAAGCCCGACACATCGACCACCATCAAGCTCTGGAACGGGCAGGAGATCCCCCGCCTCGGCATGGGCTGCTGGGCGATCGGCGGCCCGTTCTTTGCCGGCGAGACGCCGCTCGGCTGGGGCGAGGTGGACGATAATGAATCCATTGCAGCCATCAACCGTGCGATCGATCTTGGCATCCGCTTCTTCGATACGGCCTCGAACTACGGTGCCGGCCATTCGGAAGAGGTCCTGGGACAGGCGATCGGCAATCGCGCCGATATCGTCATCGCGACCAAATTCGGCTTTGCCACCAATCCGGAGACGAAGCAGGCGACCGGCGCCTTTGCCGATCCGGCCTTCATCCGCCAGTCCGTCGAGACGTCGCTGGGCCGGCTGAAGCGTGAGCGTCTCGATCTCCTGCAATTCCATCTCAATGATTTTCCGCTGGAACAGTCCGACGAAGTCTTCGATACGCTGCAGGCCCTGCGGGTGGAGGGCAAGATCGACGCTATCGGCTGGAGCACGGATTTCCCCGATCGTGCCGCCCGCCATGCCGGCCGGCCGGGTTTCGTCTCGATCCAGCATACGATGAACGTCTTCGAGCCCGTGCCTCAGATGATCGATGTGGTCGAAAGGAACGATCTGATCTCCATCAATCGCGGTCCGCTTGCCATGGGCCTGCTGACAGGCAAGTTCACGCCGGAAAAGGCCGTCGGTGCCAAGGATGTACGCGGTGCCGCACTCGAATGGATGGTCTATTTTAGAGATGGCCGTA
The DNA here is from genome assembly GCF_056397645.1 of Rhizobium sp. 05L429. Lineage (NCBI taxonomy): Bacteria > Pseudomonadati > Pseudomonadota > Alphaproteobacteria > Hyphomicrobiales > Rhizobiaceae > Rhizobium > Rhizobium sp. 05L429. The sequence goes on along the minus strand of NZ_JBFTNV010000002.1, from coordinate 234,612 downwards.
TCGCGCCCGAATTCGCAGCAAGGCTCGATGCCGTGCGCAGCCTTCTCATATCGGATGGACGCACGCTGACCCAGGGCGCTCTCGCCTGGCTCTGGGCGCGTTCGCCGCGCACCCTGCCCATTCCTGGTTTCCGGACGGTTGCGCAGGTCGAGGAAAATGCCGGCGCGCTGGAAAAGGGCCCGCTGCCTTCTGATGTGATGGCAGAGATCGACACGGCGCTGGCCCGCGTCTGAGGCCAGAAAAGGCCAAGGCCTATGCTCGGGCGCGAACCTTGAAGGCCCAGCCCTCCGGCCGGGCCTCGATGACCTTTACCTGGTCGCCGATCGTGACCCTGCCGGTGCCACGCGGGGTGACGTTCCAGCCGAAAAGCGGGCCGGGCACGCGCCGGTCGCCCGACATGCGGATGCGGCCCATGGCGGGCATGGGGTTCGCCACCTCGCGTGAACCCGTCAACTGGTCCTGCGTCGTCATGATGCAACGGGCGCAGGGCTTGACGAGGTCGAAGCGGATACCGGCAATCTCGATTGCCGCCCAGCGGTCCTCTGCCCAGGCTTCATCCGTGTCTATGACGACATTCGGCCGGAAGCGCTCCATTCCGACGCCGCCTTCGGCATGGGCCGAGAGGTCGGCGTTCAGTGCCTTCAGCGATCCAGTCGTCGTCACCAGGATCTGGTAGCCGTCAGAAAAGGTTACCGGTGTGTCTCCGCCTGCCCATTCGGCATTGGCCGTTCGTTGAGCCTGACCGTCGAAGAAGACGAGCTTCACTTCGCGACCGAGCCATTCCGAAAGCCTGGCATTGCTGTCGTCGTCGGCTAGCGCTGCGCTGACAGGTGATCTCCAGACGATGACGTCGAGCCGCCGGTCCGGATGCGGCGGCGGCACGGCAATCTCCGGCTTGCCCTGCATCAGCAGCCGAAAAGCGCCGGCCTCGGGCCGCACGTCGATGCGGGCGAGCGCAGGCAGCTCGCGTTGCGTGATGAAATGTCCGTCCGCGTCCGTCACCATGGCACGCCGGTCCCCGGGCAGACCGTAGGCATCGATCTCGGTAGAGGGCAGGGCGATACCGCGGGCGCTCTTGAGCGGGTAGATGAAGAGATCGCTGACACGCATCATAGGCTCCTAGATTTCGTCCATAAATGCCGCGAGGAAGTCGCGCAGGCTCCTGTCGCGGGCCGCTGCCAGTTCACGGCCGGTCCGGGTCTGGAAACCATCCGCCAGTTTGAACAGCTTCGTCTGGAAATGGTCAATCGCATAACGCTTGTCGTCGAGCGGACGGCCCTCGGCGGCAGGATCGAAAGGATCGTAGAGTCCCGATCCGAGCCGCCCGGCAATATAGAAACAGCGCGCCGCGCCGACCATGCCGATGGCATCCAGCCTGTCCGCATCCTGCAGGATCTTCGCTTCCAGCGTTTCCGGCGGCACATTCGCCGAGAAGCTGTGCGCCGTCACAGCATGGGCGACATCGGCGATATCCTCATCGCCCCATCCAAGCTCTTTCAATATCCGCGAAGCTTTTTCTGCTGCGAGCGCAGAGGCCTGGGCGCGCAACGGCGAATTCTTCTCGACGGCGACGCAATCATGCAGCAGCACGGCAGCGGCCAACACACGGCCCTTGCCGCCTTCCGCGGCGTGGATGCGCATGGCATTGCGGAAGACACGCAGAATATGGGCGAGGTCGTGAGACCCGTCGTCACCCTCGGTCGCATGTGGAATGAGCTCCACAGCCAGAGACTCGTGGGGAGAGAAGGCTTCGGCCTTGAACATTGTCGTCACCGGTTTTCAAAGGGTTCGTATCCAGTCGATAACCGCTTGGACAGCGAGTCGCAATGTTTCGAAATCAGTACCGGAGCTTGGCGAACGGCGTAGCGCCGCCATTCTTCTTCGGCGGCATGGAAAGCATGCGGGCTACGTCGCCAAAGGGTTTCGGGGGGCTGATATAATAGCCCTGGATCTCGTCGCATTCCTCGTATTCGAGCAGCGCCATCTGCTCTGCGGTTTCCACGCCCTCCGCGGTCACGCGCATGCCGAGCGCATCGCCGAGCAGGATGATCGCGCGCATGATCGCATGTGCTTCCTTATTCTCGACGATGTCGTTCACGAAGGACTTGTCGATCTTGATCTTGTCGAAGGGGAAACTCGAAAGGTAGCTCAGCGACGAATAACCGGTTCCGAAATCGTCCATGGAGATGCGAATGCCGCGTTCCCTGAGCGCATGCAGGATCGGCAAGGCCTCATCGAGATTTTCCATCAGCACGCTTTCGGTGATCTCGAGTTCGAGACGTGACGGCGAGAGTTCTGCGGCGGCAAGCGCTTCATTGACATCCCGCGGCAGGTCGCTGCTGCTGAACTGGATGGCCGAGACATTGACGGCGATCTTGATATCTTCCGGCCATTGCGCTGCATCGTTGCAGGCGCGGCGCAAAACCCAACGGCCGATATCGACGATGAGGCCGACCTCTTCGGCAAGCGGGATGAATTCCATCGGCGTGACTCGGCCGCGCACCGGATGATTCCAACGGATCAGCGCCTCGAAGCCGCAGATGCGATGCTGCGTCAGGTCGTAGAGCGGCTGGTAGTGAAGCTCGAATTCCTCGTTCTGTACGGCGGCGCGCAGATCGGCCTCCAGCGCATGGCGGGCCTGCATCTTCTCCTCCATCTCGCCGCTGAAGAAGCGCTCGTGGCGGCGTCCGTCCGCCTTGGCGTGGGAAAGGGCGACTGCCGCGTTACGCAGCAGCTTGTCGGTCTCGGTGGCATCGTCAGGGGCGATCGAAATGCCCATGGAAACAGTGAGTTCTACCTGCTTGTCGCCGCGAAAGAAGGGTTCGCTGAGCTCACGGCGGATCTGGTCGGCGAGGGCGGTGATGTTCCACGGCTGCTGGCGGTGCGTCTGCAGGATCGCGAATTCGTCCGAGCCGAGACGAGCAAGGATATTTTCCGAGCCGGCCGAGGCGCGGATTCTCTCCGCGACCTGCTGCAGGATCTTGTCGCCGGCCGACACACCCAGGGTATTGTTGATCGACTTGAACCGGTCGAGATTGAGATGCACGAGCGCGATCTGCTCATCGTCCTTGCGCTCGGCAAGGGCGGCATCGAGCTGCTCGCGGAAGCGAATGCGGTTCGGCAGGCCGGTGAGCGGATCGTGATGTGCGAGATAGGTGATGCGCTCGGCGGCCTTGCGGTCTTCTGTGATATCGGCATGGATGGCGATATTGCTGCCATCGGCAAGGATGGTGACGACGCTCTGGATGATGCGGCCATCATCCATCATCCATTCGCGCCTGCGGATGCGCCCTGCCTTCGAAGAGGCTTCCTGGCCTCGCTTTTTGCGGTGCGTCCCGGTGTTGGCGTGCTCCGTGCCGCGCGTTTTGCTCATCAGGTCGGCAATCGCCGTACCGGGTGTGATATCGCTTTCGGTAAAGCCGAAGAGCTGGCGGAAGCGCAGGTTGGAAAGGGTCAGCCGCTGATCCGCATCGAACACGCTGAGGCCGAGTGGCAGGTTGTTCAGCACGATTTCGAAGAGCTTGCGTTGTTCCGCAAGCGCCTGCGTGGTGGAAGTGATCGTGTTCTTCAATTCGCGGTTTTCGGTGAGCAGCGTCTCAGCGCTATGCTCGATTTCGTCATATTCGCTTTCATGGCTGCGATAGGTCGCGATCACGAGCTCCATCAGATGCTCTGCATCGATCGATCCGTCCTGGTTGACGGCCTGCGTGCACTGTTGCCAGAAAAGCGTCTGGGCTTTCATGCGCACCCCCCGCGGGACGGTTGCGATGAAAGCATGGCAATAGGCGAAGGCGTCTTCGATTGGCAAGGATGCCATATCGCGCCGGACATAAAAAAGACCTTTCTGAAATGACTGCAAGAATCAATTTTTATAAGCAACAAGCGGCCATTTTCGGCAACTCGCATGCGGTATATTCTACCTCCCCGATTAATAATCGGTTGCAACTTCACGACCCTTTATAGCTAGCCGGCAATTTGTTTGTATCTCGCAAACTACTGAAATACCGAAGGAACCTGGCTTACCGAGGGAAATTGAAAGCGCCGCTGATACGGGTAGTTACACTTTGTCAATCATAGTTAATCAACGGTTAACAGCTTATTGACCAGAAGCCCAAATCAGTTTAGTCAATGGGTCAAGCCCGATCTTTCCCACCCGTGTATTGCGTACAGACTCTCACCGGAAGAAGCGGTGAACGGAGGTTTGTATGACTGCTCTTTCATCAGTTTCAGACATCTCTTATGCATATTTGGCAACGCTCTCGCGGCTTGATGCCAATGGCGACGGCGTGCTGAGCCGCACGGAACGTGCGGCAGATAAGAAACCCGGCATCATCCGGGAATTTCTCGAAGAGGATAATTCGGGCAATACGCAGCCGAAATATCCGAGCAGCCTCGTCGCTCTCATGATGGAATACAGCGACAACGGCTCGGCGACCGGCACGGCCGTTCCCTATGCGCTGCAGCAGAGTGCCCCTGATGGCGATGACCAGGCGATGCAGGCCTATCGCAATACCTACGGCGAATTCGATCTCGGTATCGCAGCCTGAGCGTTGGTCGCTAGCTGCACTAGTCTGGAGCCGGCCTTGTGGCCGGCTTTTTCTTGCCTTTTATGCAGGCAGGAACACCTTCCCTTATGAGGCGTTGGGACACAGTCCCCGAAACGGAAGGAAACCCGATGAAAATCATATGCACCATCGCTGCCCTCGGCCTGCTTGCGGCTGCGTCCCAAGGCCTTGCCCAGGACAAGCAGACGGCGACGGCAAATTTCATCGGCCCTGACGGCAAGGAGTCCGGCCGTGCCACGCTGACCGCCGCGGCCAATGGTGGTGTCTTCATCGAGGCGGAAATCTCAGGCCTGCCCGTCAACAAGTGGGTCGCCTTCCACATCCACGAAACCGGCCGCTGCGATGCTGCAACCCATCACGAATCGGCCGGTGGTCATTTCAATCCGACCAAGGCCGAGCATGGCTTCCTCGCCACCAAGGGACCACATGCCGGTGACATGCCGAACCAGTATGTCGGTCAGGACGGCATCCTGCGCGCGCAGGTCTTCGACACCATGATCTCGCTCGACGGCAAGGAGGATGGTGTGCGTGGCCGCGCGCTGATGGTGCATGCGGAATCCGATGACTATCGAAGCCAGCCCTCAGGCGGCGCCGGCGACAGGATTGCCTGCGGTGTGATTGAATAAGCAGTAGGGCTATGTCTGCGGGGACGCCCTCGGCGTCCTCTTGCGGCCCGGAGCGTTGACGGGTGCTTCTTCCAAGGCTGGCTCTATAGTGGGAGCGTTCGAAGGCTGCGCTGGGGCTGAGGTATCATCCACCTCTCCCATCTTGTCGAAGGCGAGTTTGACGCGCTTGATCATGTCACGGCTGAGGCTCCACCAGTCGCCGGTCGATGCCCAGTAGCGCAATGTCATGCTGACCGCGCTGTCGCTGAGACTATCGATGAAGACACTTGGTGCCGGCGTTTTGAGCACTCGTTTGTCGGCTGTCGCAAGCTTCATCAGTGTTTCCATTGCGAGGTCGAGATCGTCTTTGTGCGTAATGCTGATCTTCAGATCATTCTGCCGGGTTGGCTGGCGGCTGTAGTTTGTGATCGGCGTATTCCAGAGGATCGAATTCGGCGCCAGGCGATAGAGGCCGTCCCCCGTCTTCAGTTCCGTGGCGAAAAGGCCGATCTCGAGCACCGTCCCGGTCACACTGCTTGTCTCGATATACTCCCCGACGCGGAAGGGGCGCAGCACGAGCAGCATGATGCCGGCTGCGATATTCTGCAACGTGCCCTGCAGCGCCAGACCGACGGCAAGGCCGGCGGCGCCGAGAGTGGCGATAATCGATGCCGTCTGCACGCCGAACTGCCCGAGAACGGTGACAAAGACCAGCACCAGCAGCGCATAGCGCACGACATTGGTGAAGAAACGGGCAAGCGTCTCGTCGATGCCGCGCACGCGCGAGATGCCCTCATAGGCCCAGCGGCTGATGAGGCTCGCCGTCACCCAGCCGACGATGAGCAGGATGATCGCGCCCAGGATGGAGAAAGAATATTGTACGGCAAGCGCGCTCGCCTGATCGAGCGCCGAACGGGTTGCAATGATAAGGTCGGAGGCCTGCTGTTCCATCATATGCTCCTCGAATGCATCGTCGAGGGCTAGATGGAGCAGGGGCCAAGGGCGTCAACCGTTCGAATCGTCCCGGATGGTCAGCACGAAGGGTACGTTGCCGTCGGCATCCGCACCGCGGCCGATGGCTCTCACGGAATCGACGAGCCGCCCGCGCCGATCAAGCAGCGCGTCGCCGATTTCGACGATCCGTGCATTGGGTGTCGCATAGGGCGAGGCGGCGCGCAGCCGGCGGGCAAGTGCCATGTCCTCCTGCTCGGGCGCCAGCGACAGGGCGGCAATCAGCGCTGCGGCGGGTGAGCGCGAAACGCCCATCCAGCAATGGATCAGAAGGGGCGCCTCCTGCTGCCAGCCGGCGGCGAAATCGATGATCGCCTGCACATGCCTCTCGTCGGGCGCCACGAGATCGCCCGTGCCCTTGAAGGTGATATCGTTCATGTTAAGCAGCAGATGCCGATCGGCTTGGATCACGCCTGGACGGTGAAAGGCCTGTTCCTTCGCCATCAGGCTGATCATCTCGCGCGCCTTGTGCCGCACCGCCATCTCGGCAATGCGCGCCAGCGGAGAAACCACGATCACGGTCACGGGGTCACGCCCCGGGCTGCCTCGATCTCCGCAAAGCGTTCGCAGAAGAGCCGCTGCGCTTCGAGAGCTGGGAAAGGATCCATCGAGAGCATGTCCCTGGTGATGCCGCGCGGCTGGCCAAAGAATTTCTGTGCCTCTGCCGGCGTGAAGCCCGCAAGCACCGTTGCCTCAAAATAGGCGGCGATCGTATCGGCCTTCTTGATCTTGTCCTTGAGTTCGCGGGAAGGGTGCGGCGGCAGGCCGAAGCGCAGATGCACGGCGGCCTCCAGCCGCTTTTCGACCGTCTTGTATCCGCCACCGACGACCGCCTTGAAAGGGGAGATCATATCGCCGATCACATATTCCGGTGCGTCATGCAGCAGCGCCATCAGGCAATCGCCGGGTGTGGCGTCATTGAAGTGCCGGAAGATGGTTTCAACAATGAGACAATGCTGCGCAACTGAAAAAGCATGGTCGCCCGACGTCTGACCGTTCCACCGGGCGACGCGGGCAAGCCCGTGGGCGATATCGGTCAGTTCGACATCGAGCGGCGAGGGGTCGAGCAGATCGAGTCGCCGCCCGGACAGCATGCGCTGCCAGGCGCGTGGAGCCTTCGCAGTCGTCACGCGCTCGCCTCGTCCGAGGAGGTCGGGAAGCTGAGGCCGGACCAGGCCGGCAGGCTGAGCGTCACGGAAACATCGCCGGCAAGCAGCGGCGTACCGGATGCCATCGCCTCGCCGGCGCGGTCGATGCGCACGATCGCCAGTCCGTTTGTTCCCTCGACGGAGCCGAGCGTGCCGACCGGCTTGCCATTGGCGGTAATTTCAGTGCCGCTGGCGGGCAATGCGGCGCCGGCCGAAACAGTCACGACGCGGCGTCGTGCGGTGCCGCGATGATGCATACGGGACACCACTTCCTGGCCGACATAGCAGCCTTTCTTGAAGGAGAGGCCACCATTGAAATCCATCAGCACATCATGCGGGAAGGCATCCTGAAGCGCATAATCAGGCCCTGACGTAACGATGCCATGCTCGATGCGCAGCGCATCGTAGAGGGTCGCATTGTGGCTGCCATGATGACCGGCACGACGCAGCACGGTGACACCGGCCTTGGCGAATCGGCTGTCCTTGATGCCCGCTCCGGCCTCCTCGCCCCAGGAAATGGTGACGCCATCCTCTGCAACTGGCGTCAACGTCACCGGCGCGCGCAGGCGGTACATGGTCAATCGCTTCAGCAGCGCTTCGCGCTGGGAGGCGTCCGTTTCGATGACAAAGCCATCGCCGTCGCGCCAGATCATGAAGTCGAACAGGATCTTGCCCTGCGGCGTCAGCAACGCGCCCGGCCGCGCCTCGTCCGCACCAAGCGAGACGATATCAGTGGTGATGAGATTCTGCAGGAAGGCTTCTGCTTCAGGGCCGCCGACGGCAATAAGCGAGCGGTCTTTCAGGAATACGGCTGGCATGGCGAAACCTGTCGCGTTGGTGATCGCTCAGAGGTAAGTCTTTGAAGCTGATGGTGCAAGCGCTCTACAGCATCGGCGCAAAATCGGAAACGATTTTCGGAAAGCCTGATGCTTAGTTTCAATGAGTTAGAGCGTCCTTTGTGCATCCCAAAGGAGCCACGACGCTCTGGCGTCAGTCGCCGGCTGTGAAGAACTTCCATTTGCCGTCGGGCGTGATGCCGAGGCGGTAGAAATTATAGCCGCCGAACTCCTGCATATCGGAGAGGTCGCCTGCCGTGACGATGCGCAGCAGTTCGACGCGTTCCGGTGGGGTCAGCGATTTCAGGTCCTTCTCGGCGAAATAGGGCCAGACATACATGTCATCAGCCGTGCCCTGGCCGACATGCACGAAGCCGGTCGATATGACATCGAGCATTATGGCGAGGATCTCGTCGCCGTCAGGATCGCCGGAGAGATCCTTCAGCGTGCCGATTGGATCGTCTGTCGGTTCGCCGACCGTGACCTGTGTCTGGTCCGCGCCAGTGCCCATCAGCGGACGCAGGCGTTCGAGGTCGCCGGAGGCGGCCGCCTCAACGATCTGTTCGCGCATCTTGCGCACGGGTTCCGGCACCTTGCTGATGTCGTAGATCACTTCGGCGGGCTTGGAATTGTCGGACGCGCCCGGCGTCTTGTCGACGCTCTGGCCTTCCTTGTTGACGAGCGGATCGGGCATGGGGACACCCGAGGAGCCGTTCTGCGGTGCTGCCGGCTGCTGTGGGTTCTGTTGCGCCGTGGCGGGCGCATCGGGCTGGCCCGGAATCTTCTGAAGTTCAGAAAGTGCGTAGGCGGAAGATGCGGACAGCACGCTGCCTGCGGCAAGGCCGACGGCAAGCAGGACCGGCGCGAGCGCAATTCGCGATGAAATATCTTTACCGGTACGCATGAAACTCTCTGTATTGCCCTTATTGCAGGGTCCGGTTGGTGGAAAACTCACCTGCCAGCATGCGGTCGCGCAGCGAATCCAACAAGGCTTCGGCGCTGCTTTCTCCATGCAGTCTGATTGTCTCCCGCAGTGCATGGGCAATCGCAGCATCGGCAATGATTTCAGGCTCGATACCATCGGCCATTCCGTCGGCCCAAGCCTCGTTCTGGTATTCCAGAGCCGCCTGCATCTTTTCGTGGACGATCATGTCGTCGATGTCGTTGAGGCTTGGTTCCATTGTCTTTTCCTCAGAACTTCTCATGTCTTACCGCTATGTTAACAACACTAACAGCCTTTTCCCAAAACGACACGTCCGCATGCGAAAACAGGTTAATTAAACGTCAATTTCCAAACCGCGAAGTAATTTCTGTGGCAAGTGTTGCACCTTCGTTACGGTAGCGCTCTTCTGCCACGATGGCCGCCTGGGTGCAATCCGTATAAACCGAGGCAAAAGTGCGGTAACCGCGATTGAAGGCTGCGGTCAGTTTTTCCTTGCGCTGCGGCTCCCCATTCGTCTCGGAATCGAGCAGTTCCTGCATGTCGGCTCGCCATTCATCCGCGCCCTGAGCCTTGCAGAGCGTACGCAGGTAATGCACCGAACCCAAGACCTCTGCCAGCCGCGCCAGCTTGTCGTCATAGGGTACGACCACGACCGGCGGTGCGATCTCTTCCGTCGGCGGGGGAACTGTATTCTTGCTGCCCCGCGCCTCACCTTGCGCCATTGTCGGACTGGCCCAGACGAGGCCGCCAAAGACAAGAGATGACAAGAGAACGCGTCGAACGGGAATCATGCTCCCAGTTGATACAGGGAGCATGACAGGAACAAGGCGGATGTGGCAGTTTCCACTTCTATTCTGCCAACTCTTCCGGCATTGGCCTCATTCGCCGGCTGCCAGCCGCTCGACGCATTCGAGCACGCTCTGCGGCGCCGGCATGCGGCGGATCTCTTCCACGCTGTACCAGCCGATTGCTGCTGCATCATCGGCAGCTTCTGCCACCAGATGGCGGTCCGCCTCGACGCGGAAGACGGAGAGAAAGAAATGGCTGCTGATGCTGCCGTCGGGCGTATGCGTCTTCAGGTCATAGGTGGAGAATAGGCGCGGGTTTCGTGCCTGGATACCGGTCTCCTCGAAGAATTCACGCAATGCCGTCTCTTCGGGTGTTTCGCCGGGCTCGCCGCGGCCGCCGGGAAAGGCATACATGTCGGCCGAGGGCGGGTTTCGCCGCAGCACAAGAAGGAATCGGCCATCACGTTCCAGGATGGCGGAGGAGGCGGGTCTGGCTTCGGAGGTCATCGGCTCGCACGTGTTGCTGTGATGCCTGCCTTATCCCATGGGCAACTCACCTTGCGCAATCGCTGGGCTAGCATGGAATATGGCCGCTGTGATTCCTGCGAGATGCCCGTGACCTACCTGATCTATGCCCTTGCCGCCCTCTTCGAAATTGCAGGCTGCTTTGCCTTCTGGGCCTGGCTGCGGCTGGCAAAGCCCGTCTGGTGGCTGGCGCCCGGCATGGTGTCGCTGGCGCTGTTTGCCTGGCTGCTGACGCTGGTGCCGAGCGAGGCCGCCGGACACACCTTCGCCGCCTATGGAGGCATTTACATTGTTGCCTCGCTGTTGTGGCTCTGGCTGGCGGAGAACCGCGTTCCCGACCGCTGGGATATCGGCGGCGCGCTGATCTGCCTTGCCGGCACGGCGGTCATCCTCTTCGCACCACGCAGTTAGAGCCTTTCTGCGAAAGATGTGCAGCGGCTCTCCATTGGGAATTGCTTGTGGACAAAGCGCCTTGACCGATGCGGGGCAGGGTGCAAAGACATTCGCATGTGTGGACGTTTTGCCCTGACAGAAGTGGTCAAGGATATAGCCGAAGCTTTCAGCCTTGCCGAGCTGGAAGGCTTTCCGGCACGTTACAACATCGCGCCGACGCAGCCGATTCTCGTCGTCATATCAGGCGAAGGGCAGGAGCCGGGCAGCAACCTGCCGGATCGCCGCGCCCTGCTGGTGCGCTGGGGCTTCACGCCCGGCTGGGTCAAGGATCCCAAGGAATTCCCACTGCTGATCAATGCGCGCTCTGAAACCGCAATCGGCAAGGCATCCTTCCGCGCCGCCATGCGCCATCGCCGCATCCTCATCCCGGCTTCCGGCTTCTACGAATGGCATCGCCCGTCGAAGGAAAGCGGAGAGAAGGCGCAGGCCTATTGGATCCGGCCGCGCCGCGGCGGCGTCATCGCCTTTGCCGGGCTCATGGAAACATGGTCCTCAGCCGATGGTTCGGAAGTAGATACCGGCGCCATCCTGACGACCAGGGCCAACAGCGCGATCTCCTCGATCCATGACCGCATGCCGGTCGTCATCCAGCCGGAGGATTTTCCCCGCTGGCTCGACTGCAAGACGCAGGAGCCGCGCGAGGTCGTCGGCCTCATGCAGCCGGTCCAGGAGGATTTCTTCGAGGCGATCCCAGTTTCCGACAAGGTCAACAAGGTTGCAAACATGGGACCGGATCTTCAAGATCCGGTACCGCTCGAGAAGGTGTCGAAGCCGCCCCAGAAGAAAACGCCTGACAATGGCCAGCTCAGTTTCTTTTGAAACCCGAACCCGCCGTCCTGCAACTTCAGCAGGACGTGTACCATGTTCTCTCCAATCGAGATTCATGCCTCCGAACCAAGTTAAAAACAGGTTGAAGGGCGCTGATTGCTTTCCGTACGAAGCGATTTTTTTGTGCGGCAGAGACAACTGGTTGACGCGAGAAAGCAGGCACGACCCACGACACATATTAACGAGGTAATCGAGATGGACGCCAGCCATTCAATTCTCCTCAAGCTGGTTATAGCTTTGCTGCTCGGAACGCTGATCGGCGCCGAGAGACATTTGAAGCAGCGCAACTCAAATCTCGTCACACACGCGCTGGTTTCCCTCGGCGCCGCGTCCTATGCGTCGCTTCCAAGTGCTATGGGTTTGGAGTTTGATTTACGTATGGGCGCTCAAGTGATCACAGGCATCGGCTTCCTAGGCGCTGGCCTCATTATCCGCGACGGCACCAACATCAAAGGATTGAGCACGGCTGCGACGGTCTGGAGCACTGGCGCGGTGGGCGTCTTTGCTGGCTACGGGCAACTTCTGCTGGCCGTCGAGGCGGCGTTGTTTATCGTTGCCTTCAACTTTACGCTTCCCAAGCTTGGACGATATATTGAAACTTGGTCTGTGGTCGCGTCAGAACAGGACCGTATATATGACATAAGGCTGACGTGCCCGCTGGAGGACGAGGTCGCAATCCGGGCGGCGCTCCTGCAATCACTAAACGCCAACAAACTCCAGTTCCGATCGATTAAAAGCCGCCTTGACGAAGGCGACGGCAGCATGGAGATCGAAGCGATCGTTTTCAGCAAGAGTGATGAAGACAGCGTTGTCGAACAACTCGTGGCCCAGTTGAGCTTGAGATCGCAAGTGGCAAAAACCAGCTGGTCGAAAATTATCGACGACACTCAATGAACATGCAAGCGGCGGGCGGTGCTCAGTCTGTGATCGATGGATTATTGAGGATAACAGCCTCTGATTGCAAATGTTGCCTACCGAGCGAGCAGCCATCCTTCTGATCAGCGGGGCGGCCTAAAAAGCATTTCCTGCGGATCCGACGAAGTGCGCGTGACCTGACGGCTTGCCGCCGCCCAGTCAAGGGCATGAAACGACAGGCGGCGCTTTTTTGAAAGACGCATCCGAAACGGTCACGCAGGTGTAGTCCAGACTTCCGGTATCCGGCCCACATCTGCAAAAGATCCAGCTGTAACAAGAGTACTATCACTGACGGCTTGCCGATTTTAACGACTAGCAGTAGTATTTGAGCATATACGAATTTGCCGCTGTAGACTGCTTCCATACGTTTTGACTTGAGAAATTATCTCGGCTCTGATGGAGACTGGTCGATGAAATTGGGACGTCGAGTTCCGTCGGCATGCCTCATAATATTGTCGGCAACGTTAATGTCCGCACCGGAGAACGCCGCGGCGCAGGCTGAGCCTTCCGTCGGCGTCTTCAGCATACCGGTTCAAGATGTCTCGCCGAAGCACGAATTCGTCGGTCGCGTGGAGGCGGTCAATGCCGTCGATATCCGTTCGCGGATCGAAGGCTTTCTGGACGAACGCCTTTTTGACGAGGGCCAACTGGTCAAGAAGGATCAGGATCTTTTCCTGATCGACAAACGATCCCTTCAGATATCGTTAGCGGATGCCAAGGCAGCGCTTGCGAGCGCCCAGGCGAGCTTGGATGATGCCCAACGCCGCGTTGCGCGAAATCAGTCGCTGACCGGCCAGACCGTATCGCGCGCGACGCTGGAGGAAAGCCAAGCGGCGCTGGAGACCGGACAGGCAAACCTGTTGTCGGCGCAAGCACGCGTGGCCCAGGCCGAGCTCAATCTCAGCTACACGAGGATTACCTCGCCGATTGACGGCCGCATCGGGGCAGCGGAACTGTCTGTGGGAAGCTTCGTCAGCGGCAGTTCGATGGCGCTTGCACGCGTCGTGGAAATGGATCCAATCCGCGTGGTATTCTCCGTGAGCGACCGATCCATCCTCGAACTACGCGCAGCCGCCGGCGATATCGGCAAGGAAGAACTCGCCAGGCGCTACCAGCCCAGCCTGCGGCTCTCAAACGACCAAGCATACAGGGAGCCTGGAAAGATCGAATTCTTCGGCAACGAAATCGACCCGGCGACCGGGACGCTGGCGGTTCGAACACTGTTTTCCAATCCCGATGGCCTGCTAATTCCAGGGCAGTTCGTCACGGTCGTCATATCGGGAACGGAAAAGACACTACGCCCAGTTGTGCCCTTGGGGTCGGTGCAGCAGGACCGCGAAGGCAAGTTCGTCCTGCTGGTCAACGAGCAGAACGCTGTCGAGCTGCGGCGAATAAAGACCTCCCGGCAGATCAATGGCAACTGGGTGGTCGACGATGGTCTGAAAGGCGGCGAAAAACTCGTTGTCGAGGGGCTGCAGAACATCTCCGAAGGCGCGGCCGTCAGTCCCACGGAGGTCTCTCCAACCGATAGTAGCGTGATCTCGCTCGCTCCTGCCGCATCACAATCAGGGTCCGCGCAATGAACATATCGGCGCACTTCATCGCGAGACCGAGGTTCGCGATGGTCATCGCGATCGTGATGATGATCGCCGGAGGGGTCTCCCTCCTCTTGATACCCGTCGCGCAGTTTCCTCAAATCACACCGCCCGAAGTGCAGGTGACGGCAAGCTATCCGGGCGCGAATGCAAGCGTCATGACCGATAGTGTAGCAGCGCCGATCGAGGACCAGGTGAACGGCGTCGACGACATGCTCTACATGTCGTCATCGAGCACCAACAACGGTACCTATAGCCTGACCGTTACGTTCGCGGCCGGGACGGACCCGGCAATTGCCCAGGTCAACGTGCAAAATCGGGTGGCGATGGCAACGCCGCGGCTTCCTGCCGCCGTCACGCAGACAGGCGTCTCGGTCAGGACGCGTTCATCGAGCATGCTGCTGGGCTTTGCGGTCTACTCGCCGAAAGGCACCAGGGACGATGTGTTCATCAGCAACTACGCGATGATCAATATCCGCGATGCGATCGCCCGCCTGCCGGGCGTTGGCGAGGCGAGCGTGTTCGGTCCCGCCTACAGCATGCGCATATGGATGAACCCCGATCGCATGCAGGCCCTTGGGGTAACCGCCGCCGACCTGGCCGCCGCGATCCAGGCCCAGAACGCCCAGGCGTCCGCCGGCCAGCTCGGCTCTCCTCCCGCACCCACCGGCCAGCAGCTGCAATTGACCGTCATGGCGAGAGGAAGGCTCGCGGATGCGGACGAGTTCGGCGACATCATCATCCGCACCAACAAGGATGGCGCGATCGTCCATCTCCGCGACATCGCCCGGGTCGAACTCGGAGCAGAATCCTACGATACGGCATCGACCCTGAACGGCAAGCCCAGCGCGACCGTTGTCGTCTATCAGTCGGCGGACGCCAATGCGCTGGCGGTATCGAACGCCGTTCTGGGCGAGCTGCAGACGTTGTCGAAACAGTTTCCCGATGACATCGCATACACGGTCGTTTTCGACACCACCGCTTTCGTTCGCCAGACCATCCACGAGATTTTCGTCACGCTGGCGATCACCTTCGCGCTCGTCGTGGCCGTCGTGTTCCTTTTCCTGCAGGACTGGCGCGCGACCATCATCCCGACGCTGACAATACCGGTTTCGCTGATCGGTGGCTTTGCCGTGCTTTATCTCATGGGCTATTCGGCGAATACGATCACGCTTTTCGCGATGATACTGGCGATCAGCCTGGTCGTGGACGACGCCATCATCGTGGTGGAAAACGTCCAACGCATCATGAGCGAGGCCGGCGTTGACGTGCGCGAGGCGACGTTGCGTACTATGAGCCAGGTCACCGGTCCGATCGTCGCCACGACCTTGGTGCTGGCCGCCCTCTTCGTACCGGTTGCGTTTCTCGCCGGCATAACCGGTGAACTTTACCGGCAGTTTGCGGTGACCATCCTGGTGACGATCACCTTCTCGACGATCAATGCCCTGACGCTCAGCCCGGCGCTGTGTGTCCTGATCCTGCGCCCGGCACAGGAGAGCCGCTCGCGGATTTTCAGCAGGATAAACGGGGCGCTCGATGCGTCGAGACGATTTTACCTGCGATTGCTGGCGGTCTTTGCGCGTAAGATCGCCCTCAGCTTGCTCGTTTTTGCTGTTGTCGTGGTCGGCATCTACGGCTGCTATCGCATTTTGCCGGTTGGTTTCGTGCCCTCGGAAGACCAGGGCTACTTGTTCATGAATGTGCAATTGCCGGACTCCGCATCCCTCGAGCGCACGCAGGAAACAATCGCGACGGTGACTTCAGTGCTTCAGCGGACGCCGGGTATTGCAAACACCATTGCCATCGCTGGAACGAGCATGATCGGCGGCGGCGGCTCCAATTCAGCAATGGTCATCTCGGCACTGACGCCCTGGAGCGATCGCGGATCGGATCAAAGCGCTTTTGCGCTGATGAACCGGCTTCGCGGGGAGTTCAGCAGAATTTCGATGGCATCAGTGGTGCCGTTCAATCCGCCGGCGATACCCGGTCTCGGCACGACCGGCGGATTTGATTTCCGCCTTCAGGCTCGTGCCGGGCAAAGCCAGGAAGAACTCGCCGAAGTGATGCGCGGGCTGATCATCGCAGCAAACCGGACGAAGCAGCTGACCAGCGTCTTCAGCACGTTTTCGGCGGACGCGCCGCAAATCTATCTCACCATCGATCGGCGGCGCGCCGAGATTTTCGGCGTTTCGCCTGCTGCGATCTTCAGCACGCTGCAAGCGCATCTCGGATCGGCCTATGTCGATGACTTCAACATATTTTCCCGCGTATACCAGGTTCGCATCCAGGACGAGCCGAACTTCCGCTCCCGCATCGAGGACATCCAGCGCCTGAGGGTGCGAAGCCAATCGGGCGATCTGGTCCCGTTGCAGGGAATGCTTTCGATCTCAACCATCTATGGGCCGAACTCTGTCAACCGCTACAATCTTTTCCCGTCCGCCGCAATCAACGGACAGGCGGCGGCGGGCGCAAGTACCGGGGACGCCTTGAACGCCATGGAAGCGCTTGCCGCAGAGAAGCTGCCGCCAGGCTTCGGATACGAATGGACGGGACTGGCTCTCCAGGAAAAGCAGGCCGGCGGGCAGACGGTCATCATCCTGATCATGGGGATCATATTCACCTATCTCTTCCTCGTCGCCCAATATGAAAGCTGGAGCGTCCCGCTGGCGGTGATGATGTCCGTGACCATCGCGGTTCTTGGGGCCCTGGCGGGGCTGGTGATCGGTGGCATCGACCTTAATATCTACGCGCAGATCGGCCTGCTGCTTTTGATCGGGTTAGCGGCCAAGAACGCTATCCTCATTGTGGAGTTCGCCAAGGAGCGCCGGGAGGAAGGTTTCAGCATCACGGAAGCGGCAACCGAGGGGACCTCTCAGCGCTTCAGGCCTGTGTTGATGACAGCGATGGCGTCCATCTTGGGGGTTGTGCCGCTGGTTGTAGCATCGGGGGCCGGAGCGGGCAGCCGCCAGGCGATCGGCGTGACGGTCCTGGGTGGGCTGTTGGTCGGAACGGTTGCAGGCCTCCTCATCATTCCGTTGCTCTATGTATTCGTTCAGACAGTGAGGGAGGCCGTCAAACGACGAATGTTCAGCGGTACGCATGCAAATGGCGGCTCATCTGCGGCCGCCACTCCGGATTAGAAATACGTTCGCTCGGAACGACGCTGGGGTTGGTGAAGGCAAGTTGGTCCACGACCGTATCGATGTCTTCGGACAAATGCTGCCATTTCACTGGATCAATGGCCCGGCCGGGCGCGAGCTTGGAACCGGCGCAACCGCAGTACCGAAGCTTCTGCCAGCCCCCGACTATCCGGTTGGAATCATCGCCGGCGACATAGGTGTCAATCCAGTTTTCAGTTCCATCATAGAGGGGCCGAACGACGGGAAGGTGTCGGTCGCATCGACGAGATTGCAGGGTGCCGCCGAACATCTCGTGCTGCACACCACGCACACCTTCATGATGTTCAACCCGCGTCATCGTGCAGATCGTCAACTTCCTCGAAAGAGGCGAGTTTCTCCACGGCCTGACAATGCAGGAAGCGAGTGACACTATCGGCATCGTCACGAGCCTGCCGGCGGTCAGCCTGCTCGCGCGGTTCTTTACGCCCGCTTAGGCGAGCTTCTTGACCGGTGCCGGCTTTGCCATCATCGAAGCCGCAGCGACGGCCTTGAGGCCGAGCGGGCGGTAGTTGGTCGTGAGATCCGGCTTGGCTGTCTGCTGCTGTTCCGTTGTCTTCTTCGAGGTCACGATACTCTCCTTACGTGTTTCCTAGAATTTTATCTGTCTTGTTCTTTTGTCTTTAATAGCGACAAAAGAGAGGCATCGCCTATCAGGAAATGTAACCACGGAGCATAATTCGCGAGGCTTAACCGAAGCCTGCGTTCGTTAATACTTACTTAATAAAGTGGATGCTCAGATGTGACGACCGATGTCGTCCTCGCCGATACCGGGTTCCTCGATGGTCAGCGTGCCATATTTGCGTTTCCACTTCCGCGCTCCGAAGGGCAGCGAAATGAGGTAGGCGCAGACCGTGAAGACCATCACTTCCCAGGTAAAGCTCATCAGCATCGCGACGTAGATCACCACACCGAGCATGGCAGGCAGCACGAGATCACGGCGCATGCGGCTCTCGGATTTACCGGACCAGACAGGCAGGCGGCTGATGAGCAGGAAAGCGATGAGGACCGTGTAGCCCGAGGAGAGAAAGGCGAAGGTCCGGTCGGTGGTGAGGCCGAGAAAGCCGAGATAGACGGGCAGGAGCACCAGCATCGCGCCGGCCGGCGCCGGCACGCCGACGAAATATTCCGATTGCCAGGGCGCGCGGTTGTCGCGTTCCGACATCACATTGAAGCGTGCCAGCCTGAGGCCGGCGGCGATCGTGTAGATGAGCGCGGCGATCCAGCCTAGCGAGCGCGCCTGGTCTAGCGCATACACATAGACCACGAGGGCAGGGGCGACGCCGAAATTGACGATGTCGGCAAGCGAATCCATCTGCGCGCCGAATTTCGACGTGGCTTTCATGAGGCGCGCCACACGACCGTCGATACCGTCGAGGAAGGCGGCGACGAGCACCATGGCGACAGCCAGCTCATAGCGGCTTTCGAAGGCGAGCCGGATGCCGGTCAGGCCGGCGCAGATGGCAAGGATGGTGATGAGGTTCGGAACGACGAGCCGGATCGGAATCTCGCGCAGGCGCGGCCCGCGCGCCGAATCGTCGCTCGGGCCGTTCGGTTCGAAGGGCGGAAAGGGTGTTTCCATATCGCGCTCTCCTGAAAATTAGCTGCGGCGGCTGATGACCGGACCCTTTGCCGAGGCGAATTCCGCAATGACGGTCTCGCCGGCAACCGCCGTCTGACCGAGCGAGACGCGCGGCGCGGTATCAGCAGGCAGGAACACGTCGAGCCGCGAACCGAAGCGGATGAGGCCGATACGTTCGCCGGCATCGACAGGTTCGTTGGCATGCGAAAAGCAGAGGATGCGCCGTGCGACGAGGCCGGCAATCTGCACGACGCCGATCTGCCCGTGGCGGGTCTCGATGACGAGGCCGTTGCGCTCGTTCTCCTCGCTCGCCTTGTCGAGCTCGGCATTCACGAAGCTGCCCTTGCGATAGTTGATGCTGACGATGCGGCCGCGCATCGGGGCGCGGTTCACATGGCAGTTGAACACGTTCATGAAGACGGAGATGCGCAGCATCGGCTCGCTGCCGAGGTTCAGTTCGGCCGGCGGCGTCACCATCTGGATCGAGGAGACCTTGCCATCCGCAGGCGAGATGACGAGATCGTCGTCCTGCGGGGTGACGCGCTCGGGATCACGGAAGAAATAGGCGCACCAGAGCGTCAGGATAAGGCCGATCCAGAAGAGCGGCTTGAAGATCCAGCCCAATACGAGCGACGCGACGAAGAAGGCGGCGACGAAGGGATAACCTTCCTTGTGCACCGGGACAATCGTGTTGCGAACCGTATCGAACAAGCTCATGAATGCCGGCCTCCTGTCGTTTTTCGTATCCGCTGGTTACAGAAAAACGACCTGAGGAGCAATGGCATGGACCGCAGGCCGCTTTCGATGCGTTGGTTCTATACAACAAAACGAGCGGTTTTGCCCGTTTCCGGCGTTAGGTCGCAGGCGCCAGACGGTTGACGATGCCCAGTTCGTCGCTCTCGCGAACCTGCTTCAGGTGCTCTTCGGCCTGTGTCGCCTCGCGCTGGCGGCTCCACATCGAGGCATAGAGTCCGTTCTGTTCGAGAAGAGCGGCATGCGTGCCGCGCTCGGCGATCTCGCCGCTCTTCAAGACGATGATCTCATCGGCGCTGATGACGGTAGACAGGCGGTGGGCGATAACCAGCGTCGTGCGGTTTTTGGAAACGACGTCGAGCGCCGTCTGGATTTCCCGCTCCGTCGTCGTGTCGAGCGCCGAGGTCGCCTCGTCGAGGATGAGGATGGGCGGGGCCTTCAGGATGGTGCGGGCGATTGCCACGCGCTGCTTCTCTCCACCCGAAAGCTTCAATCCGCGCTCGCCCACCTTGGTTTCGAAACCCTCCGGCAGCGTCTCGATAAAATGCCCGATCTGGGCGATTTCGGCGGCCTGCTTCACGTCGGCTTCGCTGGCCGAAGGCCGCCCGTAGCGGATATTGTAGGCCACCGTGTCGTTGAACAGCACCGTATCCTGCGGCACCATGCCGATGACCGAGCGCAAGCTCTTCTGCGTGATGCCGCGTATATCCTGCCCATCGACAGTGATCGCGCCGCTCTGGATATCGTAGAAGCGATAGAGCAGCCGCGACAGTGTAGACTTGCCGGCTCCTGAGGGACCGACGACGGCAACCGTCTTGCCAGCGGGCACCTCGAAGGAAATGCCTTTCAGGATCGGTCGGGCCGGATCATAGAAAAAATGCACGTCCTTGAAGGAGATGGCGCCCTGGCCGATGGCAAGATCCTTCGCGTCCGGCGCGTCCAGCACCTCTGCCTTTACTTCCAGGAGATCGAACATCTGCTCAATGTCGATCAATCCCTGGCGGATTTCGCGATAGACGAAACCGATGAAGTTCAGCGGAACCGAAAGCTGCAGCAGCATGGAATTGATGAAGACGAAATCGCCGACCGTGTGCTCGCCGCTCTGCACCGACCAGGCCGAGAGAACGAGCATGATCGTCGTGCCGATGCCGAAGATCACACCCTGGCCGAAGTTCAGCCAGCCGAGTGAAGTCCAGACGTCGGTCGCCGCCTTCTCATAGCGTTCCATCGAAGTGTCGAAGCGCTTGGCCTCCATCTCCTCATTGCCGAAATATTTGACGGTTTCGAAGTTGAGGAGCGAGTCGATCGCCTTGGTGTTGGCGTCCGTATCGCTATCGTTCATCGTGCGGCGGATGGAGATGCGCCAGTCGGAAGCGCGGATTGTGAACCAGATATAGGCCCAGACGGTAAAGGCGGTGACGGCAAGATAGGAGAAGCCGTAGCCCCACCAGAAGATCGCTGCCGTCAAAAGGAATTCGATGACGGTCGGGACGGAGTTCAGGATCGTGAAGCGCACGATCGTTTCGATGCCCTTGGTGCCGCGTTCGATGATGCGCGAAAGCCCGCCTGTCTTGCGCTCCAGATGAAAGCGCAGGGAAAGCTCGTGCATATGCACGAAGGTGCGGTAGGCAAGCTGGCGCACGGCATACTGGCCGACGCTGGCAAACAGCGAATCCCGCAGCTGGTTGAGGCCGAGCTGGATGAGGCGCGTCAGGTTGTAGGCGATGACGAGTGCGGTTGCGCCGATCAGCAGCGGCGGCAGCGTGCCTTGCAGGTCCATCCTGCCGTTCAAAGCGTCGGTGGACCACTTGAAGAAATAGGGCACCAGGAGCAGGACGAATTTCGAGATCAGCAGGAAGACCGAGGCCCACACCACCCGCATCCTCAAATCCGGCCGGTCCGCCGGCCACATGTAGGGCCAGAGATTGTAGAGCGTTCCCAGCAGGTTGGTATCTGAAACTGTCTTGCCGTTAGCCATGCCTATCTCCAGCCCGGCGGGCCGCTGCTGTCGCGACCTGTCGCCGTTCCCGCGAGATATGCCACTGGCTGGCCGAATACAACATTGATGCGGATTTTATGGGCGATAGTTGCGCGTCGGCTCTAACGAAAACGGCGGCCGATGGGCCGCCGTTTCGAAGTTTTAGAGGTGGCCGCCGGAGAGCCGCTTGCGGTGCAGCTCCTCGGCATTCGGCAGCGCATCCTTCGGCAGGCCGAAGACCTGGCCCGGACGGATATGGTCCGGATTGATGATCTTGTCCTCGTTGGCGATGTAGATCGTCGTATAGCGCACACCGAGGCCATAGGTGCGGCGCGAGATCTGCCACAACGTATCGCCACGGCGGATGATGACGGCGTTGTTGTTTGCCGTCAGCGGCGCCTGCTCGATCGTCTTCGGCTGGCTGGCATCGGACACCTCGTTCGCCCGGGGAACCGTCAGCTCGGCAATGATCGCGCCGAGATTGTCGAGCGCACTGCCGACGGACTTGGCGTCCTTCGGCAGGCCCTGCAATATCCTGAGCGCGTTGCCGGCGATCTGCGATGCGGAAGCCGATGCCTGCTTGAAGGCGTCGGTCGCATCGATGCCCGGACGGAAGTCGACGAGCGAGCGCAGAGAGAATTCCGTGGCCGAGCGGGCAGCCGCTAGCTGTTCGACACCCGGCACCTTGCCGTCTGCAAACAGGCCCTTCAGCAGGCCGAACGCCTTCGCCGCGTCGCCCTTGAGCTTGCCGAGCTGGCCTTCGTCGAGTGGGAGTGCGGCTTGATTGGCATTGCTGCCGGACTGGGCGGCAACCGTGACCTGATCGCCCGCCGGGCGATTGAAATTGACGGTGGCGCGCACCAGCACCTTGCCGGCGGCATCGACGACATCGACGCGGATCTTGTGGTCGCCGACCGAAAGATCCTTCACCCCATCAATGACGAAGTGACCGTCCGGCCCTGCGGTATCCTGGCCGATCAGCGCATCATCGGCATAGCCAATGACCTTGGCGTTGGCGTGCGTCGTGCCGGCGATGAAGATCTTGTTGCCCTCGATCTCAACCGCGCTGACCATCACGTCAGCCGTGCTGGCGCCACCCAGCTGGGTGCCGGGAACCGCCGGTGCCGTCTTGGCATTGTCGCCGGCGCCGGCAGGCATATCCGGGGTCTGCATGGCGACCTGATCCTTTGCCGCGCCATCGGGAGCAGGGGCGCCGTTGCCGGCAGACGCTGCGGATGCATCATTGGCGGAAGGCGGCTGGGCGCTGGCGACCTCAGCCTTCGGCGCCGTGATGATGCGGCTTGCGGTGCCGGGCTTGGAGACCATGGCGAGCAATTCGCTGCCGCTGCCGTCCTTTGGCACGGAAACGGTCGCAACTTCTTCCGAGAGCGTGGTCTTGCCGTCCTTGCCCGTCACTTTCAGCACGAGCTGATGGTCGCCGGCGGGAAGCGGATTGTCGAGAACGACGGCAAAATCGCCGGTTCCATCGACATCGGTCGTCACGACCACCTTGTCGCCGTCAAGCACTTCCAGCTTGCCATGCGGCTCGGCCGAGCCGGCAATGACGGTCGAACCATCGGGCTCGACGCGCAGAACGTCGAAAGCAGGCACCTTCGGGCCGGTGCTGGAAGCGGTATCGGCAGCGGGAGGCGTCTGGCCATTGGCAGCAGCCGGCTGGCCGGCTGGCTCCGACGCACCGGCCAATGCGATTTCGGCCCGTGCGAGTGCAGCCAGCGCATCGGCGGCATTTTCAGGGAGATTCTGGATAATGTCGCGCGCCTTGCCCGCACCGTCCTTGGCCTTGGAGACGAGGCCTGCGGTTGTGGTGTCGAGACCTTCGGGAGCGGCGAAATCGACGATCGCGGTCAGCGCGTTCACGGCTGTAGTTTTGACGCCTGCAAGCGCATCGGCGGCTGGCACCTTGCCATCGACGAACAGCGCCTTAAGTCCCGAGAGAGATTTGCCGGCATCGGCGGTGAGGCTGCCGATCTTCTGGACGACGGGTGCTGCATCCACAACGGCGGAGCGGGAGGTCTTGGACGTTTCGTTAACCGTGTTGTGGACCTCAGTGCCGGCCTGGTTGATGGCATCACCAACCTTCGCCACATCGGAACCGAGACGAGGCATGACGAAAAACACCATCAGTATGATTGCAATTATAAGCACTGCGAGGGCCAGCAAGCCGGCACGGTTTTTCATCATTACGTCTCCCAAGGCGGCAAATTGCCGTAGTATTCAGAAATTGCTAGCGATTCCCGTTGCTTTTCACAAGCATTCAAAGCAATTACGCAAGCGCTGCACGCCGCTTTTCAGTCAATTTTCTTGACTGCATTGAAATGGAATAGTTGTTTTTCCCCTATGACCGAACAATCTGTATCGATTCGATCCATCTGCGTTTACTGCGGCTCTCGGCCGGGACGCGATCCTTCCCATATGGCTGCCGGCCGCGCACTCGGAAAGGAGATCGCGGAATATGGCCTTCGCCTCATCTACGGCGGTGGCACGAAAGGCATCATGGGTGCTGTGGCCAGCGGGACCCTATCCAACGGTGGTCAGGTGACGGGCATCATTCCCGAGTTCCTGATCGACATGGAGGCGACTCGCCATTCCCTGGGCCAACTCAACGAGCTTATTGTAACCCCTGACATGCATGCGCGCAAACACACGATGTTCGAGCGCTCTGATGCTTTCGTCGCGCTGCCCGGAGGCATCGGCACACTGGAGGAGATCGTCGAGATCATGACCTGGGCACAGCTCGGCCGTCATGAAAAGCCGATGGTCTTCGCCAACATCAATGGTTTCTGGGATCCGATGATGGAGCTCTTGCGCCACATGACGGGCGAAGGTTTCCTGCACACCGCCCACCGTGTCCAGCCGCTCGTCGTCGACGAGATCTCGGGCATCATCCCGGCCATCATGGCGCAGGCGGCAGAGCTTGCCGCCGATCGTGACGGCGAGGACGAGGTCATCTCGAAGATGTAGGTTCTCAAGCAATTCCAGCAAAGCTGTGCTACGGTTTGCGTCCGGAATTGCGTGAAAAAGGCTGCGCTCAGCGCCCGCGCGCCGTCTTCAGCATCGACCAGCTGTAGAAGAAGAGACCCGCCCAGATCAGCGGGAAGGCGATCATGCGCGCCGTGTTCATCTCTTCGTGGAAGATGAAGACGGCGATGAGGAAGATCATCGTCGGCGCGATATACTGCATGATGCCGATGGTCGACAGCTTGAGCAGCTTGGCGCCGTTGGCGTAGATCATCAAGGGCACGGCAGTAATCAGTCCGCAGCCGAGCAGCAGGGCGGTATCGGAAAGGCCCGTGCGGTATAAGTGCCCTTCGCCGCTGACGAATTCCAGGTAGAGGATGTAAAGCAGCGCCGGCAGGCTGAGAATCAGCACTTCCAGGAAGAAGCCCTGGTTGGGGCCAAGCGGCAGCGTCTTGCGAAACAGCGCATAGAAGCCCCAACTGATGGCGAGCGTCAGCGCCACCCAGGGAATGCCGCCGCTGTCGAAGGCGAGTACCACGACCGCAAGGCCGGCAAGGCAGATCGCCGCGATCTGCATCGGCTGCAGCTTTTCCTTCAGGAGCACTGCACCGAGAAAGATGCTGAAGAGCGGATTGATGAAATAGCCCATGGCCGCATCGAGCGAATGGCCGGCGCCGATCGCCCAGACATAGGTGCCCCAGTTTACGGTGATCAGCGCCGCGGTCATCATTGCCATGGCGAGCATGCGGGGAGAGCGCAGAGCAACCGCAATATCCTGCGTGCGCCCCAGCACCAGGAGCACGATGCCGGCGAGCGGCAGCGACCACAGAATGCGGTGGGCGATAACTTCGGCCGGCGAGATATGCGCCACTGCCTTCATGTAGATCGGCAGGAAGCCCCACAGAAGATAGGCCGTCAGCGCAAAGGCAAAGCCGCGTGGACTGTCTTCGTTCTTGATGAGGGGGGCGCTTGCATCGGCAGACATCCGGTGTTTCCATCTTTGTTCTGTTTCTGATCCGGATTAGCTTAAGCGGCGTGAATAAGCCAATTCATTTCGGTGAATAGACGGTCATGGCTCAGGCAGGGCTGGGGAGGCTGGATATGGGTGAAACGGAACTGGTGATCTGCCGAAAGGCCTATGCCGCCCAGATGCTGGCGAAGATGGGTATCGTGGGCGACGAGCGGCTGCGACAGACCTTTGCCACAGTTCCGCGGGAGGATTTCCTCGAACCGTCGCCGTGGCGCATGGCGAACGGGACCGGTTATCAGGACATGCCGTCCACCGATCCCGTCGTCCTTTATCAGGATGTTCTGATTGCGCTGCAGGAGGGGCGGCAGGTCAACAACGGCAGTCCCTCGCTGCATGCGCTCGGCCTTCACTGGCTGGCGCCGCAACCCGGCGATACGGCCTGCCATATCGGCGCCGGCGGTGGCTACTATACCGCCATGCTGTCCCATCTGGTTGAAAGCGGCGGCCATGTCGTGGCGATCGAATATGACCGGGAACTCGCCGCCCGCGCTAGTGCCAATCTCGCCCCCTACGGCAATGTCGAGGTCAACTGCGGCAATGGTCTGGAATGGCCGCAATCGCCGTCCGACGCGATCTACGTCAATTTCGCGGCTCACAGGCCAGCCGAAGCCTGGATCGACAATCTTGCTGTTGGCGGCAGGCTGATCTTTCCGCTCTGCGCGCCCGCGCGTGACGGCAATGACAATCTGCGGCCGCGCAGCGCCCGCGGCGGCTTCTTCCTGATCCGGCGCACGCCGGAGGACTATCGCGCCCGCCATCTCAGCCCCACCTTCTTCGTCTGGGGCCATGGCGCGACCGGTACGATCGAAACCTACAGGGCGCTGGAGTCCACTTTCCGGCAGGGTGGCATGGAGAAGGTCACGCGGCTGCGCTGGAAGGTGCCGAAGCAAGAGGACGAATGGTATTCGGAGGAGGACTGGGGCCTCCTATAGAGCATTTCCGCTTTTTCTTCGAATGACGGAAATGCTCTATATCTCTTTGTTTCCACGCAATTCCGGACGCAAAACCGCTGCATACTTTTGCTGGAAGTGCTTTAGCATTCACTCGGCGGCGATCTTGCCGGCAAGTTGCCGGTTCTTCATCAGCTTGTAGATGACCGAATCCATCAGCGCCTGGAACGAGGCGTCAATGATGTTCTCGGACACGCCGACCGTCCACCAGCGCACGCCGCTGGAATCGGTGGATTCGATGAGAACGCGGGTGATGGCCTCGGTGCCGCCATTGAGGATACGCACCTTGAAGTCGGCGAGCACGAGATCGTCGATCTCATGCTGATACTTGCCGAAATCCTTGCGCAACGCGAGATCGAGCGCGTTGACCGGGCCTTCCGCCTCCGCGACGGACATCAGCGTCTGGCCGTCGATGGCGATCTTCACCACGGCTTCGGAGACGATCTTGATGCGGCCGTGGGAATCGAAACGCCGTTCGATCATCACCCGGAAACCGTCGATCGTGAAGAAGTTCGGAATGGTGCCCATGGTGCGCCGCGCCAGAAGTTCGAAGCTCGCATCCGCACCCTCGTAGGCATAGCCGGATGCTTCGCGTTCCTTGACGATGGAGATCAGGAGGTCGAGCTTCGGATCGTCCTTGGCGACATCGATGCCGCGCCGCCTCAACGCATTGATGAAGTTTGCCTTGCCGCCCTGATCCGAGACCATGACCTTGCGGAAGTTGCCGACACTTTCCGGCGGCACGTGCTCGTAGGTGCGCGGGTCCTTCAGCAGGGCGGAGGCGTGGATGCCAGCCTTGGTGGCGAAGGCAGACGCGCCGACATAGGGCATCTGATGATCCGGCGAGCGGTTCAGCAGTTCGTCGAAAGCATGCGACAGACGGGTGAGGTTGGTCAGCCGCTCCGCGTCGATCGCCGTTTCGAAACGCGTATTATAGGTGCTTTTCAGCGCCAGCGTCGGGATCAGCGTCACCAGATTGGCGTTGCCGCAGCGCTCGCCGACACCGTTGAGCGTGCCCTGGATCTGGCGCACGCCGGCCTCGACGGCGACCAGAGAATTGGCGACTGCCTGGCCGGTATCGTTATGTGCATGGATACCGAGACAGTGGCCCGGCACGCCTGCGGCGATCGCTGCTTCGACGATGGCGCGTACTTCCGGCGGCTGCGCGCCGCCATTTGTGTCGCAGAGCACCACCCAGCGCGCGCCGTTCTCATAGGCGGTCTTGGCGCAGGCAAGCGCATATTCCGGATTGGCCTTGTAGCCGTCGAAGAAATGCTCGCAATCGACCATCGCCTCCTTGCCGGCGGCAACGGCAGCCTTGACGCTTTCGGCGATGCATTCGAGGTTTTCCTCGTTGGTGCAGCCGAGTGCGACCTGCACATGATAATCCCAGCTCTTGGCGACGAAACAGATCGCGTCGCTGCGCGCCTGCAGCAGGCCGGCAATGCCCGGATCGTTGGAGGCGGAAACACCCGGCCGCTTCGTCATGCCGAAGGCGACGAAGGAGGCCTGGTTCGTGCGTTTCTCAGCAAAGAAGGCGGTATCGGTCGGGTTCGCACCCGGATAGCCGCCCTCGACATAGTCCAGCCCGAACTCGTCCAGCATGCTCGCAATCGCAATCTTGTCCTCGACGGAAAAGTCGATGCCGGGCGTCTGCTGCCCGTCCCGGAGCGTCGTATCGAAGAGGTAGATTCTTTCGCGTGTCATGGTGGTGTTTCCTGTCGCCGCCTGCGGCTCTTATAGTTTCCCTGCAAACTTATCCGTCGCCCGGATGAGCTGGTCGAGAATCCCGGGTTCCGAGAAGGCATGACCTGCACCCTCGATCAGGTGGAAATCGGCCTTCGGCCATGCCTTATGCAGCTTCCAGGCATATTTGGCCGGGCAGGGCATGTCGTAGCGCCCATGCACGATGACACCCGGAATATCCTTGAGCTTGTGGGCATCGCGCAGCAGCTGGCCCTCGTCCATCCAGCCGGCATGGACGAAGAAGTGGTTCTCGATACGCGCGAAGGCATAGGCGAACTCGGCTTCCTCGAACTTGCCGCTGGTCGACTTCTCGGGCAGCAGCGTGATCGTCTCGCCTTCCCAGATGCTCCAGGCCTGCGCCGCTTTCAGCGCGACAGCCCTGTCCGAACCGGTGAGCCGGCGGTTATAGGCAAGCATCATCTCGTGGCGCTCTTCCGGCGGGATGGGTGCTACGAAGTGCTCCCACTTGTCCGGGAACATTTCGGAGACGCCGAACTGGTAGTACCAGTCGAGTTCGGCCCGCGTCAGCGTATAGATACCGCGCACGATGATTTCGGAAACATGTTCCGGATGCTTCTCGGCATAGGCGAGCGCCAGCGTGGAGCCCCAGGAGCCGCCGAAGACCTGCCATTTGTCGACGCCGGCCATCTCGCGCAGCCGCTCGATATCGGCAACGAGATGCCAGGTCGTGTTAGCCTCCAGGCTCGCATGCGGGGTCGACTTGCCGCAGCCGCGCTGGTCGAACAGTAGGACGTCATAAAGCTTGGGGTCGAAGACCCGGCGATGCGCCGGCGAAATGCCGCCGCCCGGGCCGCCATGTAGGAAGACCGCCGGCTTGGCGCCCGGTGTGCCACAGCGTTCCCAATAGATTACATGGCCATCGCCGACATCGAGATGGCCCGACGCATAGGGTTCGATTTCCGGATAGAGCGTGCGCAGCACTTCGGTCATATCTTCACGCCTTTTGCGGGCCAGATGGGTGTGTCATGGTCGGGATGCTGGAAGGAGATGATCGCCTCCTGCCGGGCGTAAAAATCCGGGTCCTTGTGGACAGGTGCGTCGAAGATCGTCTCGACCCAGGGCAGGCGGGCATCGTAGTTGACCTGGACCTGCGGAGCCAGATCGCTCCGGTCGTCGAACGTGCCGATTGCAAGCTCCAGGCCGCCCGGATGACGGTAGGTCATCGGCGTACCGCAATCCTGGCAGAAGCCGCGCTCGATATTGATCGAGGACTGGAAATAGGCGGGCTCGCCGCGGCTCCACTCCATGCCTTCCTCAGGCGCCGTCACCAGCGCCGAAAAAAAGCCGCCGAACTGCTTCTGGCACATGCGGCAATGGCAGATGGACGGGCGTCCGAGCTTACCTGAAATGCGGAAGCGCACGGCACCGCACTGGCAGCCGCCTGTTCTTATCGTCTCGGTCATGGATCTGCTCCGGGTGGCCAGTGGGATGTATCGTGGTCGGGATGCTGGCGATTGCTCGCCGCGATCCGGTCCTCGCGATCGGTTGTTTCCGGTTCGGGCTCGATCGGCAAGCCGTCAAGCGCATGGAACCAGACCATTTTGCTGTCGAGATTGGATTGCATGACCGGCTTTACGGCCTGCGGATCGTCAAGTGAGCCGAGCGTGATGTTGACGGAGTCGGCATCGGGAATATCGTAGAAGAGCGGCGTGCCGCATTCGCCGCAGAAGCCGCGCCGCACGAGACCCGAGGAGGAAAACCATTTTGGCTCCCCGCGCGTCAGCTCGAAATCCTTACGCATCACGCCTGCAAGCGGCAGGAAATAGTTGCCGGCGGCTTTCTGGCACATGCGGCAGTGGCAGATATGCGGATAGCCGAGTTCGCCGCGCGCCCGATAACGAACCGCGCCGCACTGGCATCCGCCGGTCTGCTCCGCCGTTTCCATCAAGCGTGATCCTCCGGCGGCCAGACCGGGGTATCATGGTCCGGATGCTGGTATGAAACGATCTCGTGGAGGAAGGAACCGGCCGCGAGATCCTCCTCGGTCCGCTCTCCGGGTAGTTCGTGCAGATGATCGACGAAGCCGATCTTGCCTTCCACGCCCCACTGAATGGTCGGCGGCAGCAGCGATGGGTCGTCGAACGCGCCCGTCGCAACCGCCATGCCGTCCGGCGCCTCGTAGGTCAAGGGCGTGCCGCAATCGCCGCAGAAGCCGCGGCTGACGAAATTCGAAGACCGAAAGGTCTTGCGCTGCCCTCTGGTCCACTCGAACTCCATCCCGCGCATGGAAACCAGCGGCGCATAGTAGGCACCGAATGCCTTCTGGCACATGCGGCAATGACAGATCGACGAATCCTGTGGGACGCCTGTGGCACGGAAGCGGATCGCCCCGCACTGGCAGCCGCCGGTATAGGTGTTCATTTCTTCACCTCCCACGTCGTCACCCGCTCGCCTGTTGCCGGGTCCTTGCCATCCTTGAGCTGGATGCCTTCGGCGGCAAGCGTATCGCGGATTTGGTCGGCTTCGGCGAAATTCTTCGCCTTCAAGAGTTCCAGCCGCGCCTTGACCCGCGCATCGATTTCCGTGGCGACAGCTTCGTCGATCTCGGTCTTCTTCGGCAGCACGCCGAGCAGCGCCGCGCTGGCGGCGAAGACGGCGGCGTTGCCGGATTGTGCTAGCGCATGCAGCGCCTGGACGGCTGCGACCGTATTGAGATCGTCGGCCAGCGCATTCAGCACCGTCGCATCTGGCTTGGCATCGCCGGGTTCGGCAGCCGGCCATTTGGCAAGCAACCGCTCGGCTTCCTCCAACCGCTTGACGGAGAAGTCGATCGGCTCGCGATAATGCGTCATCAGCATTGCAAGACGCAGCACTTCGCCCGGCCACTGGCGACCGGCGAATGTCTCCGTGTGCAACAGCTCATAGATGGTTACGAAATTGCCTTCGGATTTCGACATCTTGCGGCCTTCGACCTGCAGGAAGCCGTTATGCATCCAGACATTCGCCATCACGTCAGTACCGTGGGCGCACCGTGACTGGGCAATCTCGTTCTCGTGATGCGGGAAAATCAGGTCCAGCCCGCCGCCATGAATATCGAAGACATCGCCGAGATAACGCCCGCTCATGGCCGAGCACTCGATGTGCCAGCCAGGACGACCGCGGCCCCACGGGCTTTCCCAGCCGGGCTCGTTGTCGTCCGACAGCTTCCAGAGCACGAAGTCGCCGGGGGTCTTCTTGTGCGCATCGACGGCAACGCGGGCGCCGGCCTGCTGCTCATCGAGATTGCGCTTCGAAAGCTGGCCGTATTCGGCCATCGACTTCGTGTCGAACAGTACCTCGCCTGATGCCTGGTAGGCATGGCCCTTCGCGATCAGCCGTTCGATGATCTCGATCATCTCTGCGATATTATCGGTGGCACGCGGCTGCACCGTCGGCTCGAGCGAGCCGAGTGCCAAGGCATCGTCAAGAAACTGCGTCTCGGTCTTCTCCGTCACCGCCCGGATCGCCACATTCAGCGGCAGACCCGGATAATCCCGCAGCGCCCGGGCGTTGATCTTGTCATCGACGTCGGTGATGTTGCGGACATAGGTGACATGGCTCTCGCCATAGAGATGGCGCAGCAGGCGGAACAGCACGTCGAAGACGATGACCGGCCGCGCATTGCCGATATGGGCGTAATCGTAGACTGTCGGGCCGCACACATACATGCGGACGTTTTCGGCATCGATCGGCTTGAAGACCGATTTCTCCCGCGTCAGCGTATTGTACAGCTTCAGTTCCGGCGTGCCGCCCATTCCACTCTCCCAAGATGCATAAGCAAAAAAAACATCGCCACCGGCGGGCCGGGGCGTTTCTCATCTTGGACATTTGGGAGACGAAAACGGCCAGGCCAGCTTTGGGCTAGCGAATAATCTTCCGGCAGTTAATGCAGATAACCGTTTTCATGACGCGTTTTATGGCGTGGGATCGAAGTTTGGTCAAGGAGAATAAAGCGATCTGAATCAGCGAATTCGACCCCGCGTCACGGTGAGGCCGCTATCGATTGTTGAGATCCTGCGTCTCGGAGAAGATCGGTTGAGAACGCAATTTTTGAGTGAAGCTGGTTGCCGAAAAGCAGATCGCACCCTTGTCCAATTCGATCTCGTAATCCCAGACGAATAGTTCGCCGCTCGGAGTCGGGCGCATGTTTTTGCGCGTGACGTCCGATATGATTGTTGGAATAGTATTCTCGGGCTCGATTGCAATCTTCAAGTCGGAAACATTGTGAAAGGTTAGGTCGCATTCCGACACCCAAAAACCGGCGAAGAGATCGCCTCGTCTTTGCCATTTGAAGATGTAGTCGATATCGATTTTGAACTCGAAGTTCTCATTTGGAAGCGAGATCGAATAGAGGCGGCAATCGTGCCAGCCCATCACATCAAAATCCTCGTTGCTCCAAATCTCCCTCTCGATCACCGGATCATCCCGGCAGCTGGTAATCTACCAGCTTGTTTTCGCGCACGATGAACAGCTTGCCGGTCTCGGTCACCCCGGGGCCGAGCAAGGGAAGGATTGCCTTCGCCACCTCGGAAGGATGCGGCAGCGTCGCGGGATCCTCGCCCGGCACGGCCTGCGCGCGCATGGCGGTCCGCGTGGCGCCCGGATCGACGCTGGTGATGCGCAGTGGCGTTGTCTGCGTCTCGCCGGCCCAGGTGCGCGCCAGCGCTTCGACTGCGGCCTTGGAGGCGGAATAAGCGCTCCAGAAAGGGCGGCACTTGTGGGCGGCACCCGAGGACATGATGACGGCTCGGCCGGCATCCGAGCGCGTCAGCAGCGGATCGACCGAGCGGATGAGACGCCAGGTGGCGTTTACATTGATGTTCATCACCTTCTCGAAGACCTTGGCTTCGATATGGCCGATCGGCGAGATGACGCCGAGCACGCCGGCATTGGCGACGAGGATGTCGAGCTTGCCCCAGCGCTCGAAGATCGAGCCGCCGAGACGATCGATCGCTTCCATGTCGGCGAGATCGAAGGGGACGAGGGTCGCAGAGCCGCCCACAGCCTTGATGGCATCGTCAAGCTCTTCCAGGCCGCCGACGGTGCGGGCGCAAGCGATCACATGCGCGCCGGCCTTGGCGAGTTCGAGTGCCGTGAAATAACCGATGCCACGCGATGCGCCCGTGACCAGCGCGATCCTGCCTTCAAGATTGATGTTCATCTGTCCCGGTTCCGGATGTGCTTGAAAAGGTAAGGGGCGCAATAAGCGCCCCAGATAGGAAAGTCAAAGTGGAAGCGGCTCAGCCGTTGCTGGCAAGCATGGAAATCTTGCTGCCCATCGACTCGCCGTTCTTGTCGAGCAATCGGGTCGGATAGTCACCAGTGAAGTAGTGGTCGGTGAACTGCGGGCGTGCATTGTTGCGGTCTTCGCCGCCGACGGCGCGATAGAGCCCGTCGATCGACAGGAAGGCGAGCGAATCTGCGCCGATATATTTGGCCATGGCGTCGACATCGGCATACTGGTTTGCCAAGAGCTTGTCGGCATCAGGCGTATCGATGCCGTAGAAATCCGGGAAGAAGATCATTGGGCTGGCGACGCGGATATGCACTTCCTTGGCGCCGGCCTCACGGATCATCTGCACGATCTTCAGCGAGGTCGTGCCGCGCACGATGGAATCGTCGACCAGCACCACGCGCTTGCCTTCGATCATCGCCCGGTTGGCGGAATGCTTGAGCTTCACGCCGAAGGCGCGGATCTGCTGGGTCGGCTCGATGAAGGTGCGGCCGACATAATGGTTGCGGATGATGCCGTATTCGAAGGGAATGCCGCTCTGCTGGGCATAGCCGAGAGCAGCCGGCGTGCCACCGTCAGGCACCGGCACGATCACGTCGGCATCGATGGGCGATTCCTTGGCGAGGTTCATGCCCATGTTCTTGCGCGTCGTATAGACGTTGCGGCCGCCGACGACCGAGTCCGGTCTGGCGAAATAGACATATTCGAACAGGCAGAGGCGCTCCGGCTGCGGCTTGCTGGGCTTGCGGGCGTCGATGCTGATCGAGCCGTCAGGCTGGATTTCGCAGATGACGACCTCGCCGTTTTCCACGTCGCGGATGAACTTGGCGCCGATAATGTCGAGTGCGCAGGTTTCCGAGCAGAAGATCGGCTTGCCGTCGAGTTCGCCCATCACGAGCGGGCGGATGCCCGTGGGATCGCGCGCGGCAATCAGCTTCGTGCGCGTCATTGCGAGCATCGAATAGCCGCCTTCCATCTGGCGGATGGCGTCGATGAAGCGGTCGGATGTGGAAGCGTGGCGCGAGCGGGCGATGAGGTGAAGGACGACTTCGGTATCTGACGTCGACTGACAGATCGCGCCGGTTGCAATGATCTGGCGGCGTAGCGTCAGGCCGTTGGTGAAGTTGCCGTTATGGGCAATGGCGATGCCGCCTTCTTCCAGTTCGGCGAAGAGCGGCTGGACATTGCGCATCGCCACTTCGCCAGTTGTCGAATAGCGTGTGTGTCCCATAGATATGCTGCCGGGCAGGCGGGCGAGTGTCATCGGATTGGTATAATGGTCGCCGACGAGGCCCATATGGCGCTCTTGGTGGAAGCGCTTGCCGTCGAAGGAGACGATACCGGCCGCTTCCTGCCCTCGATGCTGCAGGGCATGGAGACCGAGCGCCGTCAGCGCCGCAGCATCGTCATGTCCCAGAATTCCGAAAACGCCGCATTCTTCATGCAGCGTATCTCCGTCGAGCGGATCGTCAATCGGGAAGGAATGGGACTGGTTCATTTCTGCGGGCCTCTGCTCTCACAAGAATGGATCGGCATTTCCAGGTGCATGATAGCGGAAAAAACGCTGCTTTCCGATAACATCATGCTGAACGGCAATTGCTTTCAGAACCAGCTTGCCGGCTCTGAAACGGCTGAGGCCCGGCAGAGCGGAATGCCCGGCCGGACCTTTGGCCTTACGTCCCGCTCAAATGGCAATTGCCAGGCCGCGGGTCAAGCTAGTGAACACTGCGTCAATTCGATGGCTGCTGTGCGCCATTGTTAGGCGCGGGTGCTGCGTCTTCCGCCGGAGCCTGATCGTTGGCCGGCGCATTTTCTTCCGTCGTGCGCGCGCCACCAAGCTTCTCGGTGATGCTCTTCTGGATCATCTGCGCGAATTCATCCGGCAAGACCGCCTGCAGGCGAACGACGAGAGAATCCAGGAACGGCTTCGATTTCGCGTTATTGACCCAGCCCGGGCGGTGATCGGTATCGACCAGCCAGTTCCAGAAGGCAACGGCGACGACAAGCAGAAGTATGCCGCGCGCAGCACCGAAGAGGAAGCCCAAAGTACGGTCGAGCGCACCGATGCGGCTGTCGA
Organism: Rhizobium sp. 05L429; assembly: GCF_056397645.1. NCBI lineage: Bacteria > Pseudomonadati > Pseudomonadota > Alphaproteobacteria > Hyphomicrobiales > Rhizobiaceae > Rhizobium > Rhizobium sp. 05L429. Next base: position 198,896 of record NZ_JBFTNV010000002.1, on the reverse strand, counting down.
TGATGAAATCGGCGACCTTCATCGTGATGAAGGAAATGACGATCAGCGCGATGAGGAAGACGACGGCGGCCGAGCCGACGATCGCGATGCGGTCGTCATCCGTGTATCGCTTCGCATAAGGCACGAGATAGGGGTAGAGGTAATAAGCGGCAGCTGCCGAGCCGCCCCAGCTCGCGATCGAGAGGATTTCACGCGAAAAGCCGCGGACCATTGCCAATACGGCGGAGAAGAGCACGACGCCGATGACAATACCGTCGAAAATCGTAATGGGCATGTAAATTCCACTCCAGACTGCCGCCTTGCGGGCCGCGTCGCGCCTTGTTTGGCTGATCCTATAGCATTCCCGTTATCGGTGATGAAGGATCAAACGTCTTCTTCCACACGCTGCAATGCCCCTTTCGACCCCGCAATGCGCGCGACCAGATCCGGCAGGCTCTCGATCTCGCTCCAGCGGCCGCTGCCCTTCGGCAGATCGACGGAACCGGACGGTAGCAGAGCCGCCGAAAACCCCAGCTTTTCGGCTTCTTTAAGGCGCTGAGCGGTTTGCGCAACAGGCCGGACGGCGCCCGACAGGCTGACTTCGCCGAAATAGACGCAATCGGCCGGAAGGGCAATACCGGCAAGCGACGAAACAAGGGCCGATGCGACGGCAAGATCCGCCGCCGGTTCCGAGATGCGAAAGCCGCCGGCAATGTTGAGATAGACGTCGTGCTGGCCGAGCCGGACGCCGCAATGCGCCTCCAGAACCGCAAGGATCATCGACAGCCGGGCGGAGTCCCAGCCGACGACCGCGCGCCGCGGCGTGCCGAGCGAAGTTGGGGCGACGAGCGCCTGCACCTCTACGAGCACGGGCCGCGTGCCCTCCATGCCGGCAAACACCGCCGCTCCCGGCGATTTCGAATTGCGCTCGCCGAGGAAGAGTTCGGATGGGTTGGCGACTTCGCGCAGGCCCTTGTCCGACATTTCGAAGACGCCGATCTCGTCGGTCGGCCCGAAGCGGTTCTTCACCGTGCGCAGGATGCGATAGTGGTGGCCGCGGTCGCCTTCGAAATAGAGGACGGCATCCACCATATGCTCGACGACACGTGGACCGGCGATCTGCCCGTCCTTGGTCACATGGCCGACGAGCACCATGGCGGCACCAGTCTGCTTGGCAAAGCGGATCATCGCCTGCACGCCGGTGCGTACCTGCGTCACCGTCCCCGGCGCGGATTCGGCCAGTTCGCTCCAGAGCGTCTGAATGGAGTCGATGATGACGAGATCGGCGCGCTTGCCCTCTGCCAGCGTCGCCAGAATATCCTCGACATTGGTTTCGGCCGCCAACATAACATCCGTATCGGCGGCGCTTAGTCGCTGGGCGCGCAGCCGCACCTGCGCCACCGCCTCTTCGCCCGAGACGTAGATGATCTTGTGGCCGCGCCGTGCAAGCGCCGCCGCCCCCTGCATCAGCAGCGTTGACTTGCCGATACCGGGATCGCCGCCGACGAGTACGGCCGAACCACGCACGAAGCCGCCGCCGGTCACCCGGTCGAGTTCGGAAATACCTGTCTGGATGCGCGGCGCTTCCTCGATCTCGCCTGAGAGGGCCGTCAATGCCACAGGCCGGCCTTTCTTCGGCGTCTTGGCAGGGCCGCCACCGATGCCGCCCATCGGGTCTTCCTCGACGATGGTGTTCCATTCGCCGCAATTTTCGCATTTGCCGGCCCAACGGTTGTGTACCGCGCCGCAGCTCTGGCAGATGAATTGTGTTCTGGCCTTGGCCATCAATGACTGCTTTCGGATAAAGGGACGCAGCAAGCGCCCGAATCGGAGTTTTGCCCTAGATAATGGCTTCCAGCACCGATCAAAACTAATGATTTTCCTATCAGCGGCCGGGCTGGCAGCATCGGCACCTGTTAAAAGGATGCCTCATGCTCGATTATTCGCTCGCTCACTGGGTCGGTTTCTTCACCGCGGCGGTTCTTTTGAACATCTCGCCCGGTCCTGACATGGCCTTCATCCTCGGCCATACGATGAAGAGCGGCACTCGGGCCGGCTTCTCGGCCGTCTTCGGCATCTGGACCGGTGCTTGCATCCATGTGCTTCTCGCCGCCTTCGGCCTGTCGGCGATCCTTGCTGCCTCGGCAATCGCCTTCTCTACCGTCAAATGGGTGGGCGCGATCTATCTCGTCTGGCTCGGCATACAGGCGCTGCGCTCGAAGGGTGAGGGCGGCTTCATGCGTGCGGCCAGCGAGACGCACGGCTGGCGGCGCATCTATCGGCAGGGCGTGCTGGTCTCGTTGCTCAATCCGAAGGTGGCGATTTTCTTCCTCGCCTTCCTGCCGCAATTCGTCGTCGAGGGTGCCGGCCCGGCATGGCTGCAGCTCTCCGTCCATGGAGGACTCATCATCGTCGTCGCCGTCTTCATCGAACCGCCGCTGATCCTCGCCGGCGGCCGACTTGCCGGTCTTTTCAAGAACAATGGGAAGATCGGCCTGTGGCTCGATCGCGGCCTCGGTGCGCTGCTCGTGGCGCTTGGCGTCCGCCTCGCGCTCACGACACGCTGAGTCCTATCCTTCTTCTTCCATCTCGTATTTGCGCTCGTGGCGCAGGCCGATGCTGGTCAATATCTCGTAGCCGATCGTGCCTGCGGCCCGTGCCGCGTCGTCTACGAGGATGTTCTTGCCGAACAGCTCGATATAGTCGCCGGCGCGCACTGCGCCCTCCGGCAGTTCGGTCACGTCAAAGATTGTCTGATCCATGGTGATGCGGCCGGCAATCGGCACCTTGTGACCGGCAACGAAGCCCTGTCCGCCCTGGGGCACCGCCTGGCGCAGCGGCACGCCGCCGCTCGACTGGCTACGCATATAGCCATCGGCATAACCGGCCGAAACGATCGCCAGCCGGCTGTCGCGTGTCAGCTGCAGCGCCTGACCATAGCTGACGGATTCGCCGGCCTTGGCCGCGCGGATCTGGATAATGCGCGCCTCGGCGGTCGCAACCGGTCGCATCGGGTTTGCCATGCCGTTGACGGCCTGCCCCCCATAGAGCGCGATGCCCGGCCGGGTGAGATCGAAGTGATAATCGTCGCCGAGGAAAATGCCGCCGGAGGCCACGAGGCTTGAATCGATACCTTCATAGGCGGCGCTAACCGTGCGGAATGATTCAAGCTGTTGCTTGTTCATGGCGGAAGAATGGTCGTCGCCGCAGGCCAGATGGCTCATGACGAGCACCGGCGCAAAGCTTGCCGGTCGCGAAACGTCGTTGGCAAGCGCAATCGCCTCGTCCATCGTCAGGCCAAGCCGGTTGAAGCCGGTGTCGACGTGGAGCGCACAAGGGTAGTCGCCATAGTCGGCAAGCACCGCCATCCAGAAGGCAAGCTGCTCTTCCGAAGAGATGATCGGCACCAGATCGTTTTCGAAGAAGCGCCGCTCGGTGCCGGGCCAGATGCCGGCAAGCACGAAGATGCGCGCCTCCGGCGCAAACATGCGCAGCGTGACACCTTCATCGACGGTAGCAACGAAGAAATCCCGCGCGCCGGCAAGGTAGAGCGCCTCTCCGGCATCTTCGATCCCCATCCCATAGGCATCCGCCTTGACGACGGCGGCCGTTCGCGCCTTTCCGGAGCGGCGCGCCATATCCCGCCAATTGTCGGTCAGCGCCGTCAGATCGACGGTCAGCCGCAGGCCGGCGGAAGCGAAAAGGTCGTCGTCTTCGAAGGGAATGGAAAAATCTGTCATGAATCGCCGCGCTGAAAGGGAAAGGAAAATCGCTGCAAATACTCTAGAGAGCATTGTGGCAAAGAGAAAGCACAGCGGGCGACATACCAGCCTTTCCCACATACGATCACTTTTGTTCAAGACGGACGGTTGGCGGCGCGCTAATCTGACCGGATGCAGAACGTTTCGCAGAAAGAGGCGGCAGACGCCATGCCGCTCGCCAAGGTGGAATCGGCCCGCTTCTGGCGGGATAGCCGCTTTCGCGACATGGAATGCCTGAGCGCCAGCTTCCTGACGCATGAATATGCCCCGCATGCGCATGACACATTCAGCATTGGCGCGATCGAAAGCGGCAGCCAGATCGCCACGCTGCGCGGAAGACGGGAGGAGACCGGTCCGGGCGACCTCTATCTGATCGATCCCGGAGTGGTGCACGATGGCACTCCTGGCGGCGAGGGGTATCGCTACCGGATGATCTATCCGGATACGAAGCTCTTCATCGATATTCTGGAGGATGTCACCGGCAAAGCCTTCAACGCAACGCCATCCTTTGCTGGGGCTCTGCCGCGCGATCCGCAGCTTGCGAAAGCCTTCCACACCGCGCACAGCACGCTTGAAAGTGGCGCCGGCGCGCTGGAATCCGATGAAAGCATGTTCTCGGTGCTGGCTGCGATCTTCGCGCGTTATGGCAGCACGGTCGTCCTGCCGGTCGATACAAAGGAGCGCGGCGCTGTGGCTCGTGCCCGCGACTACCTCATCGAGAATTTCGACAGCGATCTAGGATTGGAGGAACTGGCCAAGGTAGCGGGACTAAGCCGCGCCCATCTGATCCGCGCCTTCCGCAGGGAATATCACATCACACCGCATGCCTTCCTCACCGACCGGCGTGTGCTTGTGGCCCGGCGCTTGCTCAGGGAAGGCCGCATGCCGGCCGATGTCGCCGTTGAATGCGGCTTTGCCGACCAGGCGCACTTCACCCGCCACTTCAAATCGCGCACCGGCGTCACGCCCGGTCAGTTCCGCGTCGGCTGATCACTTTCGTTCAATACAGGCTGCCATGGCTCGGCTACCTCTCCGCCATCTTGATGTGGAGATTGCCAATGTTGCAGCGAAGCCGGCCAGCCGGCGAATTTCTTGCCGGAACCCGCGCCATTTTTCCGCTGATCGTCGCGGTCCTGCCGATCGGCCTCGTCTTCGGCGCAGTCTCGGCCACCAAGGGCCTCTCGGCCCTGGAAACGACGCTGATGAGCGCGCTCGTCTTTGCCGGCGGATCGCAATTCGTGGCGATGGATATCTGGACACATCCGGCAAGCTGGATCGGCGTCGGTTTTGCGGCCTTGCTCGTCAACATCCGTCACGTGCTGATGAGCGCCTCGATCGGCACGAAGATGCAGTCCTTCTCCAGCATCAAACGTTATATCGCCATGCTCTTCCTCGCCGATGAACTCTGGGCCATGGCGGAATTCCGCGCCGGCACGGCACGGCTCACGCCCGCATGGTACGCCGGCATCGTCACGCCTTTCTATCTCACCTGGGTCGGCTCGTCGCTGACAGGTGCGCTGCTCGGCGCCTTTCTCGGCGATCCCGCGGTCATCGGTCTCGACTTCGCGTTTCCGGCCGTTTTCATCGTGCTGGTCACGGGCTTCTGGAAGGGATCGGAAACCGGCGCTGTGCTCGTCGCAAGCGGAATTGCAGCTGTCGCGGTCCACCAGTTCGTGCCGGGTGTCTGGTATATCGCAGCCGGCGCGTTGGCCGGGCTGGCAATGGCTCTCTGGAGAGGCAGGGCGAGGGAGCAGGCGGCATGACGCTCGATGTCACGACACTGCTCGCCATTTTCGCGATGGCCGCCGCAACGATCTTCACCCGTATCAGCGGCCTCGTGCTGATCCGCTACGTGGAGATTGACGAGAACAGGAGAACGGCAATCGAAGCCATTCCGCCGGCCGTGCTGATGGCTGTCATTGCCCCGACCGCTTTTGCAACCGGCTGGGCGGAAACGCTGGCATGTGTGGTGACCGCAATCGCCGCCACCCGCTTGCCGATGCTGGCCAGCGTTGTTGTCGGCGTTGCAGCAGTGGCTTTGCTGCGAGCAGCAGGGCTCTAGAAGAAATTGACGCGGAAACCCGCGTCAATGTTCCTCATACTGCGTGAAGGATGGATCGGCGAGATCGGCAAAGCGGGTGAATTCCGCCTGGAAGGCGAGCTTGACCGTACCCGTCGGTCCGTGACGCTGCTTGGCGATGATGACGTCTGCCGTGCCCTTCACCTTGTCGAACAACGCTTCCCATTCCGGATATTTCGGATCGTGGATATCGCGCGGTTCCATGTTCTTCACGTAATATTCCTCGCGGAACACGAAGAGCACGACGTCGGCGTCCTGCTCGATCGAGCCGGATTCGCGAAGGTCGGAAAGCTGCGGGCGCTTGTCTTCGCGGCTTTCAACGGCACGGGAGAGCTGGGACAGCGCGATGATCGGTACGTTCAGTTCCTTGCCGAGCGCCTTGAGGCCGGTGGTGATCTGGGTGATTTCCTGTACACGGTTCTCGTTGGATTTGCCGGAGCCGGTCATCAGCTGCACGTAGTCGACGACAAGCACGTCGAGACCGCGCTGGCGCTTGAGGCGGCGGGCGCGCGCGGCAAGCTGGGCGATCGAGATACCACCTGTCTGGTCGATGAAGAGCGGCACTTTCTGCATCATCATCGAGCAGGCGACGAGCTTTTCGAAATCGGCATCGTTGATGTCGCCGCGGCGGATCTTCGAGGAGGAGACTTCCGTCTGCTCGGAGATGATACGCGTGGCGAGCTGTTCGGACGACATTTCGAGCGAGTAGAAGCCGACAACGCCGCCGTTCTTCGCCTTCATGCCGCCATCGGACTGCACTTCACCCTCATAGGCGGCAGCGATGTTGTAGGCGATATTGGTGGCAAGCGAGGTCTTGCCCATGCCGGGACGACCGGCGAGCACGATCAAGTCCGAACGCTGCAGGCCACCCATCTTGGAATCGAGTGAATGAATGCCTGTGGAAATGCCGGAGAGGCCGCCGTCGCGTTCCTTGGCGACTGCCGCCATGTCGATGGCGAGTGCCACTGCATCGTTGAAGGCCTGGAAGCCGCCATCGTAGCGGCCGTTTTCGGCAAGCTCGAACAGGCGGCGTTCGGTGTCTTCGATCTGTGCCTGCGGCGGCATGTCGAGCGGCGCGTCATAGGCGATGTTGACGACATCCTCGCCGATGGTGATCAGCGCGCGGCGGATCGCCAGATCGTAGATCGCCCGGCCATAATCTTCCGCGTTGATGATCGTCACCGCGCCGGTAACAAGGCTTGCGAGATACTGTGAGACGGTAATGTCGCCGACCTTCTCGTCGGCCGGCAGGAAGGTCTTGACCGTGACCGGGTTGGCGATCTTGCCCATGCGGATGATGTCGCCGGCGACCTCGTAGATCTTCCGGTGCAGCGGTTCGTAAAGATGTATGGGCTTGAGGAAATCGGATACCCGGTAATAGGCGTCGTTGTTCATCAGGATGGCGCCGAGCAGCGCCTGTTCGGCCTCGATGTTGTTCGGTGCTTCGCGATAGTGCTGCTCTGCGGGAGCAACGGCGGCAATCTTTCGTGCAGCTTCGTTCATCGTCATCCGTACTGTCTTTTCCAAAACTCGGATTTGCAGGGCGGGCCGCATAAAATCAAGTGTCGCGCGGCAATAGCTTTCAAGCGGTCGTCAAATCGGCTGCGCTTTGCACGTTGTTCGACTTCTCCACAGTCGGCGGATCCGCTGAGGAGAAAATATTCTGACTGTCACTTGCGGGACACGCCACCCGCGACGACTCACTTCGTCATTCCAGCATCCGGTTATTTTAGCGTCCTTGATTAAAAGGCGCAGCAGAAAAGCCGACTTTCTTCTCAAATCTCACAAGAACAAAAAAGCCCGGCGAGAGCCGGGCTTTCGTTCTGCATGAATACAGAAATTATGCTTCGTCTTCGTCAACGCCGTCGGCTTCCGGATCGAAGAAGTCTTCCGGACGCAGGGCATCTTCGTCAACGCCGTAGATGGCGTCGACAGAAGTGAGCTCTTCGCCCTTGGACTGACGTTCGGCTTCTTCGGCCGAACGGGCAACGTTCAGCTCGACGTTGATTTCAACTTCAGCATGGAGCTGCAGCTCGACCTTGTGCAGGCCGATCGCCTTGATCGGCGTGTTGAGGTGAACCTGGTTGCGACCAACGTTGAAGCCTTCGGCAGCAAGAACGTCGATGACGTCACGGGCAGCGACAGAGCCGTAGAGCTGGCCGGTTTCGCCGGCCGAGCGTACGACGATGAAGGACTTGCCGTCGAGAACGTCGGCAACCTTCTGGGCTTCGGACTTGCGCTCCAGGTTACGGGCTTCAAGCGTTGCACGCTCGGATTCGAAACGGGCCTTGTTGGCAGCGTTGGCGCGCAGTGCCTTGCCGAGCGGCAGGAGGTAGTTGCGTGCAAAGCCGTCGCGAACCTTCACGGTTTCGCCCATCTGGCCGAGCTTCGAGATGCGTTCGAGAAGAATGACGTCCATGGTATTTTCCTTTCTTGTTCTCAGATTTCGCTATCGGGTTGTTTGGGGGCATCAGCATCCTTGGTCGGGGTCAGGGCGATCGCCTTGCGGGTATCGGCCAGACCGAGCACGAGGATGAAAAGAGCTGGCAGCATCATGGTGGATGCCAGGTAGCAGAGGATCAGGGCCGGCAAGCGCCAGTCCTTGCCGCGGGTACGGAAATGCAGCGCGGCGAAGCCGGACATCAGGAAGCCGGCGCCGAAGGCTCCGACGACAGTGGCGCCGATCATCGCCGGAATGCCGCCCATGAAGGTGGCGGCGAGGCCGGCGAGGAAGATGAAGATCGAATTCCGGTTCATGCGCAGCGAGGAGGGAATGTCCTCGCGCGGCCGCAGGCCCTTTCCGGAAGCGGTAACGATGCGCGTCGCGATATAATAGGCGGCAAACAGCATCACCACCCAGATGCCGCCCTGCAGCGCCGGCAGCATCAGCACGACGAGCGACTTGGTCTGCGCGGTCGCGGCCGGGTCCGGAACGAATGACGGCTGCTGCTCCTGCAGCGAGCTCATCAGTACATCGACCATCTGGTCGGTGATCTCAGGCCCGTAGCCGATCATGATGCCGGTCACGATGACGGCGAAGGTGACGAGACCGCACAGATGCAGCAGGATATCCGAGAGCGGATACCAGGCGAGCAGATTGTCGGGGCCGCCGAGCTCCGAGGCCGGGCGCGCGAGATTGGCGAGATGGCTCAGCCAGCCGGCGGGCAGCAGCGTTACCAGCGTCATGACGAGCGCGAAGGATGGGGAGATGACGATCGCGCCGAGTGCGGCGGCGGTGACGACGGCCGAGATCGCGGCTGCATTGCCCCAGCCGAGGCCGACGAGCAGGATGGGAAGCGCGGAAGCGGCATAAAGCACGGCGCTGAACGACGGCTGCATGCTCGCTCCAAGCACCAGCAAGGCGGCGGTCAATCCGGCGAGTGCGCCGATCGCAAGCGTTTTTGGGTCCGGTCGTGTCAATTCGCTGTCCTGCTTCATTTAAGCAGTTAGAGGATTTCCCTGAATCACTTCGGGAGATGCCTCAACATGGGTTTTAAGGTTCCGATCCGCGCCCATCGCGGAAGGGAGGAAGCCCCGGATCCGAGGATCCGGGGCTCCGATATCAAATTAAGCTACGACGTACGGCAGCAGGCCGAGGAAGCGGGCGCGCTTGATCGCCTGGGCGAGTTCGCGCTGCTTCTTCTGGGAAACGGCGGTGATGCGGGACGGAACGATCTTGCCGCGCTCGGAAATGTAGCGCTGCAGGAGACGGACGTCTTTGTAGTCGATGCGCGGAGCGTTTGCACCGGAGAACGGGCAGGTCTTGCGACGACGATGGAACGGACGACGGACCGGAGCGGAGGAAGATTCAGACATTCTTAGATCTCCTTATACACGGTCTTCGCGGGGAGCGCGGTCAGGGCGCGGGCCACGCTGGAAGTCGCCGTCACGGCGCGGCGGACGATCGCCGAATTCGCGGCGCGGGCCACGGTCGCCGCCTTCACGCGGGCCGCGATCGTCGCGGTCGCGCTTCTGCATCATGGCAGACGGGCCGTCTTCGTGCTTTTCGACAGCGATGGTCATGTAGCGAAGAACGTCTTCGCTGATGCGCATCTGGCGTTCCATTTCCTGGATCGCAGCTGCTGGTGCATCAATGTCCATCAGGGCGTAATGAGCCTTGCGGTTCTTCTTGATGCGATAGGTGAGGGACTTGAGGCCCCAGTTTTCGATACGCCCGACTTTACCGCCGTTTGCTTCGATCACGCCCTTGTACTGTTCTACGAGGGCATCGACCTGCTGCGACGTGATATCCTGTCGGGCAAGGAATACATGTTCATAAAGAGCCATGACAGCTTTGCCTTTCTTGCGTTTGATCAGAACCCGGCATTCGGCGGCTAAGCCTCAACGACTGCTCCTGAGAGGCGACAGGCGCCTGGCAAGAAAAGCGTTTCCGAGACGGTCGAGAGCGGAGACACGGGAGGCTGGAACGCTTCCGTTCCGAACGATTTGCAAAATGCAAACCGGCCCTCCGTTCAGCCACCAGCCAGAAGACCGGGTTAACGAACAGGCGCGCTTATACGGACTTTTGAGCGAAAGGCAAGCGCATATGGCAGAAAAGCCGGTCATGCGCTTGCGAGCCAGAAGCGTCAAGACGCGGAGCGCTCACGTGATGACGCCTTTAAAGCGGCATCGGATACTGCCGGTGCACCTTCTCGATTTCGTCAAGCACATCACTGCTGAGCGCCACGTTCGTCGATCCGATATCCGTTCTCAGCTGCGCCATCGAGGTTGCGCCAATAATAACAGAAGTCATGAAGCGGCGGGTCAGGCAGAAGGCGAGCGCCATCTGGGCCGGGTCGAGGCCGTGGCGGGCGGCAATCTCCAGATAGGCCTTAGTCGGTGCTTCTTGAAGCGGCTGCAGGCGGCCGCCGAGGTCGCCGTTGATCGAGGCGCGTGTGCCCTCGGGCTTCGCACCGTTGATGTACTTGCCGCTGAGAATACCCGCAGCGAGTGGCGAATAGGCGAGCAACCCGACGTCTTCGTGATGGGATAGTTCCGCCATGTCGAGATCGAAGTGACGATAGAGGAGATTGTATTCGTTCTGGACGCTGGCGACGCGCGGCAGGTTCAGTTGCTCGGACAGCGTCACATATTTCTGCGTGCCCCAGGTCGTCTCGTTGGAGAGGCCGAAGGCGCGGATCTTGCCTTCCTTCACCAATCCGCCCACCGTTTCCAGGATATCGGTCATGTTGGCGACGGCTTTGGCGCGGTCCTGCTTAAAAGGATCGTAGTGCCAGCTCTGGCGGAAATGGAAATGGCCGCGGTTCGGCCAGTGGATCTGGTAGAGATCGACATAGTCGGTCTTCAGCCGCTTCAGACTGGCCTCAAGCGCCATACGAATGTTCTTGGCATCGGCGCCTTCGCCGCCGCGCAAATAGGAGCGGCCAGTTCCTGCAACCTTGGTGGCAAGCACGATATCCTTCCGCTTGCCGGTCTTCTCGAACCAGCTGCCGATATAGTCTTCCGTCCGGCCCTGCGTTTCGGCCGAAACCGGCGTGGTCGGATAAAGCTCGGCAGTATCGAAGAAATTGACGCCCTCCTGGACGGCGTAGTCCATCTGCTCATGGGCTTCCGCTTCGCTGTTCTGTGTGCCCCAGGTCATGGTGCCAAGGCAAATCTCGGAAACGGAAATATCTGTGCGGCCTAATTTATTGTATTTCATTGGGAACCTTGGGGGTGGGCTTGAAAAGGAAAGGCTTGGAAAGAGCTGCGCAAACTTAGGCTGGATTTGATGAAGCGCAAGAGGAAAAACCGGGCTTTAGCGCTGGTGCGAAAGGCTTTGGAGAGAATGGGCCGCCACTTGACTCTGAAAGAAAGAATGTCAATTGGAGGCGAAATGGCCCGATGGGCACTATCGAGGGACAGAATATGACCATTGCTTTCACTTTTCCCGGCCAGGGCAGCCAGGCCGTCGGCATGGGCAAAGATCTCGCCGAGAATTTCGCGGAAGCCCGCGCCGTGTTTGACGAAGTCGATGAAGCGCTCGGTGAAAAGCTTTCGGACGTGATGTTCAACGGTCCCGAGGACAAGCTGACGCTGACGGCGAATGCCCAGCCGGCGCTGATGGCCGTCTCCATGGCCGTCATCCGTGTTCTGGAAGCCAAGGGCCTCGATCTGAAGGCGAAGGTCACCTACGTCGCCGGCCATTCGCTCGGCGAATATTCCGCCCTCTGTGCCGCCGGCACTTTCTCGATATCAGACACAGCCCGCCTTCTGCGCATCCGCGGCAATGCTATGCAGGCAGCCGTACCTGTCGGCGTCGGCGCCATGGCCGCCATCATCGGCCTCCAACATGCCGACGTTCAGGCCCTCTGCGAGGAAGCTTCAGCCATCGGCTCCTGTCAGATCGCCAATGACAATGGCGGCGGTCAGCTCGTCATATCAGGCGAGAAGTCGGCTGTCGAAAAGGCCGCGGGCCTTGCGACCGACAAGGGCGCCAAGCGCGCCATCCTGCTGCCGGTCTCCGCTCCCTTCCATTCGAAGCTGATGGCGCCTGCCGCAGACGCCATGCGCGAGGCACTCGCCGGTGTGAAGAAGACCAATCCGGTCGTGCCCGTCATCGCTAATGTCCGCGCCGCTCCCGTCACTGACGCTGAGGAGATCGCCGCACTTCTCGTCGAGCAGGTCACCGGACAGGTGCGCTGGCGCGAAACGGTGGAATGGTTCGCCGCAAATGGCGTCACCACGCTCTATGAACTCGGTGCCGGCAAGGTGCTGACCGGCCTTGCGCGCCGCATCGACAAGAATATCAATGGTGTTTCTGTAAACGGCCCTGCCGATATCGACGCTGCCATTGCCGCTCTCACGGCCTGATTGCCCCACTTCATATAAGGAACGTTCCCATGTTCGATCTTTCCGGCCGCAAGGCTCTCGTCACCGGCGCATCGGGCGGCATTGGCGAAGAAATCGCCCGCCTTCTCCATAAGCAGGGCGCCATTGTCGGCCTGCACGGTACCCGCGTCGAAAAGCTCGAGGCTTTGGCAAACGAACTCGGTGACCGCGTGAAGATCTTCCCGGCGAACCTGTCGGATCGCGACGAGGTCAAGGCTCTCGGCCAGAAGGCGGAAGCCGATCTCGAAGGTGTCGATATCCTGGTCAACAACGCCGGCATCACCAAGGACGGTCTCTTCGTGCGCATGAGCGACGAGGACTGGGATGCCGTTCTCGAAGTGAACCTGACGGCGACCTTCCGCCTGACGCGAGAGCTCACCCATCCGATGATGCGCCGCCGTTACGGCCGCATCATCAACATCACCTCAATCGTTGGCGTGACCGGCAATCCGGGACAGGCGAACTACTGCGCTTCCAAGGCCGGCATGATCGGTTTCTCTAAGTCGCTGGCCCAGGAAATCGCCACCCGCAACGTGACAGTCAACTGCGTCGCTCCGGGCTTTATCGAAAGCGCCATGACCGGCAAGCTGAACGATAAGCAGAAGGAAACGATCATGGGTGCGATCCCCATGAAGCGCATGGGAACCGGCGCCGAAGTGGCCTCTGCCGTCGTCTATCTGGCCTCCTCGGAAGCGGCCTATATGACGGGCCAGACGCTGCACGTAAACGGCGGCATGGCCATGATCTGAAACGATTAGCTGCCGCGGCCGCCAATTTCACCCAATAGCGTGTTGAGCAATCACGAACGGTTGATTTTCTGGCTTTGCGGCAGACTTAAAGCATGTTAAGCGGGCCATGACTGTCAACAGTCGTCCCGAAAAAAGCAGACGGACCGGCGGGCTTTTCGCAAGCCTGGGACTTCTCTAAAGCCGGGTAAACGAGTTTGCCGAGGATGTCTGAAAGCATCGCAGGCTGAAACAGGGTGGGGTGTCAGAAAGACATTCCGATCAGGACATAAGGTCGAGGAAACCGACATGAGCGATATCGCAGAACGCGTAAAGAAAATTGTTATTGATCATCTTGGCGTCGATGCCGACAAGGTTGTCGAGAGCGCCAGCTTTATCGACGATCTGGGCGCTGACTCGCTCGACACGGTCGAACTGGTCATGGCTTTCGAAGAAGAATTCGGCGTCGAAATTCCCGACGATGCCGCTGACTCGATCCTGACGGTCGGCGATGCCGTGAAGTTTATTGAGAAGGCTCAGGCCTGATTCTGTGCATTCGAGAAAGGGCGGGCCAAGAGTCCGCCCTTTTCTTTTGAGCATGTTTCTCCATAAAACATAATAGACGGGGGAAAGCAGTCGATGAGAAGGGTCGTCATTACAGGTACCGGCATGGTATCGCCCTTGGGGTGCGGAACGGAAATTACCTGGTCCCGCCTGCTTGCGAGCGTAAACGGTGCCCGCCTCGTGACCGAGTTCGAGGTCGAAGATCTCCCCGCAAAGATTGCTTGCCGCATTCCCGTCGGTGACGGTTCCGAAGGCACGTTCAATGCCGACGACTGGATGGAGCCGAAGGAACAGCGCAAGGTCGATCCCTTCATCATTTACGGCATGGCAGCAGCCGAAATGGCGCTGAACGACGCAAATTGGCACCCTGAGGCAGATGAAGATCAGATCGCCACCGGCGTGCTGATCGGCTCGGGCATCGGCGGCATCGAAGGCATTGTCGAAGCCGGCTATACGCTGCGCGACAAGGGCCCGCGCCGCATCTCTCCATTCTTCATTCCTGGCCGTCTGATCAATCTCGTGTCCGGGCAGGTTTCCATTCGCCACAAGCTGCGCGGTCCCAATCATTCGGTCGTCACTGCCTGTTCTACCGGCGCGCATGCGATCGGCGATGCAGCTCGGCTGATCGCACTCGGCGATGCCGATGTCATGGTTGCCGGGGGCACGGAATCGCCCGTCAGCCGCATCTCGCTTGCCGGTTTTGCCGCCTGCAAGGCGTTATCGACGCAGCACAATGACGACCCGCAGAAGGCGTCGCGCCCCTACGACAAGGACCGTGACGGTTTCGTCATGGGCGAGGGCGCCGGCATCGTGGTTCTCGAAGAGCTGGACCATGCGCTGGCACGCGGCGCCAAGATCTACGCCGAAGTGGTCGGCTACGGCCTTTCCGGCGATGCCTTCCACATCACCGCGCCGTCGGAAGACGGCGACGGCGCGTTCCGCTGCATGACCATGGCACTTAAGCGCGCCGGCTTGACGCCTGCCGATGTCGACTACATCAACGCCCATGGCACTTCGACCATGGCTGACACGATCGAACTTGGTGCTGTCGAGCGTCTCGTCGGCAATGCGGCGTCAAAGATCTCCATGTCGTCGACCAAATCTGCGACCGGCCATCTCTTGGGTGCTGCCGGTGCCATCGAGGCGATCTTCACGACCCTCGCAATCCGGGATAACATCGCCCCTCCGACGCTCAATCTCGACAATCCTGAGCGGGAGACCGCAATCGATCTTGTTCCGCACAAGGCTCGTGAGCGAGAAATTAACGTGGCGCTATCCAACTCGTTCGGATTCGGCGGCACGAATGCATCGCTCGTGCTGCGCCGCTACGTCGGGTAACAGGCGGTTCACGAGCACGGGCGAACGTCAAACGGCGCCATGACGCGCGGCAGAACCTGTTTTTGCCGCATTACTTCGCGAAATAGCGAAGCGGGGGCCAAGTTTTAGAGGATTGCCGGTGAGCGATACGACCAACCAGAGCAGCGACAACGGCCAGCCGGCGCAGAAGGGACCGATCATCCCGAAGTCGCCGAGCGAAGCCCTGCGGCCGGAACGTGTTCCCGAGCCGCCGAAGCGCTCCAGGAATGCCCGCAGCCAGGTCATCCTCTTCCTGAATTTCGTGATGACCATGGCCGTGGTCGTCTGCATCGCCGGCCTCATCGGCTTCTACTACGCCATCACGGCTTATCAGAGCCCCGGTCCGCTGCAGACGAACACCAACTTCATCATCCGCAACGGCGCAGGCCTTGCGGAAATCGCCACGAACCTCGAGCGCAATCTCATCATTTCGGATGCCCGCGTCTTTCGTTATCTGACGGCGACCCATCTCAACGCCGGCGAGAGCCTCAAGGCCGGTGAATACGAGATCAAGGCGCATGCATCCATGAACGAGATCATGGAGCTCCTGAAATCTGGAAAATCCATCCTCTATTCCGTCTCCTTCCCCGAGGGGCTGACGGTGCGGCAGATGTTCGATCGCATGCTGGATGATCCGGTCCTCGAAGGCGACCTGCCGGCGGCTCTTCCTTCGGAAGGCAGCCTGCGGCCCGATACCTACAAGTTCTCGCGCGGCACCAAGCGTTCCGAGATCATCGACCAGATGGCCGCCGCCCAGCAGAAGCTGGTCGACCAGATTTGGGAACGGCGCGATCCTTCCCCGCTCCTGAAGAGCAAGGAAGAATTCGTCACCCTCGCCTCGATCGTCGAGAAGGAGACAGGTGTGCCGGATGAGCGCGCCCATGTCGCTTCCGTCTTCCTGAACCGTCTCGGCAAGGGCATGCGCCTGCAGTCCGATCCGACGATCATCTATGGTCTCTTCGGCGGCGAGGGCAAACCTTCCGACCGGCCGATTTACCAATCCGATCTGAAGAAAGAGACGCCGTACAACACTTACGTCATCAAGGGCCTGCCGCCGACGCCGATCGCTAATCCAGGCAAGGACGCGCTGGAAGCCGTCGCCAATCCCTGGAAGACGCAGGACCTCTATTTCGTCGCCGATGGCACCGGCGGTCACGTTTTCGCGGCGACGCTCGATGATCACAACGCCAACGTCAAGCGCTGGCGCAAGCTGGAGGCGGACAAGGGCGCGGATCCCGAAATTGCCGTTGACGGTCAGCCGGAAGACCAGCCTGCGGACAATACATCGGTGGTTCCGCCGAAGAAAAAGAAGATCAACTGATATCGGGAGGCCCTTCGATGGCATTGCAGTCCATGACCGGTTTTGCGCGGCGCGAGGGAACGACCGGCCGCTGGCGCTGGGCATGGGAACTGCGTTCGGTCAACGGCAAGGGGCTCGATCTCCGCCTTCGTCTGCCACCCGGCCTGGAGCGCCTCGAACCGGATGTTCGCCGCATTGCAGGCGAGAATTTCAGCCGCGGCAATCTGCAGGCCACACTGTCCCTGAATTCAGGTGAAGGCCAGCTTGAAGCCGTGCTCAATCAGGACGCCTTTGCTGCCGTTCTCGCCATGCGCGACAAGCTGGAGGGTCTGATCGATCCGGCGCCGCTGAGGCTCGACACGCTGCTTTCCATCCGTGGTCTTGTCGATTTCCGCGAGACGCAGGACAGCGAAGAGACGGTTGCCGCCCGCGACGCCGATATCCTGGCAGGAGTGACGGCTGCTCTTGCCGATCTCAAGACCATGCGTGAGCAGGAGGGAGCAGCACTCACACGCGTGCTTCTCGGCCATATCGCGACGATCGAAGGGCTGACGAGCACGATCGAGGCCGATCCCTCCCGCTCGCCGCAGGAGATCGCGGCAAGGCTCTCCGCACAGGTCGCGCTGCTCATGGAAGGCACCGGCGCGCTTGACCGCGACCGACTGCACGCCGAAGCAGCGCTGCTCGCCACCAAGGCGGATCTGCGCGAAGAGATCGACCGGCTGAAGGCTCATGTCGCCGCCGCCCGCGATCTTTTGGCGAAGGGCGGCCCCGTCGGACGAAAGCTCGATTTCCTTGCACAGGAATTTAACCGAGAATCGAATACCATCTGCTCGAAGTCGAACGCTTCGGCCGTCACCGCGGCAGGAATTGAGCTGAAGGTGGTGATCGATCAGTTCCGCGAGCAGGTCCAGAATTTGGAGTAGGACATGAGCCCGGCGAAAACCTCGCCCATCCAGATCGCCCGTCGCGGTCTGATGCTGGTCATCTCGTCGCCTTCGGGTGCCGGTAAATCCACCATCGCGCGTACGCTCTTGGAAACGGACAGGCAGATCGGTCTTTCCGTCAGCGTCACGACCCGCCAGCGTCGTCCGAGCGAAGTGGAAGGCGTGCACTATCATTTCAAGAGCGTGCGTGAATTCGAGCGGCTGCGCGATTCTGATTCCCTGCTGGAATGGGCCGAGGTTCACGGCAATTTCTACGGCACGCCTCGCGAGCCCGTCGAGCAGGCCATGTCCGAAGGCCGCGATATGCTGTTCGATATCGACTGGCAGGGTGCCCAACAATTGCAGCAGAAGATGCAGGCTGACGTCGTGTCGATATTCGTGCTGCCGCCGACTATGACCGAGTTGCAGTCTCGCCTTCATCGCCGCGCTGAGGATTCCGAGGAGGTCATCCAGACGCGCCTCGCAAACTCCCGCGCTGAGATCGCCCACTGGCGCGAATATGACTACGTCATCATCAATGACGACCTGAACGCCGCATTCGACGCTGTGCAGTCGATCGTCAAGGCCGAGCGGCTGCGCCGCGACCGCCGCCATGGCATGTTCGATTTCGTCCGCGAATTGCTGGAAGAGACGCCGGTTCTTTAGAGCAATCCCAGCAAAAGTGTGAAGCGGTTTTGCGTCCGGAATTGCGTGAAATGCTCTAAAGACTGTTCGCCAAGCGGCAGAATTCTTCCACGGATAGGGTCTCCGCGCGTCGAGCCGGATCGATACCAGCTTTGTTAAGCAGAGTTTCGCCGCCGATCGGCTTCAGGCTCTGGCGCAGCATCTTGCGGCGCTGGCCGAAGGCGGCTTGCGTCACCTTCTCCAGATTGGCGACAGAGCAGGGGATGGGTTTCTCGATCGGCGTCAGGTGGACCACCGTCGACGTGACCTTCGGCGGCGGCGTGAAAGCCTGTGGCGGAATATCGAATGCCATACGGGCATCGGTGCGCCAGCCCGCGAGCACGCCGAGACGGCCATAGTGATCGTCGTCCTCCGAAGCGACGATCCGCTCGCCGACTTCTTTCTGGAACATCAGTGTCAGAGATTGCCAGAAGGGCGGCCATGCCTTCGGCAGCAGCCAGTTCACAAGCAATTGCGTACCGACATTGTAGGGCAGGTTAGAGATGATCTTGACGGGGCCTTCCGGCGCCATTCCTTCGAAATCCGTCTTCAGCGCATCGCCTTCGATGACCTCCAGCCGACCGGGATAATGGTCGGCGATCTCAGCGAGAGCCGGCAGGCAGCGTGCATCGCGCTCGACCGCGATGACCTTCTTCGCACCGAGCGCCAGGATGGCGCGCGTCAAGCCACCGGGCCCGGGGCCGACTTCGAAGACGGTCGTATTTTCAAGCGCACCTGCAGTGCGAGCGACCTTCTGCGTCAGGTTGAGATCAAGCAGGAAGTTCTGCCCGAGCGCCTTGCGCGCATCGAGCCCATGACGCTGGATAACCTCGCGAAGCGGCGGCAGACCGTCGAGTGCAGCCATCAAAGATGGCTTTCCGCAGTACGTCCAAGCTGAGCGCCGAGCTTGAGCGCAGCAACGAGGCTCGTCTCGCGTGCAAGCCCCTTGCCGGCAACGCCGAAGGCGGTGCCGTGGTCGGGAGAGCTGCGCACGAAAGGAAGGCCGAGCGTCACATTTACGGAATCGTCGAAGCCGAGCGCCTTGGCCGGGATCAGCGCCTGATCGTGATACATGCAGACGGCAACGTCATAACGCGTGCGCGCCTCGTCATGGAACATCGTGTCGGCGGGGAGGGGCCCAATCGCATCGATACCTTCGTCACGAAGGACCTGAACCGCCGGATGGATGATGGTCTCATCCTCGTTGCCGATCGCACCGCCTTCGCCCGCATGCGGATTGAGCCCAGCAATGGCCAGGCGTGGAGAGTCGATTCCGAACCGCTGCTTCAGATCCCTGTCTGCGATCCGGCAGGTTTCAACGATCAGGCCGAGCGTCAACGCCTGTGGCACATCCTTGAGCGGAATGTGGATCGTGACAGGAATAGCGCGCAGTTTCGGTCCGGCGAGCATCATGACCGGCATGATCGACTGACCGGTCGCATGCATGGCGAGATCGGCAAGAAATTCCGTATGACCTGGAAACTTGAACCCCGCCTCGTAGAGCACCGACTTGGCGATTGGATTGGTGACGACCGCAAGCGCCTCGCCCTGCATGACGAGCGCTACAGCGGCTTCGATCGAGGCGATCGTGCCCTTTGCCGTTGCGACATGCGGCTCTCCGGCGGCAACATCGATGCCAGCCGGTATCGGTATGACCGGTAGCGCGTCCACAAATGCACCGAGACTTTCGGCTGTGTTGTCGATGCTGCGCAGGGGAACATCAAGGCCGAGTTTTCGTGCCCGAATCGCAAGCACATCGGGATCGCCGATCAGGAAGAATGGCGGCAATCCAAGCTCGCGTCTGCGAAGCCAGGCCATGAGGGTGATATCAGGCCCAACGCCGGCGGGGTCGCCCTGCGTCAGTGCAAGCGGTCGCGAAAACGGTGTCGCCATGAAAAGATCAACGGTAGATGATCTGCGCGTTTTTACGCAGTTCATCCAGATACTTGGAGGCGTTTTCATTTTCCGGCGCCGCGGATTTGTCCGATTTGGCCTTGTCCAGGTCTTCCTGACGGAACACCATTTCGGCCGCCTGGTCGTCCGAAACCTGGCGCTGGCTGCAGATCGCGAGATATTCCACGCCCTTGTCGGTCACACGCGTAGCCGTGGTATTGCCTTTGGCCCCTATGACCAGATCCTTCCAGTCCGCCGGAATTTCCGGGGCCAGCATGCGGCCGAGATCGCGGATCGAAACGTCCCGCATTGTGGCGGCGAAAGTCTTTGCCTGATCGCAGCCCGGATATTTGGAGCGTGACGCTTCGGCCTCGCTCTTGCGCTTGCCGGTGATCGCGTTGCGCTTGGATGCGGGAACAACGAAGATGACCTGCTGCAGCATATATTCTGTCGTCACCGGCTTCTGCTTGTTGTTCTGCATCATGCGGTTGACCAGGTCGAAATTCGATAGGCGCGCACTGGAGCCGTAACGCGCGTTGACGACGCGCGGCCAGCTCATCTGCACGGCAATGAAGCTCTTGAAATGATCGACACCGACGCCGGCACGGTCGAGGATCTGCCCCATCTGCTCGACGGAAAGCTTGTTGCTGGAGGCAAACCGGGCGAAGGAAGCGTTGACGTCGTCCTGCGAGACGGACATGCGCACGCGGGAGACTTCCTGCCGCTTTAACGCCTCGTCGACAAGCTGTTCTTCCGCGGCCTTCGCATCGGGTTTCTGGCGCTGCAGGCGCATGAAGGCCTGTCGCTTGGCAACGTCGCCGCTGGTGATGGCGGTACCGTTTACCACCGCCTTAACTTCGCTGGCGGCGAAGACAGGGGTGCTGAAGGCAGCAAGCATGAAGGCTGCGCCTGCAATAAGCGTGGTTACGGTTTTCTTCGCGTCAATCATCTGTTGACCTCCCGATAGCGCCGCACGGTCCAGCGCGCGGCGTTCTTACCATATACACTGAGACCAGCGGAAATCGCATCTCTTGCTCCGCGACTCCCTATGCCTCACATAACGACTGGTCGCAATGTCCTGCACAGGCTTACGGCGAAAGAATGGCCCGGCCGGAGATTTCCGGCCGTCCATCTTTCATCAGAGGCTGTTTGCAGAGTCACCGGTGCCAAGCCTGATATCGCCGAGCGTGCGGAAGGTCAGGCGGGCAGCGATTGTCCAGTCGCTTGCCGTTTGATCCGTCGTATCACGCCTATCCACATAGGCGATCGTGAAGATCGTGCACTCGTCCTCATAGGAAATGCCGAGCGTACGTCTGGTGACGACATCATTGTTCAGATCCCAGGCAATGCCGCCGAAGATCGACCAGTAATCCTTGAACTTGACCCTGGCGCTTGTCTGAATCTCGTCATTGTCTTCGGCAAAGCCATATTCCGGCTGGGCGGTAACGTGCGTATAGGTGACCTGGCCCGAGAAGGTATCGTTCTGATAGGCCGTGGTCAGATCGCCGCGATTGAACGAGAAATCCTTCTCGTCCAACCGGTAAGATGCCGCAACGGAAAGACCGAAAGGCATTTCGATGCCGCCGAGGCCGACATAGTCGGAACGGTCGGTCTCAAGGCCCGACTCGGCTCCGACATTCACGAGGTCGTCGGTCGCAAACGAGTTCTGACCCGCGAGCTGATAGGACTGTCCGAAGATGCCGTGCAGCTTATAGCCGCTGTCGAAGGTGCCGGTGTACTGGAAGCCGAGATTCGCTCGCGTCCCGCCTTCGATACGGTCGTAGCCGGAGAATCGGTCGCGGTCGAAAAGATTGGTCGCATCGAAAACGAAGCTTTGGGCGTCTTCGTTCGGCAGGCGGCCGGCGAGCGGTTCATCCGGTCGTGCATAGATCTGGGCGATCGGCTCCAGAACATGCGTGCTGTTGCTGGTTGTGAACAGGATCGGATAGCGCATTTCCAGCCCAGCCGTGACCATTCCGCGCGTTGCCGCATTATCGTCGAGATAATTGCCGGCATACGGAATGCCGTTGGCGTCGACAGGACTGTCCATGTTGAGCGCGAAGGCATCGCCGCGTGCTGCGAGCAACGGTGTGATCAACAGGCCGGTCGGCGTAACGTAGGTGCGCTTCCACTGCACTTCCGTGGTCAAGCGGGTCGTCTGACCCTCCAGGCCGCGGAAGCGGTCGAAACCTGCGACATTATAAAAGTCGTCGTGGGTGCGCGAAATGTTGGTGAGATTGACATCCGCGGAAAGCTCGCCGCCTGCAAGTGGCTGCGGCGCGACATAGTGATAGTCGAGCGTCGGGTAGACGATCGCCTGCTGCTTTTCCGCCGTGTCGTGGCGATCGGCATCCTGTACGTCGAAATAGAAGGCTCTCAGGTCGAAGTAGTTCCGTTTACCGAGACCCGTTAAGTACACGTTATTCGCGTAGGGCGTCCCGGAATAACCCTGGATCCTGTAAGTGCGCGAGAAGTTGTTGTCGCTCTGCGCCATCACATCCCAGCCGAATGTCCAGCGGGGATTGATGCTGAAGTTTGCTCTCGAGGCGACCATGCCGCGCTGTTCGGCTTCGGCATCACTTGTGCCGGTGCTGAAGTTGCCGGGGTTCATCTGGTCGATGCCGGCAATGTGCATGGTCAGCGTGCCGTTTTCAAAGCGCCGGCGATATTCACCCTCAAGCATGAAGCCCTGAGACGTATAGCCGGTGCCCGTAACGGTGAAATCCGAGCTCGGAGAAATGACGTAATAGTATGGAACGGAAAGACCGTAGCCGAGATTTTGCGAAACGCTCATGGACGGGAACAGAAAGCCCGACTTGCGCTTCACGGTATTGTCAGGGACCGTGATCCACGGAACGTAGGCGATCGGCTGTCCGAGCAGTTCGAAACGGGCATGTTCCAGCCGGATCGTGTGCTTCTCGCCGTCCTGAATGACGCGCTTTGCCTTGACCTGCCAGAAGGGCGCGCGATCGGGCTTTTCGGCGCAAGGCAAACAGGCGGTATAGACGCCTTTGTTCAGAATCATCTGCGTGCCGCCGACTCTCTGGCCGGTTTCGGCAACAAGCCGCGTATTGTCGCTCGTCTCGATTCGCAGCGCGTTCATGAAGCCGTCTGCGAAATTGTCGGTCACATCGAGGCTGTCGGCATAGATACGGTTACCGTCAGGGGTCGCCAGTTCGATGTTACCGGTCGCCATCATGCGGCCGGTCTTCTGGTTATAGTCGACCTTCTGGGCTACCATCCGGTAACCACCGTAATTGATCTGCACGCCGCCGATGACAGAGACGATCTCCTGGTCCTTGTCATAGACCAGTTCGTTTGCCGACAGCATCAGTTTTGCGTCCGGCGAGATATTCTGGCCGATCGCAGGCATACCTGTAGTGTTCTCCTGGGCATACGCCAGAGGAGCGCTCTCAAAATAGGAACACAGAGCCGCACCTAGAAGCAGGGCAACCAACTGTTTACTAAACTGCTTGCGGTCGCCTACCGCCACTAGCCATCCTCCTGATGAAGCAGGATCGTCGCTCCTAAAGCGAGCGCCACGATCACTGGTATCCAAGTCGCCACAAACGGCGGCACGACACCGCTGCTTCCGAATGCTTTCACAAGCACGGTGACGACATAAAGCATGAAGCCTGAAAGGATTCCACCCAGAATCACTGAGCGTGATTGGTTGAACCGGCTAAATTTTAAAGACACTGTTGCAGCAATGAGAGTCATGGCCACCAAGAGCAGCGGCTGCGACAGCAGAGAGTTGAATTGAGTCTCAAGCGCCTTCGTGGATATCCCGAAGGATTTGGCAGCAGCGATACGGTTGGAAAGGTCAAAAAAACCAATTGTTTCCGGCGCTGTCAGCCGCTCCTTGATGAAGTCCTGCTTCAGATTGGTACGAAGCCGCTCCGTAGCCTTACGCACCGGGATTTCCCCAGGCTTGCGTTCCACGACGTTGTTAAGCTGCCAGTAACCATCTTCCAATTTGGCGGACGTGGCGTCCTGCCTCAGAATGACCTGACCGGTGGAATCGAAGTGGACAAGCACCGCGTCCACGAGCAGCGTGCCGTTCTCCAGAACGGTCTTGGCGCCGATGATGACATCGTCCCGGCCGCTGATCTGGCGCAGCCACGGAACCTGCAGCGCCTTGATCATGGCATTGTCCTGACCGCGCCAGGCCGTTTCGAATTGCGTTGCCTGCCTCTGCCCCCAGGCGGCGAGCGGATTGAGCGCGACCACCGTCAGCACGCCGAGAATCAGCGAGCCGACGATAAAGGGCAGCATGAACTGCCAGACCGAGATGCCGGCCGCACGGGTGACGACGAGTTCATATTTCCGGTTGAGCCCGATCAGCACGGTAATACCGACGAACAGCGCCACGAAGGGGATCGTTTGCTGCAGGATCAGTGGCAGTCGAACGGCGGTGAGGAGCACAGCACCACCCAGCGTGTAGCCGGGAAAGTTGGAGATGCGGCTTGCCGTCTCGCTGAAGTCGAGCAGAAAAGTGATGGCGCTCATGCCGAGCAGGAACCACATGGTGGTCACGACATACCGGCGGAAAAAATAGCGCGACAATGTCCCGAAAATCATCGCGCCGTACCTCCGCCGGTCCGGCTCGTCGCGGCAAGTACCCGCTTCTGCGCGCGCTTCCAGATCGTTGAGGTGCGATTTCTGACGACAAGCGGCATGGCGAGCCGCTTATGCATGTTCAGGAAAATAATCGAAACAAGGCTGGTCACGATCGGAATCGCATAGAGGATCGGGATATAGATCGTGCTCTTGTCGATCTGGTTGGCAACGTAAAATGCGGCCCAGCGCAATACGAATGCGAGGCCTAGAGCGCCGATCATTGGATGCATGCGTGCCTCGCGATGCGATCGCGCATCCCCGGCGATGGCAAGCGAGAACAGCGCGAAAACGAAAGGAAGCATCCAGTCGGTCAGGCGGCGATGCAGCTCGGCGGTATAGCTGTCGGGCTTGGCGATGTAGTCAGGGTCTTTCGGATCGGGGTTGAGCAGGAAGGCGAGATCGCGATCGCTGGCGCGAAGCGTCGCCTGTCCATTATTTCCCGTCATGTCCGAAAGGTCGAAGGAATAGGAATCGAACT
The DNA here is from genome assembly GCF_056397645.1 of Rhizobium sp. 05L429. Taxonomy (NCBI): domain Bacteria; kingdom Pseudomonadati; phylum Pseudomonadota; class Alphaproteobacteria; order Hyphomicrobiales; family Rhizobiaceae; genus Rhizobium; species Rhizobium sp. 05L429. The sequence continues at coordinate 173,699 of NZ_JBFTNV010000002.1, read as the reverse complement.
TGATGACCGAGACGTTGCCATCGGGCGTTTTGCGATGGACTTCGCCGTCATGCATGATCAGCGACGTGCCAATATCATCCACGGCGCCCTCTCGCGCATAGTAGATGAGCTCGTAATTCGGGTCGCGCTCGTCGGCGACGAAGAGGCCTTTGAGCATGCGGCCGGCGAGCCGCTGCGAGATCTGCACATAGAGGCCTTCGTCGATCTTGCGGAAGGTCTTTTCCTCGATCACGGATGAAAGAAGATCGGCATAGGTCGCGGCGATCATCTGCCGCACAACCGTTTTCGCACGCGGCTCGACGACATTGTCGACGAAGAACGAGAAGACGCTGACGAGGATTGCGAGCAGCAGGATCGGCCGCGCCAGGATGCTCCGGCGGGCGCCTGCCGCATCGATCACGGTCAGCTCGGAATCGTTGTTCATCGTCGTCAGCGTCTGGGTAATACCGATGACAAGGGCGAAAGGCAGCACGATGGGAATGATCGATGGCAGGATCAGCGTCGCAAGCGTGGCGAAGGAGCCGATCGACTGGCCGCTATCGGTCACCAGGTTGATTCGCTGCAGAACCTGGGTGGTCCAGATGATCGCGAGCACCGGGAGCAGGGCCACAAGAAACATCTGGCCAACACGCCGCAATATATATGTCTCAAGTAGTTTCATGCCCGCCCTTGAACGCACCTGCAGGCCGATTTGGCCGACAGGAGATTCCCTCTACGCTGTTTGTCTCGGTTTTGCGACAAGTCAGTGTCAAAAATTCATTCAAATTTCAGAATTTTTTTTGGCGCTGTGGCGACTCAGCGAGTGCCATCAACGCTGCGAATATAACGACTGAGGACAGCCACCCCAGCACGACGTCGGAAAGATAATGTGCGCCGAATGAAAGCCGCATCGCCGGGGTCAGGATCGAAACGGCGGCAACGGGCGCCACAAGCGCATAACGTACCGATTTCGGAACGAAGATCAGCAGGCAGAACAACCAGCCCGCGCTAGCAGCCTCGCCGGAAATGAAGGAACAGTTCGAGACGCACTTGCCGGCCAATGAACCGGCCTCGGCAAAGTGCAGCGTACCGCCGAAAAAATCCGTCTGGACTGGCCGTGGCCTTCCCCAATGTTCCTTGAGGATCACATTGACGAGGAGAACGGGACCGATCAGCAGCGTGCCAAGCGCAACCTTCAGATCACGGGCGCGGGGCGCGTTGAACGTCGCGCCATGCTGCTGGTAGCACTCCGCCAGTTTCCACAGCATCACCGCGGTCACGACATATGGAACGTAGAAGAAGAGCGTGCGCAAGAGGCCGAGGATAGCCTCGCTCCGGTAGGGGAAGGAGCCGCAGATCTCGGTTGCGGGGGCCGATGCATCACAGACCGCCTGCACGAAAAAAAGCTGGGAAAAATAAATGTCTATCTCGGGAAAGGCGCGGAAGAGAGCAAGCAGCAGCCACCACACCCAGAAGAGCAGCACGAACACGCCGAATGCCGTTTGCGGCAGGCGAACTGCCAGGCCCCGCCATCGATTTTTCGAAAAAACTGTCAACGCAAACATCTACGAAACTGACGAAAACCATTTGGCCGGGTGGCCGCGCGGAACATAACAACTGTCGCCGGCCATTGACAGACCCGGCAAACGCGAAATTATCCCTCTGGAACGGATTTCATGAATCCCATCGGAGAACACATGTCTGCAAAATTCGAAATTTCATTCTCAAAATCGGCAAAGCTGAGTGGCGGCCTCGCGATTCTTCTGAAGACTTCCGAAGCGGAGACAGCGGCCGGAGCTGAGATCGCCGATCCGGCGGGTGTGATCGCCAAGGCGTCGAAGATTGCGCGTTTCTCGGCAAAATCGATGGCCGCTCTCGACCTGGTGGCGCCGGAAGGCGCGCCCGTCGAACGCATCATCGTCATCGGTCTCGGCAAAGGAGCCGAGCTTACCGGTCATGACTGGCTGAAGGCCGGCGGCAGTGCGGCCTCGCGGATCAAGAATACCGAGAAGGCGACGGTTTTCATCGATGCGCCAGGCGTGGAAGTCAGCACCAAGGCTGCGGCGGATTTCGCTCTCGGCATGCTGCTGCGCGCCTACAGCTTCGATACCTATAAGACGAAGAAGAATGACGACGAGGAGAAGCAGGGCAAGTCGGTCAAGGTGACGATCGTCACGGCCGACGCGGCTGCGGTCAAGAAGGCCTTTGCAGATGCCGAGGCTGTCGCCGACGGCGTCAATCTCGCCCGCGACCTGGTCAACGAACCGCCGAATGTTCTCGGCCCTGTTGAATTTGCTGCCAAGGCCAAGGAGTTGGAAAAGCTGGGCGTCGAGGTGGAAATCCTGACCGAGCGCGAAATGCGCCGTCTGGGCATGGGCGCGCTGCTCGGCGTTGCCCAAGGTTCCGTCCGTCCGCCGCGCCTTGCGGTCATGCAGTGGAAGGGCGGTAAGAGCAAGGATCGGCCGATCGCCTTCATCGGCAAGGGCGTGGTCTTCGATACAGGCGGCATCTCGATCAAGCCGGCCGCCAACATGGAGGACATGAAGGGCGACATGGGCGGTGCGGCAGCCGTCACCGGCCTGATGCACACGCTTGCCGCTCGTAAAGCAGCGGTCAATGCTGTCGGCATCATCGGCCTTGTGGAAAACATGCCCGATGGCAACGCCCAGCGTCCGGGCGACATCGTCACTTCGATGTCCGGCCAGACAATCGAGGTGATCAACACCGATGCCGAAGGCCGTCTGGTGCTTTGCGATGCGCTCTGGTACTGCAACGACCGCTTCAAGCCGCAATTCATGATCAATCTCGCGACGCTGACAGGCGCGATCCTGGTCGCCCTCGGCAATAGCCATGCGGGCCTCTTCTCAAATGACGATCCTTTGTCGGCGCAACTGACCTCGGCCGGTCTCGTGACGAACGAGAAGCTGTGGCGCATGCCGCTCGGCAAGGAATATGACAAGATGATCGACAGCAAGTTCGCCGACATGAAGAATACCGGCGGCCGCCTTGCCGGCTCCATCACCGCAGCGCATTTCCTCAAGCGATTCGTGCAGGATACGCCCTGGGCGCATCTCGATATCGCCGGCACGGCCATGGGCTCGGTGCAGGACGAGATCAACCAGTCCTGGGGCTCCGGCTATGGCGTACGCCTGCTCGACGAGCTGGTCCGCACCAGCTACGAAGCACGATGACGGAAATCCTCTTCTACCATCTGACCGAATCGAAACTGGAAGACGCGCTTCCGCCGTTGCTCGACAAGAGTGTCGAGCGCGGCTGGCGCGTTGCCGTCCAGATGAAGGAGGCCGCGCGGCGTGACACGCTGGATGCGCATCTGTGGACCTATCGGGAGGACAGTTTCCTGCCGCATGGTACGGACGAGGCCGATTTCGCCGAGGATCAGCCCGTTCTCCTGACCGTTTCGCCTGACAATCCGAATGCCGCCACCGTCCGCTTCATCGTCGACGGTGCCGAGCCGCCGGCCGTCGCGGATTATGAGCGCATCGTCTTCATGTTCGACGGTTACGATCCGGAGCAACTTGAAGGCGCGCGCGCCCAGTGGAAGAAGCTGAAAGGCGAGGGGCATAACCTCACCTATTGGCAGCAGACGCCGGAAGGGCGGTGGGAGAAGAAGGCCTGACTAGAGCATGTCGCGCAAAAGTGTGCCGCGGTTTTGCGATAACGACATGCAAAAACAAAGGCCTGAAGCGTGGCAAGCGCGTCTGAAAGATCGCGACACGCTTTAGGCCCTCAGGCGAGGCCCGCTTCCGCCAGAACCCTGTCGATGAAATCCTTCTTCGCTCCGGTATAGGCGGCGCGGCTCTCGGCATATTTCTGCGCCAGGCCGATCTTCAACTCCTCATAGGCAAGCGCGAGAGCCGGATCCTTTTGCAGCCTGTCGCGGAAGAAGACGTTCCGCCTCCAGTTGAAGCCCCGATATTCGACGACATGGGCGAGATGCGTGCGCGTCTCGCCTGTGATGCCGCGGCCGAAGAGATGGTCGTCGGGCACGATGTCGGCACCGGCATAGTCGTAGCCGATCGCTTCCATAGGCTTGATGCAGGCAAGCCCGTCATCAAGGCGCCGAACGCCGATCAGGATATCGATGATCGGTTTCGCCTTGATGCCTGGAATGGCGGTGCTGCCGAAGTGCTGGATGTCGATTGCCAGAGGGCCAAGCGCGTCGCGAATCCTGGCCTCCTCCAGCAGATAGGCCTCCCGCCACTTGGCATTGGGGTCGGCAAGCCTCACCGCCAGATGCGGGACGCCCAACCCAAACGATTCATCCTGCTCCTGCTGCATGGAAAACGTCCCTCACGTTTCGTTTTCCTATCCTAGCATTCTGCAGGCGCAATGGCATCTGCCTGCGAAATCCGATCAGTCGCGGAACGCCTCGACGAATTTGCGCTTGCCGAGCATGAAGGCATCGGCGACATGGCGCAGCGGCGCCAGATCGACATCCGACTTGCCGGCCTTGATGAGTTCGGCAAAACGGCGGTAGAGCGAAGGATATTCGGCTTCAGGTGCTGAGAATGTTAGCACGCCATTGACCGAGAGCTTCGAGCCGCCTTCGGAAAGAACCATCTGTCCGGCCGCCGTTTCGGCGATGATGTCCCAGCTCTGCTTGCCCGTCTGGCGCCAGTCGAATTCGGCATGAACGGGAACGTAGTCGACATTGCGGAAATGCAGATCGGCAGCAATCGGCGAGTCGCGGTTTTCAGGGAATTCCAGCGTGCCGGCGCTGAGGAACATTGCCTTGGGCAGAATATGCGTGACGATCGAGAGCGCATTGATACCTGGATCGAAAACGCCGAGGCCTCCGGCCTGCCAGATCCATTCCTGGTTCGGATGCCAGTGACGCACGTCTTCCTTCCAGATGACGTGCATGCTCTTTATCTCGGTCGAGGCAAGGAACGACTTTGCGGCTTCGACGGCGGCTGCATAACGCGAATGCCAGCTTGCAAACAGCGTCGCACCCTGCTTGGTCGCGAGGTCTTCCAGATCTGCGACTTCGCTCAGTGTTGCGCCCGGCGGCTTTTCGAGGAAAACGTGCTTCCCGGCGGCCAGCGCCTTGTAGGCAGCTTCGTAGCGATACTGCGGCGGCATGCAGAGCGAAACGGCATCGATCGAAGGTTCCGCTGCCAGCATGTCTTCGATCGACGTGTAGGCGGCAACGCCGTCTACCGTGCCGTTGCGGCTTGCCGTCGCCACCAGCTTGAAGTCGGCATTGGCGGCAATGGAGGGGAGATGCTGGTCGCGGACGATCTTGCCGACGCCGACGATGGCGAGGTTGATGGCTGACATGGTGAAGCTCGCGTTCGGTGTTTCGCTAAAAGTATGACTTATTGCGCGCCGTTTTATCAGAAAGCGGTCCGTGGGCAAGTCATCGCAATCAGAGCGAAGCCATTTCCACCGGCGCGGAGCTCTTCCTGAATTTCAGCGTCACTACCTTGTAACCCTCCGCCTCGAGTTTCGAAAGCAGTGTTGGCAATATCGTGGCGGTGCGTTTGTGAATGTCATGCATCAGGATGATGCCGCGGCCGCGCTTGTGCAGAAGGTCCATCGTCAGTTTGATGACAGCAACCGGCGTCGTATTGAAATAATTCTTGCTGTCGATTTCCACATCCATGACCACCATGTCGCGCATGGCAACGGCAGCCCGGAGCTTGTGGTTCTCGGCGAGATAAGGGAAGCGGAAGAAGTTCAGGTTGCCTTCGGCCGACCCGGCTTCAAAAATGGTGGTCGGGAGATGACGCCTCAGTTGGCCATCGCTTCCTCATATTCGGCGGAAAGTTCCAGCCATTGCTCTTCGGCGGCGGCGAGCTTCGCGGCAGCTTCGCCGCGCTGCTTGGCTTTTTCGGCGGCTTTGGCGGGCGCTTTTTCGTACAGCACTGGGTCTGCAAGCTCCACATCAAGTCCCTGAATCAGTTTCTCCAGCTTGCCCGTCAAGGATTCGATTTCGTTGATCTTTTTCTTGAGAGGGGCAAGCGAGGCGCGCTTGTCGGCATTCAGCTTGCGCTGATCGGCCCTCGATGCCTGGTCTTCAGACTGTTTCTGCTTTTCGTCGTCTTTTTTTTTGCCCGAAGCGACGATCAGGTCGCGATATTCTTCCATATCGCCTTCGAAACTCGTCACCGTGCCGTTGTTGACCAGCCAGAGGCGGTCGACGGTTGCCTCGATCAGGTGCCGGTCGTGCGAGATCAGGATGACCGCGCCGTCATAATCGTTCAGCGCTTCGATCAGCGCGCGGCGACTGTCGATGTCGAGATGGTTGGTCGGCTCGTCGAGGATCAGGAGGTTCGGCGCATGGAAGGCAGCAAGCCCCATCAGCAGGCGTGCCTTTTCGCCGCCCGAGAGATCCTTGGCCGCCGTCGCCATCTTTTCGGTCGCAAGGCCCATCTGTGCCACGCGGGAGCGCACCTTGGCTTCCGGCTCGGTTGGCATCAGCCGGCGCACATGCTCGACAGGTGTTTCGTTGGGCACGAGGTCGTCGAGTTGGTGTTGGGCAAAGAAGCCGATCTTCAGGCTCGGCGCCAGGCGTAAGTCGCCGCTCTCCGGCGCCAGCCGTCCCGAAATGAATTTCGCGAAAGTCGACTTGCCGTTGCCGTTCGAACCAAGAAGAGCGATGCGGTCGTCATTGTCGATACGCAGGTTAAGCCCCTTGAGGATCGGCTTGCCCGGCTCGTAGCCGACGGCGCCGCCGCTGATCGCGACGATCGGTGAGGCCGGTTGCTTTTCCGGCTCCGGGAAGGTGATCGGCTGGACGTGATCCTCGATGACGGCCGCAACCGTGCCCATGCGCTCCAGCGCCTTGACGCGCGACTGGGCCTGCTTTGCCTTAGAGGCCTTGGCCTTGAAGCGGTCGATGAAGCTCTGCAGGTGCTTGCGTGCGGCGTCGTTCTTCGCCTTGGCCTTCATCTGCAGCTCGTCGGCTTCCGCCTTCTGCCGTTCGAACTGGTCGTAATTGCCGCGGTAGAAGGTCAGTTTCTTCTGGTCGAGGTGAACGATCGAATTGACCGCGTTATTGAGCATATCCCGGTCATGGCTGATGATGATGACAGTATGCGGATAGCGGCGGATATACTCCTCCAGCCACATCGTGCCTTCGAGGTCGAGATAGTTGGTCGGCTCGTCGAGCAGCAGCAGGTCCGGCTCGGTGAAGAGCACGGAGGCGAGCGCCACGCGCATGCGCCAGCCACCGGAGAAGGACGAGGCGGGCCGTGCCTGCGCTTCCTGATCGAAGCCGAGGCCCGAAAGAATGCTGGCGGCGCGTGCCTCCGCCGAATGGGCGTCGATATCGACGAGGCGCATCTGGATCTCGGCGATACGATGCGGATCGGTTGCGGTCTCCGCCTCGGCAAGCAGTGCCGCGCGCTCCTTGTCGGCAGAAAGCACGATCGTGATCAGCGAATCCTCTGTTCCCGGCGCTTCCTGCTTCACCTGACCCATGCGCGCATTCTTCGGGATCGATATTGTCCCGCTTTCCGCTCCCAGATCGCCGGTTATGACGCGAAAGAGAGTGGACTTGCCGGCGCCATTGCGCCCCACGAGCCCGGCTTTCGTGCCTGACGGCAGCGAGACGCTGGCATGGTCGAGAAGCAGGCGGCCGGCGATGCGGGCAGAAATATCTGAAATCGTGATCATGGGCGCGGTTTTGGCCGAAAGCCGCCGCCAAGGCAAGATGGGAGCGACGAGCTTTGATGATCGGCCCATCCGCTGCGCCAGATGCCGCGTGGTTGTTGCTTCAGAGCGTCAGCGCCCGAAAGCCTGCACCGGCTGGCGCGGATTGGTCCGGGCGGCGAGCAGCGCCACGCGGGCATTGGCCTGGAGCTGGCCTGATGTTGCGGCATCGCCGCTCAGCGCCACGCCGACCGAAATCGTCAGGCCGCCCGCTTCCGACGTGTCGGACGCCGCGAAGATGAGATTGTCTTCGACCGAACTGCGCAGACGCTCGGCGATCGCCAGCGCATCCTGCATGCCGACATTGGCGAAGAGGCAGGCGAATTCGTCGGCTTCCGTGCGGGCAATGAAATCGTTCTTCTTCACCGTCTTGCGGAAGAGGCTGGCGAGCTTCTTCAGAAGCTTGTTGCCGGTCTGCGTGCCGTAGCGGGCATTCAGCCCCTTGAAATCGTTGATGTCGATCATGACCAGCGCGCTGCCGGCAGCCCCTTCTTCCTGGCCATAGAGATTATCGAGCGCCCGATTGAGGCCGATGCGGTTCGGCAGGCCGGTGATCTTGTCGGTGACAGCAGCAGCCTGTACCGCCGAAATGCCGCGCTCCAGTGTCGTCAGCCGCTCGATATCCTCTTCCAGCCTGGTGCCGATCGTCTGTTCTGCTGCAAGGACGGCGGAAAGCGAGGAGGCGAGATATTCGACCTCTGCCATGAAATCGGCAAGGCTCTGGTGATCCTGCTGACCCGAGACGGACCTGAGGACGGTTTCGCAGGCACGCGTGAAGGCCCGGTGATGCAGGCGACCCTCGGCCAGCCGTTCCGCCGTCTCCTTGAGTATTCGGCTCGCCTCGTTACGCGAGCGGTCGCCCGCCAGCCCGTAGTGGCCGACGAGCCGGTAACGCAGGCCGAGTTCGTCCAAGGCCTCCTGCTGCGGATGCGGGCCAAGGGCGGCGATATCCTGCGCCAGCCCGGCATTCAGGCCGATCAGCGCTTCGTAGAACAATTCGTAATTGCGTGGCAGGCCCGCCACATTGAGCCGCATCATGTGCTGAGCGACTTTCTGGATATCGGTCACCGACGCCGGTCGGGCGGTCTCGCGTGCATTCAACGCATTTGCAACGGCAGTCGGCATGACGATCCCCTCATTGCCATCGGCTCCTATACTTCCGCTATGCAGGTAAGCTTTTAAGAGACATTGAATTTTCAAACTTTCTCGGGCGGGAAGCAGCAAAACCGGTTAACGCGGTCTTGCTGTGTTCCGGTCGGGAGTGGCCGAATCCATTTCAGCAGCGGACGCGATGGGCGCCATGAAAATTCCTGATTTGATCGCATCGGCTTTTGGGCGTGGAATGAAACAATTGCGATTGCGAAAGGACGGTCATGACCAGAGCTCTCTATTCCCTGTGCGGCGCCGATGAGCGTCACTTCTTCTCGCCGCATTGCTGGAAGGCGGTGATGGCGTTGGCCCACAAGGGCCTCGATTTCGAGGAAGTTCCAACGACATACGGCCGCATTGCCGATATCGGCGGCGGCTTCTCCAAGACCGTACCTGTCCTTGATGACAATGGCCGTCTGATTTCCGACAGCTTCGATATCGCCCTTTATCTGGAGGAGGCCTATCCGGACCGTCCGTCGCTTTTCGGCGGCGAGGGCGGCAAGGCCCTGTCGCGCATGGTCGAGGGCTATTCGCAGATGGTCGTCCACCCGGCGATCATGCGGATTGCGCTTCTTGATATTCATTCGATCCTCGATGAGGGCGACAAGGTCTATTTCCGCCTCAGTCGCGAAGACCGCCTGGGCAAGCCGCTGGAGGAATTCGCTGCCGGCCGCGAGACGGAGAGGGAGGTTTTTGCCGCCAAGCTGGAGCCGATGCGTCACATGCTCCGGTTCCAGCCCTTCATCGGCGGCGCCAGCCCGCTCTTTGCCGATTACATCGTCTTCGGTGCGCTGCAATGGCTGCGCATCGCCGCCGGCCTTGCCATGCTGGCTTCCGACGACCCCGTCATGGGCTGGTTCGAACGCTGCCTCGATCTTCATGAGAGCCGGGGCCGGACTGTGACAGCGGCGTGAAATTGCCGGAGACCCCTTGTTTTCGGGCGGTGAGGCGGTTAAAGACCGCCCACTTTTCCCCGATGAGTATGAGGATCCGACATATGGCGATTGAACGCACCTTCTCGATGATCAAGCCGGACGCAACGAAGCGCAACCTGACGGGCGCTATCACCAAGATGCTCGAAGATGCCGGCCTGCGCGTCGTCGCCTCCAAGCGCGTCTGGATGAGCAAGCGCGAAGCCGAAGGCTTCTACGCCGTTCACAAGGAACGTCCTTTCTTCGGCGAACTCGTCGAAGGCATGACCTCCGGCCCGACCATCGTTCAGGTTCTGGAAGGCGAAGGTGCCATCCTGAAGAACCGCGAAATCATGGGCGCAACCAACCCGGCAAACGCTGACGAAGGCACGATCCGCAAGGTCCATGCTCTCTCGATCGGTGAAAACTCGGTTCATGGTTCCGACGCTCCGGAAACGGCTGCCCAGGAAATCAAGTACTGGTTCTCCGACACCGAAATCGTCGGCTGATTCAGCCGCAGAGCATTTCCTCGGAATGCATTGAATTAACTTATGAAAGCCGGGCTTCGTCCCGGCTTTTTATTTTCAGTCCGGACATTTGTCAGTGTTCGAAAAATCCGTGGTCCCGTCCGGTTTGAAAACTTCAGGGTTTTTCTCATAACCCGCCCCGAGTACCAGCGGCTTGCTCGGCAGCACGGTCTGGTCGAGATCGGATTTGAACTGCGTCTTCAGTTCCTGCAGCAGCTTGCCGTCCTTGTCGACCAGCTTGACGGTGACCGCATAGGGCCTGTCCTTGTGTACGCAATGCAGGTTCTCGCTTTGGACCGAGATTTTGTCCTCCATCGGAAACACCTTCTGGTTCAGCACCAGCGGCGCGCCGCCCTGGGGGTTTTCGAATTCAGCGACGATGGTCGAGCCGTCGGGAATGGGCGCCGTCTTCTTCAGCGTCAGCAGATAGGTGGCGCTGGCGACGCGGTAGTTGAAGACGAACAGATGCCCTGTCACTTCCAGCATGCTTTCGGCCTCGCGCTGGCAGGCGGAGAGCAGAAGCCCTGTTGTGGCTAGAGCCGTGATGATCGAGCGCCGCTTCATTTCGTCTCCTCCTCCTTTTTCCGCCGGTAGTGCCTGTTAGCCTTGGCGCGGTTGCCACAGACGGCCATGTCGCACCAGGCCCGACTCTTGTTCTTGCTGCGGTCGATGAACAGCCAGCCGCAATTGCCGCAAATCTTCATCCGCTCCGGATCGGACATGGCGATCAGCCGCAGAACCGAATGGGCCGTCGCCGCATCGAGACCCTTTTCCGCAGCACCCCGCAGCGTGCGCGCCAGCGCTTCCAGCAGTTCGGCAAGAAGCCGGTCGTCATTGCCCCCGACCACGCGCTGGCGGAAATAACGGTCAGTCGCTTCGCGCAGTTCGATGAAGTTCGCTCTATTCTGCGCTCCAACCGGCACTATGTCGCCGAAAAGTGCCCGTTCGGCGCAGAATTCCTGCGCCGCCTCGGGGAAACGCTCCATTTGCTCTTCGGCCGCGAAGCGGTCGATGCGGCGCGCAGTATCGTGACGCAGGATGACGCTGTTGGCGACATCAAGCGCCAGTGCGCCGCCGGAAAAACGGTGAGAGGTCCAGGAAAAGCTCATGGGAAAAATATAACTGGTAAAACACATTTTGCCAGTTATTATTTTAAGTCGATCTGGAGTGACGGAATGGCCTATCTTCTGCAGCAACTGGCGAATGCGGTGCCGCTCGCAGCGCTCTACGCTGCGCTTGCCTTCGGCTATTCGATCGCCTTCGGTGTCACGAAGCGGGCCGACATCACCTATGGGGCGATCATCGCCTTCGCCGGCCAGATGCTGCTCTTGTTCACGGACATGGCCTACAATCGCCTGTGGCTGGTGCTGCCGGCAGCAATATCGATCGGCATCTGCGCCTCGCTGATCTATTCGGTGGGCGCAGGGGTCTGGATTGGCCGCTTCGTCATGCAACCGCTCGCCAGCAAATCGCCGAACACGGTCATCGTCGCCGCACTCGGCATGATGATCGTGCTGATGGAGACGGCGCGCCTTGCCGCCAACACCCGCGCCATCTGGTTACCACCGCTCCTGAATGACAACGTCACCTTCTGGAGCAATGGCACCTTCAGAGTGACGCTCACCTATATCCAGCTGCTGAATACGATCTTGATGTGCGCGATCATCGTGATCGGCGCGCTGATCCTGAAGCGCACGGCCTGGGGCCGCCTGTGGCGCGCCGTCATCGACGATCCGCTCGCCGCCGAGCTCTGCGGCACCAGCGCCAGTCGCGTCTTCCTGGTGTCTTATGGGGCCGCGGCACTCGTCGCCACCTGCTGCGGCATCCTCGCGACCTTCTATTATGGCTCGATGGATTTCGGTGCCGGGTTGATGTTTGGCCTCAAGGTGCTGATGATATCAGCCGTCGGCGGCTATTCCGATCCGCTGCGTTCGGCGGGCGGCGCTGCCGGCCTGGCACTCGTCGAGACGCTCTGGGGCGCCTACGGCTCCTTCATCTGGCGCGATCTTGCCATCTTCTCGCTGCTGGTTTTCCTGCTGGTGTTGAGCCGGCGGGAGCGCGTCGTGCTCTGATTATTTCCAGCGGTCGCGCGCCGTGTCGTCGGCATCCTTCGCCGCGATCCAGTCGCCGGTGCGACCGTCCTTGCCGTGTTCCTTCTTCCAGAAGGGAGCCGATGTTTTCAGGAAATCCATGACGAAGCTCGCACCGTCGAAAGCTGCCTGCCGGTGCGGTGCAGCGGCGGCGACCAGCACGATATTCTCGCCGGCGGCGATCTTGCCGAAGCGGTGGATGGCCGTGAGGCCGCTGAGCCCGAAGCGCTCTACGGCGAGTTCGCCGATGCGGGTCATCTCGGCCTCGGCCATGCCGGGATAATGTTCGAGTTCCAGCGCCGAGAGGATGCCGCCTTCATCGCGGCAGAGGCCGGAGAAGGTCACGACCGCGCCGATGCCGGGTTTGCCCTTGGAGAGCCGGTTGACTTCCGCCTGAAGGTCGAAATCGTCGCGCTGGACGCGGATTGTGGGGGTAATGGTCACAGCAGGCTCCTCGGCCCGATGGTACGGCTGTTCTCAGCCGCCCGTCATCGGCGGGAAGATACCGATCTCTTTGGCGCCGCCGATCGGCTCGTCATGTTCCACATGTTCCTGGTCGATCGCCACGCGGATCACATCGGGGTATTGAAGGGCCATCTCATATTCTTCGCCCAGGCCCTTCAAATGATTCAGAAGATCGGAAACGCTGACGACGGAGGAGGGGAGTTCGATCTCCTCCTCGCCCTTGCCGATGCGCTCGCGTACCCAGGCGAAATAGACAAGCCGTGTCATTCTTCGTCGTCCACCACGTGTTTCAGTCCGGCGCGGAAATAATCGTAGCCGGTATAGATCGTCAGAAGTGCGGCGATCCAAAGCAGCGCAATCCCCGTCCAGGTCGTGTAGGGGAAAATGGTGTCGCCCGCCGGGCCGGCAAGCAGGAACGCGATGGCTACGAGTTGCAACGTCGTCTTCCACTTGGCGATGCGCGTTACCGGCACGCTGACCTTCAGTCCCGCCAGATATTCGCGCAGCCCCGAAACCAGGATTTCGCGGCAAAGAATGATGATCGCCGCCCAGAGCGACCAGCCGGCGATCGTTCCGTCGGCAGCGACCAAAAGCAGGATGGCGGAAACCAGCAGCTTGTCGGCGATCGGGTCCAGCATGCGGCCGATATTCGACGTCTGGTTCCAGATGCGCGCGAGATAACCGTCGAGGAAATCGGTAAGCGACGCAATGACGAAGATCCACAGCGCCACCCAGCGCGCCGTATCGCTGCTGTTTAGCCGTCCTTCGATGAAAAAGCAGACGACGATCAGCGGTACCGCCAGGATGCGGCCGTAGGTGAGGAGATTGGGGATACTATACGCACGCGATGCCATGATGCGGTTCTCTTTGATAATGCGGCGGTAGATGACGGCTTTGCTCCTCGACCGTCAACATTCTTTCTGTTTTTTCGCTGCCTTTGCGTGGAATTTGCGACCGGCACCGCTTATTTCGCGGCGTCGTCGTGAAAATGATTATAGACTTGCTTTGCGACGGTCTCGGAAATCCCTTCCACCGCCATGAGATCGGAAAGGGCGGCGCGCGACACCGCCTTTGCCGTTCCGAAGTGCTGCAGCAATGCTCTTTTGCGCGAAGGCCCGATGCCGCCGATCTCGTCGAGCGGGTTCTTGACCATCTCTTTCTTGCGACGTGCCCGGTGCGAGCCGATCGCGAACCGGTGCGCCTCGTCGCGCATGCGCTGGATGAAGTAGAGAACCGGATCGCGCGGCGGCAGCGTGAAGCTTCCCTTGCCGGGCGCAAAGAAACGCTCGCGGCCGGCCTCGCGATCCACACCCTTGGCGACGCCGATGGCGATTACGCTGTCGGTTATGCCGAGCTCTTTGAGGATTGCCCGCACCGCCGTCATCTGGCCCTGGCCGCCGTCGATGAGGATCACGTCCGGCCAGGCAGGGAAGGGCAGGTCGGCCGCGTCTGCGACGGAGACCTGCGCGCTGCGATCCGGAATGCCTTCTTCCTTCAGCAGCCGGGAGAAGCGCCGCGTCATCACCTCGCGCATCATGCCGAAGTCGTCGCCCGGGGTGATCTCGGTCGATTTGATGTTGAACTTGCGATACTGGTTCTTCACGAAGCCTTCCGGCCCTGCAACGACCATGCCGCCGACCGCATTCGTGCCCATGATATGCGAGTTGTCGTAGATCTCGACACGCTGCGGCACATAGGGCAGGGCGAATGTGTCCTTGAAGCCTTCGAGCAGGCGCGATTGCGAGGCGGTTTCTGCGAGCTTGCGCCCATGCGCCTCGCGAGCGTTGGCGATGACGTGCTCGACGAGATCGCGCTTTTCACCCCGCTGCGGAACGAGGATCGAAACCTTGTGCCCGGCCTTTTCGCCGAGTGCGGCGGCCAGCAGTTCGAGTTCCTCCACCGTTTCCGACAGCATGATCTGCCGCGGCACCGGCTTGTCGTCGTAGAACTGCGCGAGGAACGCGTTCAGCACCTCGGCGCCGGAAAGCTGCGGGTCGGCCTTCGGGAAATAGGCGCGGTTGCCCCAGTTCTGCCCGGTGCGGAAGAAGAAGACCTGGATGCAGGAAATCCCGCCTTCGTGATGAATGGCGAAAACGTCCGCCTCTTCGACGCCGGCCGGATTGATGCCCTGATGGCTTTGCACGTGCGAAAGCGCGGCGAGCCGGTCGCGGTAGATGGCGGCCCGTTCGAAATCGAGATCTTCGGCGGCAGCGTTCATCGCCTCCGCTATATGCGCCTTCACGTTCTGGCTCTTGCCGGAGAGGAAGTCCTTGGCCTCCTGCACCAGCTCTGCATAGCCTGCGTCGCTGACCTCATGAGTGCAAGGCCCGGAACAGCGCTTGATCTGGTAGAGCAGGCATGGCCGCGTGCGGGTTTCGAAGACGCTGTCCGTACAGGTGCGGATCAGGAAGGCGCGCTGCAGCGAATTGATGGTGCGGCCGACGGCGCCGGCCGAGGCGAAGGGGCCGAAATAATCGCCCTTGCGGGCGCGGGCGCCGCGATGTTTGAAGATGGCGGGCGCGCGGTGGTCGCCTGTTATGAGAATATAGGGAAACGACTTGTCGTCGCGCAGCAGCACGTTAAAGCGCGGTCGCAAGCGCTTGATCAGATTGGCTTCCAGCAGCAGCGCCTCGGTCTCCGTCCGCGTCGTGACGAATTCCATATTGGCTGTCTGGCGAACCATCTGGGCGATGCGGTTGGAGTGCACGCGGCCGACAGCATAGTTGCCGACGCGCTTCTTCAGGCTGCGGGCCTTGCCGACATAGAGCACGTCGCCCGCCTCGTTGAACATGCGGTAGACGCCGGGGCTGTTCGGCAGGCGCTTGACGAATTCGGCGATCAGCTCTGCGCCGATGAGGCCGGTTTCGTTGATGCTGCCGGCATTCCAGTCGACCGACGCAGAAATCGGCGCGGCAGAGGCGTCGCCTTCCACCTCGACGATGTCATCGTCATTTTCATCGGTCTCGTCGTAAAGAACACCACCATCAGGCAGCTTCTTGGCATTCATTCCTTGATCTCCAGCACGTCAGGCGTCTGCCACGCAAGATGCTGGCCGCCGTCGAGTGCAATCATCTGACCCGTAATCGAAGGGGTCTCGAACAGAAAACGAATCGTTCGGCCGAATTCATCGAGCTCAGGTCCCCGCTTCAAGATAAGGGCTGCGACCTGCGCTTGGAAGTCTTCCTGCAATTGCCGTTCGCTCGGCATCGAAGGGCCGGGGCCGATCGCATTGACGCGGATGCGCGGCGCTAAGGCCTGCGCCATGGTCTGCGTCGCCGTCCACAGTGCCGATTTCGAAAGGGTATAGGAATAGAAGCTCGGCCGCAGCGCCCAGACGCGCTGGTCGATGATGTTGACAACCAGTCCTTCGGCCGTCTCCGGCAACTGTTCCGCAAATTTGGCAGTCAGTATCGAAGGCGCCCGCACATGGACGGCGAAATGCCGATCCCACACCTGCGCATCGAACTTGCGCACAGAGTCCTCAAGAAAAATCGACGCGTTGTTGACGAGCAGGTCGATCGGCCCCAGCGCTTCGCAGGCCTTCCCGACAAGGCCGCCGACCTCATCGAATTTGGCAAGATCGGCCTTGATCGCAACTGCTCGGTGGCCCTTTTGCCGCAATTCCGCCACAAAATCTTCAGCCTCGGCCAGCGCGCCGTTGGCGTGGATTGCAACCGAAAATCCATCAGCAACAAGGTCTTCGGCGATTGCCCGGCCTATTCTTTTGGCGGCACCAGTCACGAGCGCCGCGCGAAGTCTTTTCTGGGTCAAGATCCTGCCTTTTGGTCCTTCGAGTCTGGTGCTGACTATATAAGGGCAGGTCCCGATTATATAAATAGGCCGAAAGCATTGCCTGTGAGGCTCGGATATTCTATGTATTATTTGCGATCGCGATTTATTAAAATAGGTATTGTAAGTTTAACTGAATATTATCCTTAATAAATGGTATGTTGCAGTCAAGCAACATCGAATTTTCGCCGCTGCAGAGCCACAATGATATCACAATTTGGCTCTTTCAAATCCGCATTTGCATTCCAATTTCACTCTCGAACCGGAAGGGACATTTAGTAATCCCCCGTGAATGCTTCGCCGAAGTTTAAGTTGACGAGCGCGCGGGACTGAAAGGAGACAAGTATGCGTATACTCTTTGCTGGCCTCATGGCTTCCGCTCTCGCCGTTGGCGGTTTCTCGGTAGCCCAGGCAGCCGATGCCGTGGATCAGATCCCGCAGGCACCGGTCGCTGAGGACACCCCAGCTCCGGTCAACAACTGGCAGGGCTTCTACCTCGGTGGCGCCGCGACCTATAACGCGGGCAGCTTCGGTTCCGACCGCAACACCTATGATTGGGGCGGTCAGCTCTTCACCGGTTACAATTTCCAGCAGGGTCAGATCGTTTACGGCGCTGAAGCCGATCTCGGTTATGGCGATGCAGACGTCACCCAGGGCGGCATCAAGAACAAGACCGGCTGGAACGGCTCCGTCCGCGGCCGCGTCGGTTATGACCTGAACCCGTTCCTGCTCTATGGTACCGCAGGTCTCGCGCTCGCCGATACCAAAGTTTCCGACGGCACATCTTCCGACAGCAAGACAGCCTATGGCTATACGGTCGGCGCCGGTGTGGAAGCCTTCGTGACCAACAACATCACGACGCGCCTCGAATACCGCTACACCGACTATCAGGACAAGGACTACAACCTCAACTCCGGTAGCGTTTCGCGCGGTTTCGACGAAAACAGCGTCAAGGTCGGTATCGGCGTCAAGTTCTGATACGGACATACCGAACACGAAAAAAGCCGGGCACAAAGCCCGGCTTTTTGTCTGGGTCGATCGCAGGCCTCTCAGGTCCTGCAGATTTCTCAGCTGTGCGGCTTCAGCTGTTCGTAGCCGTCGAACTTCTTTTCGAATTCTCTCAGCCAGCCGATCAGCTCGGCATGGTCTTCTTCCCACTGGCCCTTGAAGCGCAGGTCGAGGTAGCCGACCGTGGCGGCGAGCGCGAAATGCCCGCCATGCAGCCTCTTGCCAAGCTTCGGCGTATTGGCCGCCAGGTAGTTCAGCGCAGTAGCGACCTTCTTCCATTGACGGTCGATCCAGGGCTGATGCACCTTTTCTTCATCGCGGAAGCGACGTTCGTAGACGATCGCCAGCAGGCAGTCGCAGACGCCGTCGCATAGCGCTTCCAGCACTTCGGCATCGGTGCGCTTGCCCTTCTTGGAAGGATAGAGCGCGCCCTTCGTCAGCCGGTCGAAATAATGCATGATGGCGATGCTGTCGAAGATGGAAACGCCGTCATCCGTCAGCAGTGTCGGGATCTTGCCGAGCGGATTGTTGTCCACGAGAATCGCCGGTCCCGCATTCGTATCAACCCGGATCTCCGTAATCCCAAGGTCGAGATGGCGCGCTGCCATGCACACCTTGCTGGAGAAAGGGGAGGTCGGGGAGCAGAGAAGCTTCATGAGGCACCTTTTGGAAATGCAGATGGCGCCGGACTATCCCGAGCGCCGGGGAACGGGTCAGTCGGCCTTGGCGGGCTTCGTTTCACCGCGCAGCCAGAAGGCACGCTGCGAGGCGAAACGGTCCTGCGCCAGATGGTCTTTCAGGGCCGGCAGCAACTGGTGCAGCTCGTCCTTCAGCGTGAATGGCGGATTGACGACGATGAGGCCCGATCCGGTCAAGCCCGTCGTCTCGCGATCACTGCGCACGGCAAGTTCGGCGCAGAGGATCTTCGGAATGTCTGTCGCCTGCAGAGCCTCGTGGAATTCCTTGATCGGCGCGCCCTTCTTCAGCGGATACCAGAGGCAATAGGTGCCGCCAGGAAAACGCCGGTAGGCCCTGGCGAAGCCATCCACCAGTCGTTCATATTCGCCATCCTCCTCGAAAGGGGGATCGACGAGCACGATGCCGCGCTTTTCCTTGGGCGGCAGATGCGCGCCGAGCGCCAGCCAGCCGTCGAGTTCGGTGATGCGCGCATGATGATCGCCTTCGAAGACGCGATGCAGCCGGACAAAATCTTCCGGGTGTAGCTCCATCGCCGAAAGCCGGTCCTGCGGGCGAAAGAGCATGCGCGCGAGCTTCGGCGAGCCGGGGTAGAAGCGCAGGCCACCCTGCGGGTTCAGTTCGCGGACTGCAGAGAGATAGGGCTCCAGAAGCTCCGAGACCTGCGGCCCGAGATCGGTTTCCAGGAGCTTGCCGATGCCATCATGCCATTCGCCTGTCTTCTGCGCTTCCTCGGAGGAGAGATCGTAGAGGCCGATGCCGGCATGCGTGTCGAGCACCCGGAAGCCAGCGTCCTTTTTCTGCATGTAACGGATCAGCCGCGCCAGCACTGCATGCTTCAGGACATCGGCAAAATTGCCTGCATGGTAGATGTGGCGATAGTTCATTTTCGCTGATGCCTGTTATGAATTCGGATCATTGGGAGTTTTTGTGCCTTTTGGGCGGTCGAGCCTTGGCATATAGAAATCGCATGAACATTGCGACCCCCATCCACGCCAAATCCCGGATCGGTCACACGGCCTGTCCGCACGACTGTCCCTCCACCTGCGCACTGGAGATAGACCTTACGGAAGACGGCCGCATCGGCCGTATCAGGGGCGCCAACGATCATTCTTATACGTCAGGTGTCATCTGCGCCAAGGTCGCCCGTTACGCCGAGCGGCTCTACCATCCGGATCGTCTCATGCATCCGCTGCGGCGCACCGGCGCCAAGGGGGCAGGGCAGTGGCAGCAGATCTCCTGGGACGACGCGCTGGACGAGATTGCCGAAGCCTTCGTGAAGTCCGAGGCGAAGGACGGCAGCGAAGCCATCTGGCCCTATTTCTATGCCGGCACCATGGGCTGGGTGCAGCGCGACTCGATCGAGCGCCTGCGCCACGCCAAGCGCTATTCCGGCTTCTTCTCCTCGATCTGCACCAACCCCGCCTGGACCGGCTTCACCATGGCGACCGGCATGTTGCGTGGGCCCGACCCTCGCGAGATGGCGCGCACCGACTGCGTGGTCATCTGGGGCACCAATGCGGTCGCCACGCAGGTCAATGTGATGACCCACGCAATCAAATCGCGCAAGGAACGCGGCGCGAAGATCGTCGTCATCGACATCTACGACAATCCGACGATGAAACAGGCCGACATGGCCCTGATCGTCAAGCCCGGTACCGATGCAGCACTTGCCTGCGCCGTCATGCACATTGCCTTCCGCGACGGTTATGCCGACCGCGATTACATGGCGAAATATGCCGACGATCCCGCCGGCCTCGAAGCGCATCTGCAAACAAAGACGCCGGAATGGGCGGCCGCGATAACAGGTCTTTCGGTCGATGAAATCGAAGTCTTCGCCAAGCTCGTCGGCACGACCAAGAAGACGTTTTTCCGTCTCGGCTACGGATTCACCCGCCAGCGCAATGGCGCGGTCGCCATGCATGCGGCTGCCTCCGTCGCCACAGTGCTCGGCTCCTGGCAATATGAGGGCGGCGGCGCCTTCCATTCCAACAGCGATATCTTCCGCATGAACAATGCGGAGCTGACCGGCAAGTCGATGAAGGATGCCGATATCCGCATGATCGACCAGTCGCAGATCGGCCGTGCGCTGACCGGCGATGCCGTCGCACTCCGCCATCGCGGACCGGTGACGGCCATGCTGATCCAGAACACCAATCCCGTGAATATCGCCCCGGAACAGCGGCTGGTAAAGCGCGGTTTTGCGCGCGACGACCTCTTCGTCGCCGTCCACGAGCAGTTCATGACCGAGACGGCCGAAATGGCCGATATCGTCATTCCCGCCACCATGTTCGTCGAGCATGACGACATCTACCGCGCCGGCGGCCAGAACCACATCCTGCTCGGCCCCAAACTCGTCGAACCGCCACCGACCGTGCGCACCAACCTCTTCGTCATCGAGGAACTGGCAAAACGCCTCGGTGTCGCCGATCGCCCCGGCTTCGGCTTCACGGCGCGCGAGATGGTCGACCGCGTCCTGGCCGCGAGCAACCTGCCGGACTACGACCATTTCCTCGAACATAAATGGTTCGACCGCCAGCCGGCCTTCGAGGAAGCACACTATCTTGATGGTTTCGCTCATCCCGACGGCAAGTTTCATTTCCGGCCGGACTGGGTGAACGGTCCCGCCCCGAACAAGCCGCCGGCTTCCGTCGGTACGCTCGGCCCCTATGCAGAGCTCCCGCCGTTCCCGGATCAGGTCGACGTCATCGAGCTCGCCGATCCCGAGCATCCTTTCCGCCTGGCGACTTCGCCGGCGCGCAACTTCCTGAATTCAAGCTTTTCGGAAACCAAGACGTCGCGCCAGAAGGAAGGTCGCCCGGAAGTGATGATCAATCCCGCCGATGCCGAAGCCAATGGCATCGACAATGGCGATCTCGTCCATATCGGCAATGTGCGCGGCGACCTGCGCATTCATGCCCGCGTGACAACAGAGGTTAAACCTGGCGTCCTGATTGCCGAGGGTCTCTGGCCCAACAAGGCGCATGTCGATGGCGAAGGCATCAACGTTCTCACCGGCGCCGATCCCGTGGCGCCCTATGGCGGCGCTGCCGTCCACGACAACAAGGTCTGGCTTCGCAAGGACGTCATATGACGCAATCTAAGGCAAAAGTGGAAATCGTCGGCAAGGAAATCCTGTCCGACGGCTGGACGAAGCTGGTCGGCTATCAGCTCGACTATACCGACCGGAAGGGTGAGACCCATCGCCTTCCGCGTGAGGTCTATCACCGCACGCCGGCCGCCTGCATCCTGCTCTACGATCCCAAGCGCGATATCGTCGTTCTGGTGAAGCAGTTTCGCCTGCCGGCCCACGTGAATGGCGACCCAGCGTGGATGATCGAAGTCCCGGCCGGCCTGCTCGACGGAGACGAACCCGAAGCCGCCATCCGCCGCGAGGCGATGGAAGAGACCGGCTATACGATTCGTGACGTCCGCTTCCTGTTCAAATCTTACACGGCTCCAGGCTCCATCACCGAGGTCGTGCATTTCTTTGCAGCGGCAATCGATACCGCCGACCGCACATCCGACGGCGGCGGTTTGGCGGAGGAGCACGAGGATATCGAGGTGTTGGAAATACCGCTGCCGGAGGCTGTCGCGATGATCGAAAAGGGCGAGATCATCGATCTCAAGACGATCATGCTGCTGCAGTGGATTCTGTCGAACAAGGGCCTGCTTTCCGGCTGATCGCTCGGCGTGCAACGCGATGTCTGCCCGTCCATTCGCCTTGGCTGAGTTTCTGGGAATTCTTCATGCAATTGTCATGATGCGGGACTAAGCGCTGCCCTTTAACAATCATCGGATGCGGTCAGGAGAAAGCCCATGTGGCTCGGTAATTTCACCCTCGTTTTGCCCAGCGAGGTTGTGAGCGAAGGTTCTGTGCGGATCGAAGACGGTGTGATCGTCGAGATCCGGCCAGAGCCGGTCACCGATGCCGTGATCGACGGCGGCGGACGTCTGCTGATGCCGGGTTTCGTCGATCTGCACGGCGACATGATCGAGCGCGAGATTGCGCCGCGCCCGAACGCCCATATGCCGATCGATTTCGGCATCCACGAACTGGACAAGAAGCTCGCGGCTGCCGGCGTGACCACGGCCTTCGCCGCCGTCTCCTTTGCGACGGAAAGCGTCTACGGCCACGTCCGCTCGCTGGAGACGACATCGGCCGTCATCGAAGGCATCAACACGCTACGCGACAATCTGCTGATCGATCACCGCGTCCATGCCCGCTACGAGATTACCAATATCGGTGCGGCGCCGACTCTGGAGCGCCTGCTGGAAGCCGGCCATATCGACATGGTCTCGCTGACCGACCACACGCCGGGGCAGGGCCAGTACAATGACATCAAGAGCTATATCCAGAGCATTTCCGAGCGCCGCGCCATATCCGAGGAAATGGCCGCCGAAGTTGTCGCCAAGCGCATCGCCATGCGTGACAATCCCGAGATCGACGCCAAGCTGAAGGACATCGTCGCGCTTGCGAAGAAGCATGGCCTCTCGCTCGCCTCGCACGACGATGACAGCGTCGAGAAGGTCATCGAAATGTTCGATCTCGGCGTCACGATCAGCGAATTCCCGGTAACGCTGCCGGCGGCCGAGGAAGCCCGCCGCCGTGGTCTCTGGACGCTGATGGGTGCGCCGAACGCACTGCGCGGCAAGTCCATGTCCGGCAATCTGAGCGCGCTCGATGCCGCAAAGGCCGGTCTGTTGACCGTGATTGCCGCCGACTATCATCCAGCGGCTTTCGTGCCCGGCATCTTCAAGCTGGCAGAAACCGTCGAGGGCGGTCTTCCGGCCGCGGTCGCGATGGCGACATCAAACGCGGCGCGTTCCGCCGGCCTGATGGATCGCGGCGAGATCGCCATCGGCCAGCGCGCCGATATGGTTGTGATCGAGCCGGGCGACGTGCATCGCATCCGCGCCACGTTCCGCGGCGGCCAGTTCGTCTACAGCGACGGCACCCTGCATCCGCTTCAGGCCCTCGCGGCCTGAAGTTGAAGCGTCAGTCGGCGATCAGCGAAATGAGCTGGGATTTGGGGGCGGCGGCGGAAGCTGTCGCCCCGATTGCTTTGCCGCCTTCCATCTTCACTTTGCCTTCGGCAAAGAGCTTGAGCGCCTGCGGATAAAGCTGGTGCTCGATGGTCAGCACGCGTCCGGCCAGCGCATCGGCGGTATCGCCTGTCAGTATCGGTACGGCCGCCTGGCCGATGACAGGGCCTTCATCCATGCCTTCGGTGACGAAATGCACGGTGCAGCCGGCGATCCGCATGCCGGCGTCGATCGCCCGCTGATGCGTATGCAGTCCCGGAAAAAGCGGCAGCAGGGAAGGGTGGATATTGATGATCCGGCCTTCATGACGCTGGATGAAGGCGCCAGTAAGCAGCCGCATATAACCGGCAAGGCAGATGATGTCGGGCGAAAGCGCGTCGAGCGCGGCAAGGATCGCCGCCTCGTGTTCGTCCTTGCTCGCATAGTCCTTGCGCACGAAGGCGAAGGTGGGAATACCCTCGGCGGCCGCCTTGGCAAGCCCGCCCGCATCTGCCTTATCGGAGATCACGCCAACGATCTCGGCCGGATAATCGGCCGATTTTGCCGCCTGCACCAGCGCCATCATGTTGGAGCCGCTGCCGGAAATGAAGACGACAGTGCGTTTGCGCGGCGAACTCATAGGGCGAGCGTGCCCTTGTAGATCGTGCCGGCTGCGCCCTCGGCCCGGGCGACCATGCGGCCGAGCGTGACGACCGTCTCGCCTTCGGCTTCAAGCGCCTTGGAAACGGCGGCAATATTCTCTTCGGCAACGACGACGATCATACCGATGCCACAGTTGAAAGTTCGCAGCATTTCCGTGGCCTCGACGCCACCGGTCTTGGCAAGCCATGAGAAGACGGCGGGCGCCTTGACGGCCGAGAGATCGATTTCGGCTGCAAGATGCTTCGGCAGCACGCGCGGAATATTCTCCGGGAAGCCGCCGCCGGTGATATGCGCCAGCGCCTTCAGCGCGCCCGTCTCACGGATCGCCTTCAGAAGCGGCTTCACATAGATGCGGGTCGGCGTCAGCAGTGCTTCGCCGAGCTTCTTGCCTTCGGCAAACGGTGCCGGTGCATCCCAGCCGAGGCCGGAAAGCGAAACGATCTTGCGCACCAGCGAGAAGCCGTTGGAGTGGACGCCGGATGAGGAAAGGCCAAGAATGACGTCGCCCTCGTCGATATCGCCCGACGGCAACAGCTTGCCGCGTTCGGCCGCACCCACTGCAAAGCCGGCGAGATCATAATCGCCCGAGGAATACATGCCCGGCATTTCGGCCGTCTCGCCGCCGATCAGCGCGCAGCCCGCCTCGCGGCAGCCGGCAGCAATGCCACCGACGATCGCGGCACCCTGATCGGGATCGAGCTTGCCGGTCGCGAAATAGTCGAGGAAGAACAGCGGCTCTGCGCCCTGCACGACGAGATCGTTGACGCACATGGCGACGAGATCGATGCCAACAGTGTCATGATAGTCGGCATCGATGGCGATTTTCAGTTTCGTGCCGACGCCGTCATTGGCGGCGACCAGCACGGGATCCGTGAAACCGGCAGCCTTGAGGTCGAAGAGACCGCCGAAGCCGCCGATCTCTCCGTCTGCGCCCGGCCGGCGCGTCGAGCGCACGGCTGGCTTGATCTTTTCCACCATCAAGTTGCCGGCATCGATGTCGACGCCTGCGTCGCTATAGGTCAGGCCGTTTTTTCCAGACTGGCTCATGCTGATCTCCGGAGGGTTTTTAACGCTGCGGACGAGACCGCGTCACATGCCGGTCGCAATTGCATGAGAGGGCGCTTTATGCAAGCGTTGCATGGGAAAAGCCCCCAATTTCCAGTTCTTCCCAGCACGCTTTCCGGATTCGGTGCAATAGGGTTGACCATCTTTGCGCCTCCATCCTATGTGCTGGAGCGGCCAGGGTCGTTCTAAAGCGGCATGGGCAGGGGCGAGCGAGCAGCGGGGAAGCGATGCCACAACAGGTCAGCGGAACGATATTGAAGCGCCAGGTCATCTTCTGGGCGACGGTTCTGCTCTTCTTCGTCGCCTTCCTTTACATCTTCAGCTCGATCCTGCTGCCCTTCATTGCCGGCATGACGATCGCCTATTTTCTCGATCCGGTGGCCGACAGGCTGGAGCGGCTGGGCTTGAGCCGCCTGATGGCGACCATCGTCATCCTGGTAGCCTTCGTCATCGTCTTTGCGTTGGCGCTGATGATCCTCATTCCCGTGCTCATCAACCAGTTCAACGATTTCGCCCAGCGCCTGCCGGGCTACATCACCCAGTTGCAGCAATTCATCGCGGACTATCAGGATTCTGTGTTGCCCGGCTGGATCAAAAGCCAGCTTGGCACCATCAAGAATAATTTCTCGACCATCCTGTCGGAAGGCATGGGTTTCCTGACGGGGCTCTTCGGCCAGATATGGAATTCCGGCAAGGCGATCGTCGACGTCATCTCGCTGCTCGTCATCACCCCGGTTGTCGCCTTCTATATATTGCTCGATTGGGACCGCATGGTCTCCAAGGTCGATGAATGGGTTCCGCGCAATTATGTGAAAGACGTCCGCCAGATCGCCAGGGAGATGGATCAGGCGATTGCCGGCTTTATCAGAGGGCAGGGTTCGCTCTGCCTCATCCTCGGCATCTATTACGCTGCTGGCCTCTCGATCGTCGGCCTGAATTTCGGCCTGCTTATCGGCCTTTTCGTCGGCATGATAAGCTTCATCCCTTATGTTGGTTCGATGGTTGGGCTTGTGCTGGCAATCGGTGTGGCGATCGTCCAGTTCTGGCCGGATTATATCTGGATCATCGCTGTTCTTGCCGTCTTCTTCAGCGGCCAGTTCCTGGAAGGTAACATCCTCCAGCCGAAGCTCGTCGGCTCGAGCGTCGGCCTGCATCCCGTCTGGCTGATGTTCGCGCTCTTTGCCTTCGGCGCGCTCTTTGGTTTCGTCGGCCTGCTGATCGCGGTGCCGGCCGCTGCTGCCGTCGGCGTTCTTGTCCGCTTTGCGCTTTCGCGCTACCTTCAAAGCGATCTCTACTATGGCAGGTTGCCGAGCGGCCGGGCCGGGAAGACGAACTCTGTTTCCGATGAATGACGTGAAGAACGCTGATCCGAAGCGCAAGGCCGGAGAACAGCTTCCCTTGGCCTTTTCGCATGACGCTGCTACCGGCCGCGACGACCTCCTGATGTCGGAGCGCCTCGCTGCCGCGATTTCGATCGTCGATGCCTGGCCGAACTGGCCATCGCCGGTCGTCATCCTTGCGGGTCCCGTCGGCTCCGGCAAATCGCATCTCGCCGGCATCTGGAGGGAACTGAGCGGGGCAGAACTCATCCATCCCACCGCTGGTTCCGAAGCAGCAGTTGCGGCCGCCAACGGCCCCGTGTTGTTCGAGGATGTCGACCGGACAGGCTTCGATGACGCCTCGCTCTTCCATGTCATCAACAGCGTGCGGGAAAACGGCACCAGCCTTTTGATGACAAGCCGCCTCTGGCCCATGTCCTGGTCGGTCACGCTGCCCGATCTGCGCTCGCGCCTGAAGGCCGCGACGGTCGTGGAGATCGGCGAACCCGACGAAGAATTGCTGTCGCAGGTCATCGTCAAGCTCTTTGCCGACCGGCAGCTTTATATAGATGACAAACTCGTCCTTTATATCGTCAATCGCATGGAGCGGTCGCTCAACGCCGCCCAGACGATTGTCGAAAGGCTCGATCGGCTGGCGCTTTCCAGAGGCACAAGAATTACCCGTACTCTCGCTGCCGAAGTATTGAATGAATTGGGTAATTCCGGCTCCGGCGATTGACTGTCACAGTTCCGTCGTGAAACTGATATATTCGCCAAAAGCGATTGCAAGCGGGGTGAGTGGACCATGGACAGCGCATATCAGGAACATCAGGAACCCACTCCGGACAACAATGCAGACCTGCCGCCGCTGGAGCAGCTTCTCTCCAGCCCCGAGCGCTTCATCAACAGAGAATTCTCTTGGCTGCAGTTCAACCGACGTGTCCTTGAAGAGACGCTGAATACTGAGCATCCGCTCCTTGAGCGCGTGCGCTTCCTGTCGATCTCGGCCGCCAACCTTGACGAATTTTTCATGGTGCGCGTTGCCGGCCTCGAAGGCCAGGTGCGCCAGAGCATCGTCGTCAAGAGCCCGGATGGCCGTACGCCCGCAGAGCAGCTCGACTCGATCCTCAGCGAAATCGACCATCTGCAGATGGAGCAGCAGGCCTCGCTTGCCGTCCTGCAACAATACCTCGCCAAGGAAGACATCCTGATCGTGCGTCCCGGTGCGTTGAGCGATGCCGATCGCCAGTGGCTGGCAAACGAGTTCGAGCAATCGATCTTCCCGGTGCTGACGCCGCTGTCCATCGATCCGGCCCATCCGTTCCCGTTCATTCCGAACCTCGGCTTCTCGATCGGCCTGCAACTCATCAGCCGAAGCGGCCGTGAGCCGATGACGGCGCTGCTGCGCCTGCCGCCGGCGCTCGATCGCTTCGTTCGCCTGCCCGATGACCGCAACACGATCCGCTATATTACGTTGGAAGACGTCGCCAACATCTTCATCCACCGGCTCTATCCAGGTTACGAGGTGCAGGGCTCGGGCACCTTCCGCGTTATCAGAGACAGCGATATCGAAGTCGAAGAAGAGGCCGAAGATCTCGTCCGCTTCTTTGAAACCGCACTGAAGCGCCGCCGTCGCGGCAAGGTCATCCGCATCGAGACGGATTCCGAAATGCCGGCCTCGCTGCGCCAGTTCGTGGTCCAGGCGCTCAGCATTCCGGACAATCGCGTTGCCGTTCTGCCGGGCTTGCTGGCGCTGAACACGCTCTCTGAAATCACCAAGGCGCCGCGCGACGATCTGCGTTTTCCGCCTTATAACGCCCGATTTCCGGAACGCGTCCGTGAACACGCCGGTGATTGCTTCGCCGCCATCCGAGAAAAGGACATGGTGGTCCACCATCCCTACGAATCTTTCGACGTGGTGGTGCAGTTCCTTATCCAGGCTGCGCATGATCCTGACGTCCTGGCGATAAAACAGACGCTTTACCGTACATCGAACGACAGTCC
Organism: Rhizobium sp. 05L429; assembly: GCF_056397645.1. Classification (NCBI taxonomy): domain Bacteria; kingdom Pseudomonadati; phylum Pseudomonadota; class Alphaproteobacteria; order Hyphomicrobiales; family Rhizobiaceae; genus Rhizobium; species Rhizobium sp. 05L429. The sequence goes on along the minus strand of NZ_JBFTNV010000002.1, from coordinate 145,332 downwards.
GATCGTGCGTGCTCTTGTCGATGCCGCAGAGGCCGGAAAGTCGGTGACGGCGCTGGTCGAGCTCAAGGCGCGTTTCGACGAAGAGGCCAATATCCGCTGGGCGCGCGACCTTGAACGGGCCGGCGTGCAGGTCGTCTTCGGCTTTATCGAGCTCAAGACCCACGCCAAGATGTCGCTTGTGGTGCGCCGTGAAGAAGGCAAGCTGCGAACCTACTGCCACCTTGGCACCGGCAACTACCATCCGATCACAGCGAAGATCTATACCGACCTGTCCTTCTTCACCTGCAACCCTGTCATCGCCCACGACATGGCGAACATCTTCAACTTCATCACCGGTTACGGTGAGCCGGAAGAGGGGATGCAGCTTGCCGTGTCGCCTTACACGCTGCGTTCGCGCATCATTCGACACATCAATGAAGAGATCGAACATGCCCGCAGCGGTCGCCCGGCGGCGATCTGGATGAAGATGAATTCGCTTGTCGACCCCGATATCATCGACGCGCTCTATACGGCTAGCCGTGCCGGCGTCGAGATCGATCTCGTCGTGCGCGGTATCTGCTGCCTGCGCCCTCTGGTGCCTGGTCTTTCCGACAGGATCCGCGTGAAATCGATCATCGGTCGTTTCCTCGAGCATAGCCGCATCTTCTGCTTCGGCAATGGTTATGGCCTGCCGTCCGATAAGGCTCTGGTCTATATCGGCTCGGCGGACATGATGCCGAGAAACCTCGATCGCCGTGTCGAAACGCTCGTTCCGCTGACGAATCCGACCGTTCACGAGCAGGTTTTGTCACAGATTATGCTCGGCAACGTGATTGACAATCAACAAAGCTACGAGATATTGCCCGACGGTACGTCACGGCGCATGGAAGTGCGTAAGGGCGAAGAACCGTTTAATGCGCAGCAGTATTTCATGACCAATCCCAGCCTGTCCGGCCGTGGTGAAGCTCTGAAATCGAGTGCGCCGAAGCTGATCGCCGGTCTGCTTGAAGGCCGGAACAACAAGTAAACTGGACCTAATGGTTGAATCTGAAGCCCAGGGGCGACTTCCGGGTATCGCCCCGGTCTCCGTTGTCGATATCGGATCGAACTCCATCCGTCTGGTCGTCTACGAAGGCTTGTCTCGTTCGCCGACCATTCTCTTCAATGAAAAGGTTCTCTGCGGTCTCGGCAAGGGCATAGCCCTCACGGGCAAGATGGATGAGGAAAGCGTCGCACGGGCGCTTCAGGCCCTTCATCGTTTCAAGGCTCTCTCCGATCAGGCGCGCGCCGCCACCATGTATGTGTTGGCGACGGCTGCCGCGCGCGAGGCGAGCAACGGGCCTGATTTTATCCATCAGGCCGAAACGATCCTGCAGCGGCACATCCGTATACTATCCGGCGAGGAAGAAGCACGTTTCGCTTCGCTCGGCATTATCAGCGGTTTCTACAAAGCCGATGGCATTGCTGGCGACCTCGGCGGCGGCTCTCTGGAACTGATAGATATCAGGGGCAAGGATGTCAGCGGCGGTATTACCCTGCCGCTTGGCGGCCTGCGCCTGTCCGAATATGCCGGTGGCTCGCTCGCCAAGGCGCGCGCTTTTGCCCGCAAGCAGGTCAAGACTGCCAAGCTTCTCTCCAAGGGGGAAGGGCGAACCTTCTATGCTGTCGGCGGCACCTGGCGAAATATCGCCAAGCTGCACATGGAGATTACCCGTTATCCACTGCACATGATGCAGGGCTACGAGGTCTCCCTCGAGGGCATGACGCAATTCCTGGATCAGGTCGTCATGGCCAAGGATTCCAAGGAACCGGCTCTGCAGGCCGTTTCCAAGCACCGCCGTTCGCTGCTGCCCTTCGGCGCCATCGCCATGAAGGAAGTGCTGAATGCCATGAAGCCTTCGGTGATCTCCTTCTCCGCGCAGGGTGTGCGCGAAGGTTATCTCTATTCGTTGCTGTCCGAATCCGAACGCCGCACCGATCCGTTGCTGGCCGCTGCGGGCGAGCTTGCCATCCTGCGCGCCCGCTCTCCGGAACATGCCCGCGAGCTGGCCGATTGGACCGGCCGTATGATGCCGTTCTTCGGCGTTCAGGAAACCGACGAGGAAAGCCGCTACCGTCAGGCAGCCTGCCTGCTTGCCGATATCAGCTGGCGCGCCCATCCCGACTATCGCGGCGCTCAGGCGCTGAACGTCATTGCCCACTCGTCCTTCGTCGGCATCAGCCACCCCGGCCGTGCCTTCATTGCCCTGACTAATTACTATCGCTTCGAAGGCCTGCACGACGATGGCTCCACGGCGCCGCTCGCTTCGATCGCCGGTCCGCAATTTGTCGATCGCGCCAAGCTGCTCGGCGGCATACTGCGCGTCGTCTACCTGTTCTCGGCCTCCATGCCGGGCATCGTGCGCAACCTGACCTTCCGCAAGGCTTTGTCATCTGATCTCGATCTGGAATTCGTGGTGCCGCACGAGTACCACGACTTCGCCGGCGAGCGGCTGGATGGCCGCCTGCAGCAATTGTCGAAGCTGACAAACAAGCGGCTGGCGTTCCGGTTCGAATAGGCCTTCTCTGGCATCGGGAAACAAAAAAGGGCGGCGCTTTCGCACCACCCTCTCAATCTCACACCAAAACCGAATTACTTCGCGTTCAGGAACTCGCCAACTTCGAGGATGCTGAACTCGTTGTTGTCGGCCTTGTTGACGGTGCGGCCGGCCGAGAACGGCAGGTTGTTGTCGTTGCCGATGATGATGTGGGTGGCGTCGACGCGGTCGACGTTTTCGATCGTCACGAACGGCATGTTGTAAACGCCAGCGATATCGCCGGCCTTTTTCTTGTTGTCCGGATCCTGGATGTTCAGGAGGTCGATATAGCCGATCTTGCGGACTGCCTTGCCGACGTTGGCGTCGTTGAACTCGATCTTGTAGACGCGCTTCAGCTCGGCCGGAGCTTCGAAGCAATCCGGCTTCGGCTGCTTGGGATCGGCGCAAGCCTTGTCCTTCGTACCGGCGCCGTTGTCGCGCTCGATGACGAGAGCGGTGGATTCGTCGAGCATATTGAAGTCGCCGATCGAAGCACCCTTGTCTTCAAACGGATAGAGCCAGCTGCGGCCCGTCCACTTCTTGGAGGCGACGTCGAATTCGATGACGCGGATGGCAGTGTGGCCGTCAACTGTTTCCATCTGGCCGTCATTGTAGATGGCGCCTTCGAGCAGGCCGTAGAGCTTGGAGCCGTCCTTCGACATGGCCAGGCCCTCGAAGCCGCCGGAGCGCTTCAGGTTGAAGACCGGGTTCTTGGCGGCCGGATTGCCCGGGAGCTGGATCAGCGGATTGTCGGGGGACAGGACCGGCTTGCCATCGAGCGTGGTGGGGATCACGTCGGTCAGGCGGCCTTCGGTATCGATCTTCAGCAAATAGGGACCGAATTCGTCGCCGAGCCAGAAGCCGTCGGCAACCGGCTGTACGGATTCGATGTCGAAGTCAGCGCCGGTGAGATAACGGGTGTCGGAGGCTTCCGTGACGATCGGGAACGGAGCGATCTTGTTCGGGTCGGACAGGAAGATGTTCTTGACGACGTCAACCTTGTTGGCGTTCCAGTCGAACTTCAGCTGATGCAGGAACAGCATGGAGTCGGAGGAAGTGAACTTCGAGCCGAAGCCGTTGTCGGAGAGCGTCCAGAAGGTGCCGTCGGGCATGGTCTTGATGCCGGAAAAGCCCTGGATCGGCTGACCGTCGAGCGGCAGCTTGACGTCGGTGACGCGGGCGCCGTCCTTGCCGTCGACAGTGCCAAGCTTTTCGGTGCGCTTGCGGTCGGGAGTGGTGAACTTGCCCGAGGTCTTCAGGAAGGCCGGTGCATCGGCCGGAGCCGGGGTCAGCGTGTTGGCAGGCAGGATGGCCTGGCCGGCGAGCTTCGCCGGGAAAAGCTGCTGGTCGGCGGAGGCAGAGCCTGCGGCGAGCATGAAAAGTGATACGGAAGCAAAAAGAACGTTCTTCATGATGTCCCCATAGAACGGAGTGCAAAAGCGCCATCCGCTTAGCAGGGCATTCATGTCGGCACATTGACGATTGGGTGAAGCTTTGGTGACGGGTGAATAAAGCCCGGGCTCAACCGCGCCTGAGGGTGGCAGGCTGCTTGAGGACGGTCACCGCGCGAGAGGAAAGCGCAACTACATCCAGCCCCTGGCCGCGGCCGCGCACGGCGTGATTGCCGAGGTTTTCGCCGACGATCTCCTCAGGCAGCGTCATGCGCTGGGCAAGCTCGGCGGAGATCAGCACCGGCCGGTTCAGCGTCCGGCAGAGCGACTCCAGCCGCGAGGTAGTGTTCACCGTATCGCCGAAGAAGCTGATCTTGTGATGATCGACGCCGACTTCGGCTGTAATGATGAAGCCGCCGTGAAGTGCCGCCCTCAGTTTCGGCACATGGCCATAGCTCTTCTTCCAGCTTGCCGCATTGGCTTCGATGTCGGCGAGAATATCGAAGAGGCAGCGTACGCAGCGCGCATCCTTGACGCCGCGCGCTAAGGGCCAGGTGATAATCGCAGCATCGCCGACATAATCGTTGATCAGGCCCTTGTGACGCCGCACCGGCTCGGCGAAGGCGGCAAACAGCGAACTTAGAAGCTGCTGCGCGCGCAGGTCACCATACTTTTCCGCAAAGGCGGTGGACTCGGCGAGATCGATGAACAGGAAGACGCGTTCTTCCTTCACCGGTCTGCGGTAGCGGCTGATCAGCATGCTGACGAAGACTTCGCGCCCCAGCAATTCGCGCACCCTGAGCAGGAAGATCAGCGTGGCGCAGACGGCAAGTGCGTAGAGGAAAACATCGAACGGCATGATCAGCACGTCGATCATTTTCGGCGGCTTCAGCACGCCGAGCACTGCGAGGAGGAAACCGGCCGCCGCAAAGCCGATGCTCATCAGGATTTCATAGATCACGAGCTCGGAGATAATGAAGAGAAGGGTCGGCAGCCTCTGAATGCGCCGATAGAGGCCGCGTAGAAACACCTTACGCTCGAAGGTGAGGATCGGCATGCCGATGAAAAGCGCGAAGATCGCTCCGATAACGGGTGTCTGTCCCGTAAAGAAGTACAAATCATAGACCACGCCGCTGAGTGCCAGGACGAGTGTAATCAGGATCCAGTTCTGCGCCGAGGATATCTCTCTCATTCCGCCCTTTCGCAGAAGCACTTCATTCGGCTATTGTTTCCGGCGCGGGGCGGTGGTCAAGAGATTTCGGATTCACTCCTGCAGAGCGACGGTCTCGACCTTGCGGCCGGCAAAGCGCAGGGCGATCTCGCCGCGGATGAGCTGCAGCGCCGGCTCGCCGAAAAGATCGCGCCGCCAACCGTTCATGGCCGCGACATCGGCCGTTTCGCCCTCAGCCGCAATCCTGTCCAGGTCGTCGCTGTTGGCGATCACCTTGGGCGCTACGCCGTGCTTTTCGGAAATCAGCTTGAGCAGCACCTTGAGAAGCTCGACGGCCGCCGCAGCGCCTTCCGGCGGTTGCGCCTGGCGCGGCACATGCGGCATTTCGGAGCGTGGCAGGGCAAGCGCGGTATTGACCGCTTCGAGCACCGCCCCTCCGGTAGCCGAACGCTCCCAGCCCTTCGGGATCGTGCGCAGGCGACCGAGCGCCTCGGTATCCTTCGGCTGCTGCTGGGCGATCTCGTAGATCGCATCGTCCTTCAGCACCCGCGAGCGCGGCACGTTGCGCGACCGCGCCTCGCGCTCCCTCCAGGCGGCGACATATTTCAGGATCGCCAGTTCCTGGGGCTTGCGCAGCCGCAGCTTCAGCCGCTGCCAGGCGTCGTCGGGATGGATGTCGTAGGTCTCGCGCGATTCCAGAACGTCCATTTCCTCGCGCAGCCAGGAGGCGCGGCCCTCGCGCTCCAGTTCCGCCTTGAGGTAGAGATAGGCGTCGCGCAGATGGGTGACGTCGGCCAGCGCATATTCGAGCTGCTTGTCGGACAGCGGCCGGCGGCTCCAGTCGGTAAAGCGCGAAGACTTGTCGATATGGACGTTCTTGGTGCGGCTGATCAGCTGATCGTAGGAAACGCTGTCGCCGAAACCGCAGACCATGGCGGCGACCTGCGTATCGAAGATCGGGTGAGGGATCAGGTTTCCGCGATTGAAGATGATTTCAATGTCCTGTCGCGCAGCATGAAATACCTTCAGCACATCAGGATTGGCCATCAGCTCGAAGAAGGGCGCAAGATCGATATCCTTCGCCAGCGGATCGACCAGCACTTCCACCGTCGGGCTCGCCATCTGGATCAGGCACAGCTCCGGCCAGAAGGTCGTCTCACGCAGGAATTCCGTATCGATGGTAATGAAATCGGACTTGGCCAGCTCTTTGCAGGCGGCCGCCAGATCGGCGGTGGTTTCGATCATATCAATTCATTCGCAAGGAAGAGGTCGGTTAGTCTTCCTTCCCCTTTCGAACGGAGATGTCAATACGGCGAGCGAGCTTAGCCTTCGTCAAGCTTGCTCATGCGACGTCAAACTACTCGCACATAGCTCGTCATGCCGGTCTTCTGGTGCTCGATGATATGGCAATGCAGCATCCAGTCGCCGGGATTGTCGGCGACGAAGGCAAGCTGCACCTTTTCATCCGGCTGGATGAGGTAGGTGTCCGAAACGAGCGGCATCACCTCGCGCGTCGAGGATGAAATGACGGTGAAGCTCATGCCGTGCAGATGGATCGGGTGCGTGTGAGGTGTGACGTTTTCCAGGTTGAAGACGTAGCTCTTGCCGAGCTTCAATTCGGCGAGCGGCGCCGTCGGGTCGGGCGTATCGCCCGGCCACGGCACCTTGTTGATGGCCCAGAAACTGTAGCCGAGCGTGCCGCATATGCTTTCGACGGCGGCGTTCTCTGCGGTGGCGGACAACATGAGCGGGATTGTTTCCGCAGAAGAGAGATCGGCCTTGGGCACCGGATTTTCCGCGAGCGCGCCGAGATCGCCGATATTGCGCTTCAACGATTGCCCGGTGGCGCTGAGGCTAGCGACCACCTTCGGCGTCGTGCCGCGAATGTCTTCCAGCGTTGCAACCGCGCCTTCGCTGTCCGGCATTCGAACGGCGAGGTCGAGCCGCTGCCCCGGTCCGATCTGCAGGAGATCCAGCGGGAAGCGCTTCGGCACCGGATTGCCGTCGATGGCGATGACTGTCGCATCGGCGCCTTCCATCTTCAGCTGGAGGATGCGGGTCACATCGGTGACGGCGATGCGAAGGCGGATCAGCCCGCCCGCAGGCGCATCATATTTCGGCTCCTGATGCCAGTTTGCGGTGCGCACCGTGCCATATGTGCCGGCCTTTGCCGCATCGCGTGGCCGGAAGGGAGCGATGAATTGCCCGTCACCGCCGAGCCGCCAGTCGCGCAGGTTGAGCACGACTTCCGCATCGAAGACGGGATCGGACGGGTCTTCGACGACAAGCACACCCGTCATGCCGTGGCCCATCTGGGTCAGCGTGTTGCAGTGCGGGTGATACCAGAAGGTGCCGGCATCGGGCGGCGTGAAGAGATAGTCGAAATTGTCGCCCGTATAGACATAGGGCTGCGTCATGAAGGGCACGCCGTCCATCTTGTTGTCGATGCGCAGTCCATGCCAGTGGATTGTCGTCGGCTCATCGAGGCTGTTGGTCAACCGCGCCGCATAGGGCTTGCCGCGCGGCATGCGCAGCACCGGCGGCAGGCCGTCATCGCCCCATGTCATGATGTCCCGCGTTGGCGCGCCATCAATGATCTGCGCCCCGGTCTTCCGCGCCGTCAGCACACGCAGCTCCGGTGCTGCTTCCGCCAGTCCGAACCGCCCGGCAATCGCCATGCCCGCGCCATAGGCACCGGCGACGGCGGAAGCTTTGAGCAGATTGCGGCGTGTGAGGAGGGGCATCGGCAGGCTCCGTCTTGGATGATGTCCCCTTTTAAAGTTGACTATCGTCTTCATCAATATGCCGCGTTCGGCCAAACTGCCGCAGCGGGAGCCCCCAACTCCTTCGGAAACGAGGGAGCAAACGGCCCGTAGGCTGCGCCAAGCCTTGACAAATCAGAGCGTCCATGCGCTTTTCCGCCCGATTTTCTTGTCGGCGCTGCAGGTCTTCGGCCATGCCGCCGTCTTAAGCCAAATGCCAGGAATTGAGATCATGCACCGCTACCGCAGCCACACATGCGCCGCTCTTCGCAAGTCGGACGTCGGCTCGAATGTCCGTATTTCCGGCTGGGTCCATCGTGTTCGAGATCATGGCGGCTTGCTGTTCATCGACCTTCGCGACCACTACGGCACGACGCAGATCGTTGCCGACCCGGATTCGCCTGCCTTCAAACAGGCAGAGACCGTTCGCGGCGAATGGGTCATCCGCATCGACGGCCTCGTGAAGGCCCGCACAGAAGATACCGTCAACAAGAACATGCCGACCGGCGAAATCGAGCTATACGCGCAGGAGATCGAAGTCCTCTCCGCCGCCAAGGAACTGCCGCTGCCGGTCTTCGGCGAGCCGGACTATCCGGAAGACGTTCGCCTCAAGTACCGCTTCCTCGATCTTCGCCGCGAAACGCTGCACAAGAACATCGTCAAGCGCACGCAGGTGATTTCCGCCATGCGCCGCGAAATGGGCAATGTCGGCTTCACCGAATATACGACACCGATCCTGACAGCGTCTTCGCCGGAAGGCGCGCGCGACTTCCTCGTGCCGAGCCGCATTCATCCCGGCACCTTCTACGCGCTGCCGCAGGCTCCGCAGCAGTACAAGCAGCTGCTGATGGTCGCCGGCTTCGACCGCTACTTCCAGATCGCGCCCTGCTTCCGCGACGAAGACCCGCGCGCAGACCGCCTGCCGGGCGAATTCTACCAGCTCGACCTCGAAATGAGCTTCGTAGAGCAGGAGGACGTCTGGAACACGATGGGTCCGCTGATGACCTCGATCTTCGAGGAGTTCGCGGAAGGCAAGCCAGTCACCAAGGAATGGCCGCGCATCCCCTATGACGAAGCGATCCGTAAGTACGGCTCCGACAAACCGGACCTGCGCAACCCGATCGTCATGCAGGCCGTGACCGAGCATTTCGCCGGCTCCGGCTTCAAGGTTTTCGCAGGCATGATCGCCTCCAACCCAAAGGTCGAGATCTGGGCTATTCCGGCCAAGACCGGCGGCTCCAGAGCCTTCTGCGACCGTATGAACGCCTGGGCGCAATCGACGGGCCAGCCAGGCCTCGGCTACATCTTCTGGCGCAAAGAAGGCGAAAAGCTCGAGGGCGCAGGTCCGCTTGCCAAGAACATTGGCGAGGAGCGTACCGACGCGATCCGCACGCAGCTCGGCCTCGATGACGGCGACGCCTGCTTCTTCGTTGCCGGCGATCCCGCCAAATTCTACAAGTTTGCCGGTGAAGCCCGCACCAAGGCTGGCGAGGAGCTTAACCTTGTCGACCGCGACCGCTTCGAACTGTGCTGGATCGTCGACTTCCCGTTCTTCGAATGGAGCGAGGAAGAGAAGAAGGTCGATTTCGCCCACAACCCGTTCTCGATGCCGCAGGGCGGCCTCGATGCGCTCACGAACCAGGATCCGTTGACGATCAAGGCGTTCCAGTACGATGCCGTCTGCAACGGTTTCGAAATCGCCTCGGGCTCGATCCGTAACCAGTCGCCGGAAACCATGGTCGCCGCTTTCGAAAAGGTGGGCTTGAGCCAGCAGGACGTCGAGGACCGTTTCGGTGGCCTCTACCGCGCCTTCCAGTATGGAGCGCCTCCGCATGGCGGTGCAGCCTTCGGTATCGACCGTATTGTCATGCTGCTCGTCGGCGCAAAGAACCTGCGCGAGATTTCGCTCTTCCCGATGAACCAGCAGGCTCAGGACCTCTTGATGGGCGCACCGACCCCGGCAACGCCCGCTCAGCTGCGCGAACTGGCGATCCGCCCGATCCCGCCGCAGAAGAAAGACTGAGGCGGAAGTCACTCAACAAAAAAGCCCGGCGATATCTCGCCGGGCTTTTTTGTTGGCTGGAACCGAATTTAGTCGTTCGCCGAAACTTTCACGCCGAGCATCTGCGGCACCGTGTTCGGTGCGCCCATGGCCGCGCCGACGATCATCGGGAAGGCGACTGGCTTGTCGGGTGTGGCCTTCACGGTCAGGCTCTTCGGATTGTCGAGGAAGCTGCTGACGGCAGCTGCGATCGCATTCTGCAGTTCCGGAATGTTGAGTTGCGCGAGCATGATCGGCGCCATGGCCTTCAGCGAATCCGCCATCTGCTGTCCGGAGACGTTCTGCTTCGAGCCGGCATAATCCAGCGCGCGCTTGGTAATCGATGCATCCTCGAAACGGATCTGGGCGGAATCGAAGGTTAGCTGCTGGGCAAGGCCGAGCATTGCGAGGCCGAGCGCCTGCTGTGCTTCTTCCTTGTTCGGGTTGGCTTCGGACTGAGTAATTGCGTCTTGCATCGACTTTACGAACGCCATCGTATAGCCGGAGATTTTGAAGCCAAAATTCAGCTTGCCGATATTGGTGAAGTCGAACGAAAGTTCGGAGAGATCGATCGTGCCAGGCTCGAGATCCCAGCCGCCCTTCATGGAGACGTCACCCTGGACATGCTGAAGGGCGAGCTTCTCGATAGCTTCCTTGCTCGCCGGATCATCGCCGGCCTGGCTGAGATCGGCCTTCAGGCTCTTGAAGGCGCCGTCGAAATCGAAGCCGGATTCATCTTCTCGCAGAACAGCGTTCATGTCGCTTTCGAGCACGGAGAACACTTCTGTGCCATCCTTGACCACCTTGATCGCGCCGGTATGGCCGCTCTCGGCAAACAGCATCGAATTGATGGTATCGCCGGGTTGGGCGGGAACGGAAATGCCGCCAAGCGTTAGTTCCACGGCGCTCACCGTTACGCCGTCCTTGGACGAGTTGATGTCGGGGAATGCTGCCTCTTCGATATAGTAGCTGCCGTCATCCTGCTCTTCCACGCCTGACAGCGTGACCTCGCCGATGGAGACCGCTTCGCCGCCGGCCGGCTTGACGCTGAAGTTCTTGAGCGTGACGGTCGTGCCGTCGATATCGACGCCGTCTGCGGCGATGACCATCCCGCCCTGTTGGCTATAGGCAGCATTGATCTTTTTCAGGAGGTCGTCGCCGTCGAGCGCGAAAGCGGAGCTCGCGAATGAAAGGATGGCTGCGCTCGACAGCATCAGCCGCGTTGTGCGGTAAAAAGTCATGAGAAGGCCCCCTGATGGCGTGCGCCGTTGAATATTGCAATGAAGCTACTGCGTAACGGTCGGCTTATATTTGCAGACCCCTAAATTTCTGTTGAAAGGATCAGCAAACAAAGTCCAAATTCAGGCGATACTTTTGTTGCTTTTCATGTCAGCAGGAAGACGTCATCCACAGCCGGAATGCCCGGATTCCTTGCCCCTCAAGGGTTTCTGAGCTAGTCAGGACCTATGGGACAAGAGATTTTACCGCCTTCTGGCGGAGACGGCGACAATATTCAACCGGTCGACCTGAAGGCGGCACTCGAAGAGCGCTACCTTCGCTATGCATTGTCGACCATCATGCACCGGGCGCTGCCGGATGTGCGTGACGGCCTGAAGCCGGTCCATCGCCGCATCGTCTATGCGATGCACGACATGGGCCTGCGGCCGAATGCGGCCTTCAGGAAATGCGCAAAGATCGTCGGCGAAGTGATGGGTAATTACCACCCGCACGGAGACCAGTCGATTTATGATGCGCTGGCACGCTTGGCGCAGGATTTTTCGCAGCGCTACACGCTGGTGAACGGGCAGGGCAACTTCGGCAATATCGACGGCGATAGTCCCGCCGCCATGCGATACACCGAATCGAAGATGACCGCGGTCTCCGAGCTGCTGCTCGAAGGTATCGACCAGGATGCCGTCGATTTCCGTGATACCTACGACGAGTCCAATTCCGAGCCGATCGTTCTTCCCGGCGCCTTCCCGAACCTTCTGGCGAACGGTTCCTCGGGCATCGCAGTCGGCATGGCGACATCCATTCCCTCGCACAATGTGCATGAGATCTGCGATGCCGCACTGCACCTGATCAAGCATCCCGATGCCACGATCGAGAAGCTCGTCGAATTCATCCCCGGCCCGGATTTCCCGACGGGCGGCATCATCATCGATAATAAAGAAAGCATCATCGAGAGCTACCGCACCGGCCGCGGCGGTTTTCGCGTGCGTGCGAAATGGGAGACGGAAGATCTCGGCCGCGGTGGCTACCAGATCATCGTCACCGAAATTCCTTTCCAGGTGCAGAAGTCGCGCCTGATCGAAAAGATCGCCGAGCTCCTGATCGCCCGCAAGCTGCCGCTGCTGGAAGATATCAGGGACGAATCGGCCGAGGACATCCGCGTCGTCCTAGTGCCGAAGAGCCGCACCGTCGATCCGACCATTCTCATGGAATCCATGTTCAAGCTGACTGAGCTTGAAAGCCGTTTCCCGCTGAACATGAACGTCCTGTCGATGGGCGTGATCCCGCGCGTCATGGCGCTGAACGAAGTGCTCAAGGAATGGCTGGCGCACCGCCGCGAGGTCCTGCAGCGCCGCTCGCGCTTCCGTCTTGCGGCCATCGACCGGCGCCTCGAAATCCTCGGCGGTTTGCTGATTGCTTACCTCAACATCGATGAGGTGATCCGCATCATCCGCGAGGAGGATGAGCCCAAGCCGGTGATGATGGCCCGCTGGGACCTGACGGACAATCAGGTCGAGGCGATCCTCAACATGCGGCTGCGTGCCCTGCGCAAGCTCGAAGAATTCGAGATCCGCAAGGAGCACGACGAACTCACCAGGGAAAAGACCGATATCGAAGCGCTGCTCGCCTCCGACGAGAAGCAGTGGCAGACGGTCGCCTGGGAAATCGGTGAGGTGAAGAAGAAATTCGCCAAGGCCACAGAGGTCGGCCGTCGCCGCACGCAGTTTGCCGAAGCCCCTGATGCTGACGAGGAAGCCATTCAGCACGCGATGATCGAGAAGGAACCGATCACCGTCGTCGTCTCGGACAAGGGCTGGATCCGCGCTCTGAAAGGCCACATCTCTGATACTTCGACCCTGACCTTCAAGGAAGGTGACGGCCTGAAGGTGGCCTTCCCGGCACAGACGACGGACAAGATCCTGATCGTCACGACCGGTGGCAAGGTCTTCACGCTCGGCGGCGACAAGCTGCCCGGCGGCCGCGGCCACGGCGAACCATTGCGTATCATGATCGACATGGAAAACGATCAGGATGTTCTGACCGCCTTCGTCCACGATCAGACGCGCAAGATGCTGATCGTCTCCACGGAAGGAAATGGTTTCGTGGTTCCGGAAACGGAAATGGTCGCCAATACCCGCAAGGGCAAGCAGATCATGAACGTCTCGATGCCTCACGAGACCAAGCTTCTCGTTCCGGTGAGCGGCGATCATGTCGCGGTCGTCGGCGAAAACCGCAAGATGCTGGTCTTCCCGCTGAGCCAAGTGCCGGAAATGACGCGTGGCAAGGGCGTGCGCCTGCAGCGCTACAAGGACGGCGGCATTTCTGACGTTCGCTGCTTTGCCATCGCCGATGGCCTGAACTGGGAAGATAGCGCAGGCCGCACTTTCACGAAGAACAAGGACGAGCTTGCCGAATGGCTGGCCGACCGCGCCACCGCCGGCCGCACCGTGCCGAAGGGCTTCCCACGCAGCGGTAAATTCGCCGGCTGATCCCGGAATTTTGATGCTCCGCCCTTGGCAGGCGGAGCAATTCCGCTATCTCAGTCCTGTCACCAAAAAGAAGGGCCAACAAGAAGGGCAACGTCGTTCCGCGGGCGGGCGGGATGGCCATAGCCGTACGCTTGTGAGCGCGCGCGAACAATGGAGGCCCCGACAACGGAGGCCCACCACCGGAGGAACGCCGATGCCTGCCGCCAATACCATCAAACTGCACGTAGCCCACAGTTACAGGGCGCCGCCTGCCACGGTCTATGATGCCTGGCTCAATCCCGAAATCGCCCGCCGCTTTTTATTTGCGACCGATGACGGCCACGTCATTCGCGCCGATATCGATCCGCGCGTCGGCGGCCGCTTCTTCATCGTCGACCGCCGCCCGACCGGCGACGCCTTTCATCACGGCGTATTCCTGGAGTTGAAGCGCCCCAGACACATCGTCTTCTGCTTTTCGGTCGAGGAGCACGACCACAATTGCGATCGCGTCGAGATCGATATCGAACCGCTCGGCAGCGGCAGTCGCCTGACCATCACGCATGAAATGTGCGCCGAATGGGCGGAATATGAGGAAAAGACCCGCCAGGGCTGGACGCATATTGTCGAAGGGCTGGATCGAGAACTGGAGCTTTCCACTGGTTCGAAGCGATCGAACTCCGAGGTAGGTCAGTCCGCCGGTGCTATGATGTGAGGGGGCCGATCAAGCGGACTGAGCGCTCTTGCCTCTCGCCATCCAGACGGAATGCGCGGCAATCGCTGCAACCAGTATCGCGCCGCCGATGAGCGTCATGGTAGCGGGCGTTTCGGCGAAGATCATCCAGACCCAGATCGGCGCAAGCACTGTCTCCAAGAGATAAAACATGCCGACCTCGGGCGCGGAGAGGTAACGCGGTCCCGTCGCCAGGCACCAGAAGGCGACCGGCATCAGGATGGCACCATTGAAGAGGATCCAGCCGGGATGGGTGATTGACAGCCCGGATGGCAGGATCTGTGTTAGGCCGAGTGCTGCCGGCAGGATGGCGGCAAGCAGTGGCACGAAGCCCATCTCCCGGCGCGAGGCACGCCCAACTGTGATGGCCGCGGCGAGGATAAGCGCGCTGAGCAGCGCCATGACGTCCCCGAAGACGTGGCCGCTCGAAAGCCCTTCGTTCACGATCAGTCCGACGCCGAAGATCATGAACAGCATGGCGATTAGCGTCGCTGGCTGTGGCCTCTCCTTTAGGAACAGCCAGGAAAGTAATGCCCCGAACATCGGGTTGAAAGCGACGATGAAGACAACATTGGCCGTGGCTGTATTGAAGACCGCCAGCACGAAGGTGAGGGAGGAGATGCCGTAGAGCAGACCGGCCACCACACCGGGCCGTCCCAGAATGAGCACCGGCCACTTGCCGGAGAAAAGGCGGATACCGATCAGGATGATGAGTGCGGCGAGAACCGTGGCCACGCTTCGCATGCCGAGGATCGACCATATATCGCCCTCGGCAAGACGGACGAGCGGAATGTCCATGGAAAGTGCCAGACCGCCGATTGCCGTCAGCAGCAGGCCTTTCCGGTGATCGGAAAGGTGGGCAAGGGGCATCAGTCCTGCGGATCGTCCTCGAGAGAAGAGGGATCGAAGCGTTCCCAACCGCGCGGGGTCAGATGCTCCTGCGGCTGGAAGCGTGTCTTGTAATCCATCTTCCGCGACCCTTGAACCCAGTAGCCGAGATAGACATGCGGCAGGCCGAGCGCTCTCGTGCGGCGCACGTGATCGAGGATCATGAAGGTTCCGAGCGAGCGCCGGTCGAGATCCGGATTGAAGTAGGAATAGACCATCGAAAGGCCGTCGCTCATCGTATCGGTCAGGGCGGCGGCGAGCAGTTCACCCTTCGGTCGCGTCTCCAGCCCTGAACCTTCCTCGCGTCGGCGATACTCGATGATCTTGGTGTTTACATGCGTGTCTTCCACCATGATCGCATAGTCGAGCACGGTCATGTCGGACATGCCGCCCTGCTGGTGGCGAAAATCGAGATAACGGCGGAACAGGGAATATTGCTCGCTCGACGGCTGAGCCGGAAATTCCGTGGCGATGATATCGGAATTGCCAGTCAGTACCCGCTTCATTGATTTGGTGGGCTCGAATTCCTGCGCCAGGATACGTACAGACACGCAGGCGCGGCAGGCCTCGCAGGCGGGACGATAAGCGATGTTCTGCGAGCGGCGGAAACCGCCCTGGGTCAGGATATCGTTCATCTCCGCCGCACGGGGGCCGACGAGATGAGTGAAGACCTTGCGCTCCATCTCATGCGGCAGATACGGACAGGTAGCCGGAGCCGTCAGATAAAACTGAGGGGATGGCGTGGTCTGCGTATTCATCTCTCGCGGAGATTTCCTTTCGGGGCGCCTGTCGATGCGGACAGCATGACGCAAGAATAAAAAACGTCAACCGCACGGCATTCAGTGCCGCGCAATCGAATATTCGATTTCTTGGATATGGCGTCCTTTTATGGCCGGCAAAGGGCGGGCGGAGACTTTATTTCGTCCCCGCCGGGACTGAATCAGTTGGTGCGGACAGTCGCCGTGCCGACGAGGAAATCGTGCAGCAGGCGCGAGCGCTCTGTGAACAGGCCGACCAGCAGAATGAGCGGCGTCAGCACCGAGTTCAGGATCCAGAATAGCGCCAGGTGAACGATCGCCGTCAGGAAGTCCATCTGCCGCCCGTCGACGCGCACGATCGCGATGCCCATCGCGCGCATGCCGAGGGAGGCTTGTAACGGACCGCCGACACTCAGGCCGAAGTAGATGCCCGCGACGATGACGAACAGCGCCGGATAAAGAAAGAAGCCGAGCCCCAGTGTCACGATTCCCAGGAAGAACACCACGATCGCCGCCGGAATGCAGAGCAGGGCGACGATGACATAGTCGAGGATGAAAGCGAGGACGCGACGGCTCAGCACACCGCTATAGGCGCGCCAGTCCTCCGGTGCGGCATAAAGCGGGTTGGGATCGTAGCTCATCCATATCTCCCTTCGAAAAACGATGCCGCTGATATGGTATCGTCAGGGGGAAATACAATAATTCGCCCCAAAATCACCTTTTGGCGAGGATTTTCGCCACTTCCGGCGCAAAATAAGTGAGGATGCCGTCGCAGCCCGCGCGCTTGAAGGCGAGCAGCGTCTCCATCATGATCCGCTCGCCGTCGATCCAGCCGTTCATCGCCGCAGCCTTGATCTGCGAATATTCGCCCGAGACCTGATAGGCGAAAGTCGGCAGGCCGAACGCCTCCTTCACCCGCCAGCAGATATCGATATAGGCAAGGCCCGGCTTGACCATCAGCATGTCGGCGCCTTCCTCGACATCGAGGGCGGCATCGCGGATCGCTTCGGTGCCGTTGGCCGGATTGATATAGTAGCTGTTCTTGTCGCCCTTCAGCAGGCCCTTGGTGTTGATCGCCTCGCGATAGGGACCGTAGAAGCCGGAGGAGAACTTCGTCGCATAGGACATGATGCCGACGCTCTGATGCCCGGCGGCATCGAGCCCGCGGCGGATCGCGCCGATGCGCCCGTCCATCATTTCCGAGGGGGCGATGATGTCGGCGCCGGCATCGGCCTGCAGGATCGCGGCCCGGACGACCTGATCGACCGTCTCGTCATTGACGATCTCACCGTCGCGCAGGATGCCGTCATGCCCGTGGCTGGTGAATGGGTCGAGCGCCACATCGGTAATAATGCCGATATTAGGCACCGCCTTTTTGATGGCCGCCGTCGTCTGATTGATGAGGTTATTGGCAACCAGGCTGTTGGAGCCCGTTTCGTCGCGCAATTCCATCTCGATATCAGGGAAGGTGGCAAGCGCCGGGATGCCGAGATCGGCCGCTTCCCTGGCCGCCTCGACCGCCTTGTCGACGCTCATGCGGTTCACGCCGGGCATCGCCGCGATCGGATCGACGATGCCGGTTCCCGGAACGATGAAGATCGGCCAGATCAGATCGTCAACCGTCAGGCGGTTTTCCTGCACCAGCCGGCGCGTCCAGTCCGCCTTGCGGTTGCGCCGCATGCGGCGGTGACCGGTGATTTCATCGACGAGATGCGTCTTGTCCTGCATGATATCTGTCCCTGGGCCATTCCATTTATCGGAGCGGTCATTATCATGCGCCCCGGGAAATCCAAACCGGACGATTGGCCGCGGCGGATGAAACCCGAAAAATCGAAGCCGCGACTTGGAACGTGAGGTCTCGCCATGGAAACCGATTCTCCGACGATACCGAAACGGACGCTGACGGATATCCTCTTTATCTTCTTCCTGCGGCTCGTCGCCGTTTCCTGTTTCTGGTTCGGCCTGCAATATTGGGCGATGCTCGTCGGCTACTCGCTGGTCGGCGCCGGCCGCTTCGATCTGTTGAGCCTGCCATGGAAGGTCGCAAGCACCTGCCTTGCCGTTCTTTTCCCTGTCGCCTCGCTCGGCCTTTGGCTTACAGTTTCCTGGGGACCGGTGATCTGGGTGCTTGCCGCCGGCGGCCAGATCCTCATGTACGGCCTGCTTCCGCAGACCTTCGGGGCCAACCAGCTGATCATCCTGCTCCATGTGATCGTGGCCGTCATCTACTGGATTTTCAGGCTTTCCCTGTGGCTGGAGCGACGCCGCCAGCGTCGCCAGGTAAGCGTTGATTTACCCTGATACAGCAAGAGGTTTTCGTAAGCCTCTGTTAAGCCTGCGGTTTAAGTCGAATTTTATATGTATTCGATAGGGTCTCACTCAAGGCGGGAAGAAAACGACACCGCCAAACAAAACAGTGAGGCAGTCAAATGAACACGAAAATCAAGCCGCAGGCGGTATCGACTTTCCATGCACACGAACAGGGCATCCGTGATCTTTACATGGAATCCCTTCACCTTGTTGAACGTCTTCATCGTCGTCTTCTCGACGTGATCAAGGACGAGTTCGACCGTCAGGGCCGCAGCGACGTCAACGCCATCCAGGCGCTCCTGCTTTTCAACATCGGCAATTCCGAGCTGACCGCCGGCGAACTGCGTTCCCGCGGCTACTACCTCGGCTCGAACGTCTCCTACAACGTCAAGAAACTGGTCGACCTTGGTTTCATCAACCACCAGCGCTCGCGCATCGACCGCCGCTCGGTCCGCATCAGCCTGACCGAAACCGGCCAGGACATCGCCGAAACGGTCGCCAAACTCTACGAACGCCACATCGCCTCGATCGACAAGGTCGGCGGCATCGGCACCGACGAGTTTACGCAGATGAACAAGCTCCTGCAGCGTCTCGATCGCTTCTGGAACGATCAGATTTTGTACCGTCTGTAATCCAGTACGACGCTGTAACTGGTTCAATATTAGAATACTCCAACTGGCGCGCAAGTGCACTAAAAGGCACGAGATGGTACAGGGTGGCGCTCGTTTGCGTGCCACTTGCATGCCAGTAAATCCGACCTCCAATCGGCAATTGAACGCATCACGGCTTCCCTCCGTGGTGCGCTTTTCGTTAGAAGGGAATGTCGTCGTCCAAATCCCGTGAGAAGTTGCCTTCGGAAGGGCCGGTAATCTGCTTCGGGGGAGGCGGCAGCTTCCTGCGCTCGGGAGGGGGCGGCAGCTGATTCTGCTCGGGCTCTTCATCCTTGGCGTTGCCCATGATGGCCTGAATACGCCGCAGAAGCTCATTGATGGGCTTGAGGGTGTTCGTCCCTTTGTCCACGACGCCGACAATGTCGATTGCCATTAGGGTGGCGTTCTCGAATCTTGTCCGTACCCTGTCCACATCCGCTTCGAACGCGTTAAGCTTGCTGAACAGCGAATTGCGTTTGCGGTCCTGCAGGTCGGCAGTCGTCAGAACGTCCCGGATCTCTCGAATGAGATTGTGGATGCGCTCCTTGTCCTCTGGGCTGAGCTGGACCGAATAGACCTTTGTGACGCGAGACTTCCGGACCTTCACTTCCATCACGTAGCGCTTCAGCGCGCGGTCGAAGTTTGTGAAAACGGGGTAGATGTCGTCCCAGTCCTCGGGAATAGTCCAGTTCTCAAATCCGAGGATTTCGAGACCCTGTGCGACGCCCAGCATGGTGTTCATGAACTCGACGGCCGCTGAGCGGGTGTCTTGCACGCCGTGGGTCTGCTCCTGATATTCTTGGTTATGCCGCTCGTACAGTCGGACGAACGCAACTTCGGGGTCGTCCGGAAGGTCATCATATTCAGGAAAGTCGTTCATCTTACCCCTCTTGCTGGAGAGAAAGTAAGTAACGGAAGTTGTGCGCACAATACCGTAAACCGCAAACCCACAGGGCAACTGAAGCCTCCGGGCTGGGTGCTCGATTGTGAAAGCATAGTTGCGGGGAGAATTAAGTGGCTGGCAGCACCTCGATGGGGAGGGCGCGGATGGTGACGTGACAGCTTGCGGAAACTCGCCTTTCCGGCCTTTGATTTAACTGTGTGAGCGTGATTCGGGGAGGCAGGAATGGACCAAGGGCTCTGGAGGAGATCGTTCTCGTCGTTTCCCGGCTACGGTTGCCCGAGATGCACGCGGGGCTCTCTCGGGCTGGTCTCTAAGACCATGAGTACTGTACAGGCCACCTATGCCGATCGCCAGCATAGGGAGGAAGGCTACCATCCATACAACGACGTGACGCGGTTCGCCTGCCTGTTGCAATGTGACGCGTTTTCCTGCGGAGAAGTTGTCGCAGTCAGCGGTGACATCACGCATGATGTCGATATCCAATACGATGAGGATGGTGCTCAAGAGCATTACCGGCCCGAGTACCTTCCCCGGAGCATGTTCCCGGCACCTCCAGTGTTTCGCCTGTCCGACCAGTTACCGAAACATTGCGCTGAGCATTTGAGCGCGGCTTTCGGTTTGATGTGGGGCGATACCGGCGCCTGCGCAAATCGCATCCGCGTCTTCGTTGAGGCGCTGCTTGACCACTACGGCATTCCGAGAGAGGGAATGACCAAGAAATCCAAGCCGACGCGTTACGATCTTAGCAAGCGGATCGACCTGTTCGAGGACCAAAAGCCGGGCCATAAAACGCTTTTTGATGCTCTCCGATGGGTCGGGAATCTCGGCAGTCATGCAGGCCCGATGAAATGGGACACCATTCTCAAGTGCTTCCAGATCGTTGAGCACCTAATTGAAATCCTGATTGATGACAAAGCGGGGGCTATCAAGGCGCTTGCACAGGAAATTGTGGACAAGAAGGGCAAAATCTAGCACTTGCAATTCGCGAGCATATGATGAACGGACGGCGTCATGTCCAGCCGTAAAGGCGAGCCCACACCGGCCGAAATAGACCGGACCCACCCCATCAAATTGCGCTGCTGGCTGAGTGTCCCTCGGTAAGTTAGGCGCCGAGCAGGCGGCGTTCTGCCACGGAAGCCGGCTGCTCATCTGCTCACGCGGCCATCAGGTTAGATGTTGACGAAAACCGGCTGCGTTCTCAGCGCGCCCAGTTTGGCCATTCACCTCTGCGTGGCATCTTTGCAACGCACGGCAACCAAGCACAAAGCCCGGTATTCAAGCCGTTTTTTAGTCGTTATTAACCGGCACGGTTTACCCGTCTTATGGTTCGTGGCATGCGGTTCCCGGCAACCGGCAGTCTGTCTTCCGGCCCGGCAACACGAATTGGCCATATTGATGTGACAGCGGAATATTCGATAGCCGGCGTCCTCGATGGACCATTGGCACCATCCAGGTTGCTCGCAATCTTGTGATGGGACTGGCGGAATTTCCTGCTGCGCCGGAAGAACGAACGGATAGGGATCTGCGTTAAAGCGCGGTGATATCGCAAATGGCTGCGGCTTCCTCCACCGCGGCATTGAGTGGTTGGGACGAATGTCTAAGAAGAACGGAATTGAAGCTCTCTCCCGCCGCGCCTTCTTGGCGTCGGCGGCAACGGTTGGTGCCGGCGCGCTTGCCGGACCCGCATTCGCGCAATCGGCGCTGGATGGGCTCCTGAATGCCCCCAAGCGCGGTAACTGGGACGACCAGTTCGATGCCAAGGCCGCCTCGCGCACGGCGACTGCCGTTCTCTCCAATACTCCGATCCTCAGCCCGCAGTCGGTGCCGAGCACCCAGCAGGCGATCATGCAGTATCAGCAGATCGCTTCCGCCGGCGGCTGGCCTGAGGTCAATCCTGGCGATCAGCGCCTGCAGCTCGGTGTTAGCTCCCCCACCGTCCAGGCGCTGCGCCAGCGTCTCGCGATCACCGGCGATCTGCCGCGTGAAGCCGGCCTGTCCAACGCCTTCGATTCCTATGTCGACGGCGCCGTCAAGCGCTTCCAGGCCCGTCACGGCTTGCCCGCCGATGGTGTGCTCGGCGAATTCACGCTGAAGGCGATGAACATTCCCGCCGATGTGCGCCTGCAGCAGTTGAACACCAACCTCATCCGCCTGCAGACCTTCCCGGAAGACCTGGGACGCCGCCACCTGATGGTCAACATTCCGGCTGCCTATGTGGAAGCCGTTGAAGACGGCAGCGTTGCGACGCGCCATACCGCGGTTGTCGGCCGCCTGAGCCGCCCGACGCATCTCGTCAACTCGAAGGTCTACGAGGTCATCCTCAACCCCTACTGGACGGCACCCCGCTCGATCGTCGAGAAGGACATCGTGCCGCTGATGCGCAAGGATCCGACCTATCTCGAAAAGAACGCGATCCGCCTGATCGACGGCAAGGGCAACGAAGTCCCCCCCGAGACCGTCGACTGGAACGGCGAGGCGCCGAACCTGATGTTCCGTCAGGACCCCGGCAAGATCAACGCCATGGCGTCCACGAAAATCAACTTCTACAACAAGAACGGCGAGTACATGCACGACACGCCGCAGCAGGGCCTGTTCAACAAGCTCATGCGCTTCGAATCGTCGGGCTGCGTGCGCGTCCAGAACGTCCGCGACCTGTCGAACTGGCTGCTGCGCGAAACGCCCGGCTGGAACCGCCAGCAGATGGAGCAGGTGATCGCAAGCGGCACCAACACGCCGATCAAGCTCGCGACCGAAGTTCCCGTTTATTTCGTCTATATCTCGGCCTGGGGCATGCCCGACGGCGTCGTTCAGTTCCGCGACGACATCTACGAGATGGATGGCAATGCCGAACTGGCGCTCGACACTACCTCGGGTATGGAGCAGCCGGTCCAGTAATCCGGACATCAAACGATCCTCAAAAGCCGCGCCATTTGCGCGGCTTTTTTGTTTCTGCGGCCCCCACTTCAATCAAAGTGATCGGCCCGCGCGCTTAGCCCAGCAAATGTCGTTCTTCGTATTGCCCTCGCATCGGCGGAAGGCTAATACCTTGCCGCATTCCACCGTAGGAGCCCGCCATGACCAATGCTTCCACCGAATCCTTCTTCAATCGCTCGCTTGCGGACGTCGATCCGGAAATCTTTGGCGCGATCGGAAAGGAACTCGGTCGTCAACGGCATGAGATCGAATTGATCGCATCCGAGAACATCGTTTCCCGCGCCGTTCTGGAAGCCCAGGGCTCCATCATGACCAACAAATATGCCGAGGGTTATCCGGGCAAGCGCTACTACGGTGGCTGCCAGTTCGTCGATATCGCCGAGGAATTGGCCATCGAGCGCGCCAAGAAGCTCTTCGGCGTCAATTTTGCCAACGTTCAGCCGAACTCCGGTTCGCAGATGAACCAGGCGGTATTCCTGGCGCTGCTGCAGCCGGGCGATACCTTCATGGGCCTCGACCTGAACTCCGGCGGTCACCTGACGCACGGTTCGCCGGTCAACATGTCCGGCAAGTGGTTCAACGTCGTGTCTTACGGTGTGCGCGAAGGCGACAACCTGCTCGATATGGATGAAGTCGAGCGCAAGGCCAAGGAAACCAAGCCGAAGCTGATCATCGCCGGTGGCACCGCCTATTCGCGTATCTGGGACTGGAAGCGCTTCCGCGAGATCGCTGACAGCGTCGGCGCTTACCTCATGGTCGACATGGCCCACATTGCCGGTCTCGTTGCCGGTGGCGTACATCCGTCGCCGTTCCCGCACTGCCATGTTGCGACGACGACGACCCACAAATCTCTGCGTGGTCCGCGCGGCGGCGTCATCCTGACGAATGACGAGGATCTGGCCAAGAAGTTCAACTCGGCTGTCTTCCCCGGTCTCCAGGGCGGCCCGCTGATGCACATCATCGCCGCCAAGGCTGTCGCATTCGGCGAAGCCCTGCAGCCGGAATTCAAGGATTATGCTGCGCAGATCGTCAAGAACGCCAAGGCGCTCTCCGAAACGCTCATCGCTGGCGGCCTCGATGTCGTCTCCGGCGGCACGGACAACCACCTGATGCTGGTTGACCTGCGCAAGAAGAACGCCACCGGCAAGCGCGCCGAAGCAGCGCTCGGCCGCGCCTACGTCACCTGCAACAAGAATGGGATTCCCTTCGATCCTGAAAAGCCCTTTGTCACCTCGGGTGTGCGCCTCGGCGCTCCGGCCGGCACGACGCGCGGCTTCAAGGAAGCGGAATTCCGCGAAATCGGTAACCTCATCGTCGAGGTTCTCGATGGCCTGAAGGTTGCTAATTCCGACGAGGGCAATGCCGCCGTCGAGGCTGCCGTCCGCGGCAAGGTGGTGAACCTGACCGATCGCTTTCCCATGTATGATTACATGGGCTAGAGCGCCATGCGCCCGTTCGGGCGCACGAAGGACGCTCTAACTCTTTGAATCTACGCATCAGGCTTTCCGAAAATCGATTTCGATTTTCGGGCCGATGCTAAGGAGAAGGCATGCGCTGCCCCTATTGCGGTTCGGAAGACACTCAGGTCAAGGATTCACGCCCGGCGGAGGATAACACCTCCATCCGCCGGCGCCGCATCTGCCCGGATTGCGGCGGCCGCTTCACGACCTTCGAGCGCGTGCAGTTGCGCGAACTGATGGTCACCAAGAAGACCGGCAGGAAAGTTCCCTTCGATCGTGACAAGCTGGTCCGTTCCTTCGACGTGGCGCTGCGCAAGCGCCCTGTCGATCGCGACCGCATCGAGCGCGCCGTTTCCGGCATCGTGCGCCGGCTGGAAAGCTCGGGCGAGACGGAAATCTCCTCCGAACAGATAGGCTTGCAGGTTCTCGAAGCCATGAAGAGCCTCGATGATGTCGGCTTCGTCCGCTACGCTTCGGTCTATCGCGATTTCTCGCATGCCGAGGATTTCGAAAAACTGATCGCCGAGATCAACGCCAAGATCGGCCGCGATCCGCTGGACGTCTGACCATGGGCGAGGGGATCGCGCAGCCTGAGGATGAACGCTTCATGGCAGCCGCGATCCGCCTGTCGCGCTGGCATACGGGCCAGACTTCCACGAACCCATCCGTCGGCTGCGTCATCGTCCGTGATGGTGTGATCGTCGGCCGTGCCGTGACCGCGCTCGTCGGCCGCCCGCATGCCGAGCCGCAGGCGCTGGCCGAAGCCGGTGAACTCGCCCGCGGTGCGACGGCCTATGTCACGCTTGAACCGTGCTCGCATCACGGCAAGACACCGCCCTGCGCCGAGGCTCTGATCGCTTATGGCGTCGGCCGCGTCGTCATCAGCGTCACCGATCCTGATGTCAGAGTGTCCGGCCGCGGCATTGCCATGCTGCGCGATGCCGGCATCGAGGTGACGTCGGGCGTGCTGGAGGAGGAGGGCAGGCAGTCCCTGTCAGGCTATCTCACCCGCCAGACGAAGAACCGCCCCTATGTGACTCTCAAACTTGCCGTTTCAGCCGATGGCATGATCGGCCGCGAGGGGGTAGGGCAGGTGGCGATCACTGGCCCGGAAGCCCGCGCCCAGGTGCAGGCGCTGCGCGCCGAAACCGATGCGATCCTCGTTGGCATCGGCACCGCGATTGCTGACGATCCGTTGCTGACGGTGCGTGCGCCCGGGCTTGAAACGCAATCGCCTGTTCGTATCGTGCTTGATCCCACTCTTTCGCTGCCGCTGACGAGCAAGCTTGTCGAGACGGCGCGGGAGGTGCCGGTCATCGTTGTGGCGAGTGAAGAGGTTTCACCGCTAGGGTCGGAGGCGGATGGGACACCCCCCTCTGTCCTGCCGGACATCTCCTCCACAAGCGGGGAGATCGGCAAGGCGCTCGCTCCGAATTCCCAAGATGGTCGCTCGTCACCCGCAGCGGAAAATGTGGTGCAGGGAGCTGGCCTCCAGCCAATCTCCCCCCTTGTGGGGGAGATGTCCGGCAGGACAGAGGGGGGTAACACACCCACTGACCCAACCGAGATGGACTCCCGCCGCGCAGCACTCGAAGCCGCCGGCGTCGAAATCCTTTACTGCAATCCCTATCATCCCGAAGTCCTGCTGCCGGCCCTTGCCACACGCGGCATCTCCTCGCTCCTGGTCGAAGGCGGCGCGAAAACCGCGAGGCTTTTCCTCGAAGCCGGTCTCGTCGATCGTATCCAGCTTTATCAGGCGCCTCTCGTCATCGGCGAGGGCGGTATTGAATCTCCGTTGCAGGCAACCGACATACCATCCGGCTTCGCCCACAGGGGCACTTATATATTCGGCGCGGATCGCCTGGACGAATACGAAAGAGAGAATTGATGTTCACCGGAATTGTTACCGATATCGGCACGATCGAATCCGTTTCGCCGTTGAAGGAAGGCATCAAGCTTCGCGTCGCGACGAATTACGATCCGGCGACCATCGATATGGGCGCTTCCATCTCCCATTCCGGCATCTGCCTCACCGTGACCGGCCTGCCGCAGGACGGCAGCAACGGCCGCTGGTTCGAGGTCGAAGCATGGGAGGAGGCGCTGCGGCTTACCACCGTTTCCACCTGGCAGGCGGGCAACCATATCAATCTTGAGCGTTCGCTGAAGATCGGCGACGAGCTGGGCGGCCACATCGTCTCCGGCCATGTCGATGGCAAGGCCGAGATCCTGTCGGTCACGGAGGAAGGCGATGCTACGCGCTTCCGTCTGCGCGCGCCTTTCCATCTCGCGAAATTCGTGGCACCCAAGGGTTCGATTGCGCTCGACGGCACGTCGCTGACCGTGAATGCCGTCGATGGTACGGATTTCGACGTGCTGTTGATCCGCCACACGCTTGAGGTCACCACCTGGGGCGAACGCAGGGCAGGCGACTTCGTCAACTTCGAGGTCGACACGATGGCGCGTTATGCCGCCCGTCTTGCCGAATTCCCTAGCGCAAAAACTGAATGACCGGACCGCTATAGTCCGTCCGCGCTGTTTCCCTGAAGCCGAGCTTCTCGGCTACTTTCAGGGAAGGGGAATTGTCCGGGCTGATGATGCAGCTCATCGGTCGTCCCGGAAACTGCTTCTCGCCCCAGCCGATGATTGCCTTCAGCGCTTCTGTGGCATAACCCTTGCCGTGCGCGGAAGGCAGCAACGCCCAACCCACCTCCATCGTGCCTTCGATCGACGGCTGCATGTCCCGTTTGGCTTCGAGAAAACCCGCTTCGCCGATGAAACGGCCGCTTTCTTTCGCCTCGATCGCGAAGAAGCCGAAGCCCATATAGTGCCACATGCCGGCAAGGCGCAGCATGCGCGACCAGCTCTGCTCGCGGGTGGAAGGTACGCCGCTGATGAAGCGCACGACGTCCTCGTTTCGCCAGAGATCGTAATGAGCATCGAAATCATCGATGTGGTGAGGGCGTAACACGAGCCGCTCGGTCTCCAAGGTCGGAATATCGATCATGATGAGAATGCTTTAAACAAATTGTCGAGAGGTGGCCGAGGTTCAGAGGCCGGGTTCGCCGTCCCAGTAATCGAGCGCATTTTCTCCCCGGCCGATATGGTCGAAGGAGCTTCCTTCGCGGTTGGTCTTGGCGAGAAACTTGCCGGAATCGGGATATTCGCAGATCTCGGTCTTCGCCTTGGTCGACAGGCCGAAATAGATGAGCGGCGTTGATCCGGTGTTGATGATCTGATGCGCCGTTTCCGGCCCGCCTGCGGGCGCGCCCAGCACGTCGCCCTTCTTGATCGCATAGCGCTGGTCGCCGAAACGATATTCGCCCGTGCCCTCGATGATATAGAAGAGCTCGTCCTCGACATGATGATTATGGAAGGGGCAACCGGATTTGCCGGGCGGCACTTCGCTGTAGCTGATGCCGAGATTGGTGAGACCCAGGTGTTTTCCGAACGAAGTGTCGCGGCTTTCGAAAAGCCGTCCTCTCGTCCAGTGCTCAAGGGGTAGGTCGGCCGTATTGATGACCGGCTTTGCATTCATCGCCATAGGGTCCTCCGCTTTGGCGAGAAGACAACCCTATCCGGCGGAAAATGCAACAGCGATTTCGGGAAAAGGCGGCATGGGCGGTGAGGAGATCAGCCGCCCATGCCCGCCTTCCGTGGCAGCCTCAGCGAACGTAGAACGTAATGCTGCCGTCGGCTGCCTGTTCGGCGTTCACGACATTGCGGATATTGACACCATCACTGTTCAGCCTGTGTGCTAGCGACCTGTTGGCGTCGATGGAGGCCTGTATGGCGTGGACAGCACTCTGGGAGCGCTGGAGGACGGAGCGCGGACCGGTGCTTTCGTCGTCGAGGTTGTGCCAGTCGTAGACGGGCTGGATGTCGAAGTCGTTGCCCTGGAAGGTGCGAAGGGTCTGTTCGATACCTTGGGCGGTATTCATGCCGAGGCTTTCAGCCCGGCTGACGCCGGCAAATGCAAGGGAGGAGAAAGCGGCGGCAATAGCGATTTTAGCAACGCGGTTCATGATAGTATCCTTTCGTCAGCTGGGACGGTCGGCTGTCGTTGCAGGGGATCGTCGGCGTTACGACAGGGATTTGGCGCTGCAGCATCGGCGTTTCAATGGCCTAAGCTACTGAAAACAAATTACAAATTGTTCATGAAATCTGCCTTGGAATTGCCGTTATTCCGGCACCCGGCTAAGCATGTTTTTTGCGTCGTTGCGCCTGACAATGCCTGCCTCTGCTATCCCATTGCAGATATTTCGTCTTTCCTTTAGAGCGCCACCCGAATTTGCTTGCCATTCGGACGAAGGCATGTTTTGACCGCGGCCTGCCCGAGTGGAAAATGCCCCTCCAAACGAAGGTGAACCATGCCGAAAGAGACCGCTCCCCATATTTTGATCGTCGAAGCACGCTTCTATGACGACATGGCTGATGCTCTTCTGGAAGGCGCGACCTTCGCGCTGGAAGAGGCGGGCGCTACTTGCGACGTCGTCACCGTGCCCGGCGCGCTGGAAATTCCGGCGGCGATTGCCATGGCGCTCGATGGCGCGGATAATGACGGCACGCAGTATGATGGTTTCGTTGCCCTCGGCATGGTCATCCGCGGCGAGACCTATCATTTCGACATCGTGTCGAACGAGTCCTCGCGCGCTCTTATGGATCTCGCTGTCAGCGAGTCCCTTGCCATTGGCAACGGTATCCTGACCGTCGAGAATGATGAACAGGCCTGGGTGCGCGTGCGCCGCTCGGAAAAGGACAAGGGCGGTTTCGCTGCCCGTGCAGCTCTCACCATGATCGAGCTGAAGAAGAAGTTGGGTGCATAAGAATGACTGACGAAAATACCGAACGACCGGTCAAGGCTGCCAATCAGCGGGGCGCTGCGCGTCTTGCGGCTGTGCAGGCGCTTTATCAGATGGATATCGGCGGCACCGGCGTTCTGGAAATCGTGGCGGAATACGAGGCCCACCGCCTTGGACAGGAAATCGACGGCGCAACCTATCTGAAGGCTGACGCCGGCTGGTTCCGCTCGATCGTTTCTGGCGTCGTGCGCGACCAGCTTCGTCTGGATCCGCTGATCGCCTCCGCCTTGCAGGACGACTGGGCGCTATCGCGTCTGGACAGCACCGTCCGCGCCATCCTGCGCGCCGGCGTCTTCGAACTCGTCGACCGCAAGGACGTGCCCGTCGCTGTCATCGTTACCGAATATGTCGAGATCGCCCGGGCCTTCTTCGACGATGATGAGCCGAAGCTCGTCAATGCTGTTCTGGACCGCATCGCCAAGCAGGTGCGCGGCGACCAGAAGAAATAGGCACTTAGCCGCCAAACGATCCCTCCCTTTGTTTCTGCGGAACTGCAAGGCTTTTGAAGTTTTGCAGTCTTGACGCGACGTTATCGACCACGCAATCTCCGCTCGCCTGCTGGGCGTTTCTATGGAGAGGAGTCGATTCAGCAGCATTCGTCGCCGGAGAAGGAGTGAGCTCCGGCTTATGGGAGGAAAGAGCGAATGACCATTCTTTTATTGGTAATCGCATGTGGCCTGCTCTCGGTGGTCTATGCCATCTGGGCAACCCGGTCGGTACTTGCTGCCGACCAGGGCAACAGCCGCATGCAGGAGATCGCGGGCTATATCCGCGAGGGCGCACAGGCTTATCTGACGCGTCAGTATAGAACCATTGCCATTGTAGGCATTGTTGTTTTCATTGCAGCATGGCTGCTCCTTTCCGCCACGGCCGCGATCGGTTTCCTGATCGGCGCCGTCCTCTCGGGTGCCGCCGGCTTCATCGGCATGCACGTCTCCGTCCGCGCCAACGTGCGCACCGCCCAGGCAGCATCCACCAGCCTCTCGGCCGGCCTGGACATCGCCTTCAAGTCGGGCGCGATTACCGGCCTTCTGGTTGCCGGCCTCGCGCTGCTTGGTGTTTCCATCTATTATTATGTGCTGACTATCGTGCTCGGCCATGAGGCCGGCTCGCGTGAAGTCATCGACGCCCTTGTGTCGCTCGGCTTCGGCGCCTCGCTGATCTCGATCTTCGCCCGTCTCGGTGGCGGCATCTTCACCAAGGGTGCCGACGTCGGCGGCGATCTCGTCGGCAAGGTCGAAGCCGGTATTCCGGAAGACGATCCGCGCAACCCGGCAACCATTGCTGACAACGTCGGTGACAATGTCGGCGATTGCGCCGGCATGGCGGCCGACCTGTTCGAGACCTATGCAGTCTCCGTCGTCGCCACAATGGTTCTCGCGGCAATCTTCTTTGCCGGTGCACCCATACTGCAGTCGGCTATGATCTATCCGCTGGCAATCTGCGGCGCCTGCATCATCACGTCGATCATCGGCACCTTCTTCGTCAAGCTCGGCTCGAACGGCTCGATCATGGGCGCCCTGTACAAGGGCCTTATCGTGACGGGCCTCTTGTCGATCATTGGTCTCGGCGCAGCAACCTCGCTGACAGTCGGTTGGGGTTCGCTTGGCCAGGTAGCAGGTTTCGACATTACCGGAACGAAGCTCTTCTTCTGCGGTCTCGTCGGCCTCGTCGTCACAGCGCTGATCGTCGTCATCACTGAATACTATACCGGCACCGGCAAGCGCCCGGTCGTCTCGATCGCCCAGGCATCGGTCACCGGCCACGGCACCAACGTCATCCAGGGCCTTGCGGTATCCCTGGAATCGACGGCCCTGCCGGCAATCGTCATCGTCGGCGGCATTATCGCCACCTATCAGCTCGGCGGCCTGTTCGGCACCGGCATTGCGGTCACCGCCATGCTCGGCATTGCCGGCATGATCGTCGCACTCGATGCCTTCGGTCCGGTCACTGATAATGCCGGTGGTATCGCCGAAATGGCCCATCTGCCGCCGGAAGTGCGCAAGTCCACGGATGCGCTCGATGCCGTCGGCAACACGACGAAGGCCGTCACCAAGGGTTACGCGATCGGTTCGGCCGGTCTCGGTGCGCTGGTGCTCTTTGCCGCATACGCGAACGACCTGCAATATTTTGCAGCGCATCCTGACCAGTATCCCTATTTCCAGAATATCGGCCCGATCTCGTTTGATCTGTCGAACCCTTACGTGGTTGCCGGTCTGCTGTTCGGCGGACTGATTCCTTATCTCTTCGGTGGCATCGCGATGACCGCCGTCGGGCGTGCTGCCAGCGCGATCGTCGAGGAAGTGCGTCGGCAGTTCAAGGAAAAGCCCGGCATCATGCAGGGCACGGAGAAGCCTGATTACGGCAGAGCCGTCGATCTTCTGACCAAGGCAGCGATCCGCGAGATGATCATACCGTCGCTGCTGCCGGTGCTGGCACCTATCGTTGTCTATTTCGGCGTGCTCGTCATCTCCGGCTCGAAGGCCTCAGCCTTTGCAGCACTTGGCGCATCGCTGCTTGGCGTCATCATCAACGGTCTCTTCGTGGCGATCTCGATGACGTCGGGAGGCGGCGCATGGGACAATGCTAAGAAGAGCTTCGAGGACGGCTTCGTCGACAAGGACGGCGTGCGCCACATGAAGGGCTCGGAGGCTCACAAGGCGTCGGTGACAGGCGACACCGTCGGCGATCCCTACAAGGATACGGCCGGTCCCGCCGTCAATCCGGCGATCAAGATCACCAACATCGTGGCGCTGCTGCTGCTGGCGGTTCTCGCAAGCTGACGCATGTCGCGCAAAACTGTTCAGCAGTTTTGCGATGACGACATGCGGAAAACGAGGACTTGAAACGTGGCAAGTGAATCTTAAAGATCGCGACGTGCTTCAAGACGCTTCAAGCGAATGAAATAAAACCCGCCGGATCGCTCCGGCGGGTTTTTTGTGTGGAAAACAGTTTGCGTCAGCGCAGGCTGGACGGGTTCTGCGGCGTGCCGCCGGCACCGCCACCGAACAGGCTCTTGGCCGCATTCGCCGCGCTGCCGCCGGACAGCATCTGCTGCAGGAAGGTGAGTTCGCGGCCACCGGTCGGCGTGACGCGGGCAATCGTGTCGAATACCTTGCCGTCCTGCAGAGTATAGTTGGCGCGGCGGGTCACGACGCCGTCCTTGTCGAAATAGATGGCGAGAATGCTCTGCTCGGTGACGCGCAGCTTCTGGTAGGCCATCGAGCGCTGTCGGCGCTGCGAGATGTAATAGAAGACTTCGCCGTCGAAGGTTGCCGTCGTGGATGGCGTACCGAGCGACAGCAGCACCTGCTCGCGGCTGGAACCCTCGGGCACCAGCGCCAGCGACTGCTCATCGACAATATAGCCCCCGTTCAGCACGGTGCTCGTCTGGCAGCTTGAGAGGGCGGTGGCGGAGGCGATTACGATGGCAATGGCCGCATTGCTGAAGAATTTCACGTCTGACTTGAAATACCGTTTCTTCAACGACATCTACTCCCTTGAGTATCGATAGCAGCCATTCCAAACACTGCGTGCTTCCTCCTGCAAAACCATTGTGGCCATTCCGGGGTCGAATTTTCCCGATCCGCCTCTTTGTCCACCGAAGCGCAGCTGTCCCGAAACCAGCCACGAACAGCATTGCAATTCGCGCCTGCTTCGGTAAACCAGCTTTCGAAATCATGCAACAAGGCCCGGTGCCGCTCGGCGCCAAGAATGCGGCATTTCCGGAAAAAACAAATGATCTTCGGGCTCTTCGGTAAGAGAAACAGCAACCAGGCCATCGTCGAGCGGCAATACGCGGCTCTGACGGCCGCTGCCCGCATGCCGGAGCTCTATGAACGCCTTGACGTGCCCGATACCGTCATGGGCCGCTTCGAGATGCTGTCGATTGCCATGATCCTGTTTTTCCGCCGCACCCGCGCATCGGGGACGAGCGGCCAGGAGATCGCCCAGGAAATCGTCGATGCATTCTTTCAGGATATCGACTATTCGATTCGCGAACTCGGTATCGGCGACAATAGCGTGCCGAAGCGCATGAAGAAGCTCGCGGGCATGTTCTATGGCCGGCTTGAAGCCTATTCGAAGGCGATGGATGCCGGTGATGTCGCGGCTCTTTCCGCGGCACTCCAGCGCAATATCTATCCCGAAACCGCTGGGGCTGCCGACATGAGCGGGCTGGCGCATTGGATGATGGCGGCGGAAGCCCACCTGTCGGCCATTCCCGAAGAGGCGATCTCCACCGGCTCGGCGACGATTCCGCAGGTCGCCTGAGGAGCAAGACCATGAAGAACGATCACAACGAGATTCCTTTTTCCTATCCTGTAAAGGTCGGCCACATTTCCGCTAACCCGGTTGAGGTCCGCGTGAGCGCCGACAAGGACGAGCTGAAGGCCTTGGCCGAAAGCTGGAACGTCGTGTCGGTGGACGATCTCCACGCGGATCTGCAGATCAACAGGTGGAAGCGCGACGGCATACGCGTCAAGGGACGCGTGCAGGCGAAGATCGTTCAGTCCTGCATCGTTACCCTCGAGCCGGTCGAATCCAGGATCGATGAGACGTTTGAGCAGATCTTCGTTCCGGAAAATTCCAAGCTCGCGCGCCATCCGGCCAATGATGCCGGTGAAATGATACTGGATCCTGACGGTCCGGATCTTCCGCAGACCTTCGTCGGCGATACGATCGATGTCGGCGAGATCGTTGCGGAATTCGCCGCACTCGCCATCGATCCTTATCCGCGCAAGGAAGGCGTGGAGTTCGAGGGTCATATCGAGGACACCGGTGAAAATGACCGGAAGCCTTCCGCATTTGCCGCGCTTAAGGACTGGAAAAAGGACTGAAGCATCCCCGGCATTTGCCACAATTCAGTTGTAAGCGACGCCAAAACCGGTATTTTGGCCGAAATTTCGTCCTGGAGGCGAAAGAGAAGGATCAGGGACGCGTGATCAGAATATCTCTCGACCTCATGGGTGGCGACTTTGGTCCCCAGGTTGTCATCCCTGGCGCCGCCAAGGCGCTGGACAGGCACCCGGATATTTCCTTCGTCTTCTACGGTATCAAGGAACAGTGCGAGCCGGTTCTGGCGAAGTTTCCCAAGCTCAGGGAAAAGTCGACTTTTCATGATTGCGAGCTTGCCGTCAGCATGGAGGAGAAGCCCAGCCAGGCGCTTCGCCGCGGCCGCTATATCTCCAGCATGTGGCGCACTATCGAAGCGGTGAAGTCGGGCGAGGCCGATGTCGCCGTTTCCGCCGGCAACACCGGCGCGCTCATGGCCATGGCAAAGTTTTGTCTTCGCACGATGGCCAATATAGAACGCCCGGCGATCGCCGCCATCTGGCCGACGATGAAGGGCGAAAGCATCGTGCTCGACGTTGGCGCCACGATCGGCGCCGATTCGCAGCAGTTGATGGATTTCGCGCTCATGGGCGGCGCGATGGCACGCGCGCTCTTCGAGTTGGAGCGCCCGACCGTCGGCCTGCTGAATGTCGGCGTCGAGGAAATCAAGGGCCAGGAAGAGGTCAAGGAGGCCGGTCGCCTGCTGCGCGAAGCCAATCTCGATTCGCTCGAATATTCCGGCTTCGTCGAAGGTGACGATCTTGGCAAGGGCACAGTCGACGTCGTGGTGGTGGAAGGCTTTTCGGGCAATATCGCGCTGAAGGCCGCCGAAGGCACAGCCCGGCAGATTGGCGCCTATCTGCGTGCTGCAATGTCGCGCACGCTGCTTGCCCGCATCGGCTATCTCTTCGCCAAGAGCGCTTTCGACATGCTGCGCGAGAAGCTCGATCCGAGCAAGGTCAACGGCGGCGTCTTCCTTGGCCTGAACGGCATCGTCATCAAGAGCCATGGCGGAGCGAATGCCGAAGGCATAGCCGCGGCCATCGAAGTCGGCTATGACATGGCCAAGAATGGCCTGACCCAGAAAATAGAAAACGATCTCAAAAAATATCATGCCAAGCGGCTGCCCCCTATGGGGCCGGAAGCCGCGTGAGCGACGGGGTTCAAGCAATATGATCCGATCAGTGGTTCGTGGCTTCGGAGCTGCACTGCCGAAACGCGTGATGACCAATCGCGAAATGGAAGGTGTCGTCGACACGTCGGACGAATGGATCGTCCAGCGTACCGGCATCCGGCAGCGTTACATTGCCGGAGATGACGAAACGACGGCGTCGCTCGGCGAGGCGGCAGCGCGTGCCGCGCTCGCAAATGGCGGGCTGACGCCTGGTGATATCGATATGATCATCTGTGCCACCTCGACGCCTGATAACACCTTCCCGGCGACATCAGTCAACATCCAGAATCGTCTCGGCATGGCGCATGGCTTTGCCTTCGACGTTCAGGCCGTCTGCACGGGTTTCGTCTATGCGGTGACGACGGCCGACGCCTATATCCGTGGCGGTCTTGCCAAGCGCGTACTCGTCATCGGTGCTGAGACCTTCTCCCGCATCCTCGACTGGAATGACCGCACGACATGCGTGCTTTTCGGAGACGGCGCAGGCGCGATCGTGCTGGAAGCAGCCGAAGGCGAGGGGACGACGGCAGACCGCGGCGTGCTGACCGCGCATCTGCGCTCCGACGGTTCGCATAAGGAAAAACTCTACGTCGATGGCGGTCCTTCCTCGACGGGTACGGTCGGCAAGCTGCGCATGGAGGGCCGCGAGGTCTTCAAATATGCCGTGGGCATGATTACCGACGTCATCCAGGCGGCCTTCGATTCGACCGGAACGACCTCTGATGATCTCGACTGGCTGGTCCCCCACCAGGCCAATCGCCGCATCATCGACGGTTCGGCGAAGAAGCTGAACATTGCCCCGGAAAAGGTTGTCATTACCGTCGATCTTCACGGCAATACGTCCGCTGCCTCCATTCCGCTGGCGCTTGCGACGGCTGCAGGCGACGGACGCATCAAGAAGGGCGACCTCGTGATGCTGGAAGCCATGGGCGGCGGTTTCACCTGGGGCGCCGTTTTGCTGCGCTGGTAGGCACAAATCCTAAAAAACTGGCGGCGAACAAGAGCTTGACCGTAAGGCGCAAGACAAATACTCTTTGCTCGCTTTCACAAAATAATTTCTATTGGGCGGGGAAACCATGACCGGAAAGACAGTGACGCGAGCAGACCTGGCGGAATCCGTTTTTCGCAAGGTCGGTCTCTCCCGGACAGAATCTGCTGAGCTGGTCGAAACGGTTATCGACGAGATTTGCAACGCCATCGTGCGCGGCGAAACCGTCAAACTTTCCTCCTTCGCGACCTTCCAGGTGCGTGACAAGAACGAGCGTATCGGGCGCAACCCGAAGACCGGCGAGGAAGTTCCGATTTCGCCCCGCCGCGTCATGACCTTCAAGGCTTCGAATGTGCTTAAGACGCGCATTCTCAAGTCCCATGTTGCCCGGAAGGGCAAAACCAAGCCGCAGAACCCGGCTGCCTGATCATCTTTTCCCGCCGAACGGAACCTTTTTTTGCCGCGTAGCTCCTCCTGCTGTGCGCAACGCGAAGACGTGACTTGAATTCTCGGCTCCAAACCGTTGAAATGTGATGAGTCGCCGTTTGGATCGATCCGCGAGGTCGCGTAGCAGTATGACGTTGGACAAGAGCCCGGATGCCTTTCGCACCATCAGCGAAGTTGCTGATGATCTCGACTTGCCGCAGCATGTGCTGCGCTTTTGGGAAACCCGCTTTCCACAGATAAAGCCGATGAAGCGTGGCGGTGGCCGGCGTTATTACCGGCCGGAGGATGTCGATCTTTTGAAAGGCATCCGCCATCTGCTCTACGATCACGGTTATACGATCAAGGGTGTACAGAAGCTCTTAAAGACCAACGGCAACAAGTTTGTCGTTGCGGTCGGTCACGGCGATCTTGCAAGCGTCGAATCACTCTCGGCCGGCGTGAACGATACCGCCGCAGGGGAACCGCGCATCGCCATGGCGGAAGAGGACCAGATCGTTGGCCGCGCCAAGCCGCCGATCACGCGCCGCTTCTTCAATTTCGTCAGCGGCGAGGACGATCAGCCGGAAATCTCGGTCGGCAAGTCGAGTGTCGGCAAGGAGGATCGTGCGCTTCTCCAGGAGGCGCTTTACGATCTTCTGGAATGCAAGCGTCTGCTCGATCAGGTGCGTTAGAGCCTTTCCTGGTCAGAATGCTTGAGGCTGGCTCTGGCAGCCGCTAGGCCTGCATGCCTTTCAGCGCTTTTTCGAGATCGGAGAGCCGGAACGGTTTTTGCAGGACAGGCTGGCTTGAATTGCTGCCTTCGGGCGCGCTGCCATATCCCGTCGCAAAGACATAGGGCTTGCCGAGCGCCTCAAGCAGCTTTGCGATCGGTAGCGAGCTCTTTCCAGCCAACGAGACGTCGAGGATAGCCGCGTCGAATTCCTTGTTCTGGACCGCATCGAGCGCCTGCTCCAGATCCGGAACGCTGGCGCTGACGCGGTAGCCGAGATCCTCAAGCATCTCCTCAAGCAGCATGGCGATCAGCGCGTCGTCTTCGACGATGAATATGTCTTTCATGGTCCCGTCCACCCTTTACCCTTGCGTAGGCCCGTGTCAGGCCCCTTGCGGGGGATCACGGCTTATCTGTCCCGAGCCGGCTGCTCGTCAAGGCTGGGGAGCCAGCGATGCGAGAAACAGCGTATTGCCCGGCCGGATTCGATATGCAAAAGCTGGAGTACCGTTTTCGTAACGGAGGGGAAGAGGCTGGAAAATGGATTTGTTGAGCACCACGGACTGGCTGCGTCAAAGGCCGGGCTTGACCTATCCGCTCGCCGTCGCCGTTGTCGCGCTCACCTTCCTGACGCGTCTTGCCGCCGGCGATTATCTCTCCGGCTTTCCCTTTCTAAGCTTCCTGCCGGCCGTCCTGATCGCAAGCTTCATCGGCGGCGCCGGGCCAGGTGCGGTTGCTGCTGTCCTGGCGGGCTTCCTTGTCCAGCAGTTCTTCGTCGTGCCGCATAACGTCTTCTGGCCCGTCACCTTTGGCCAATGGATCGGTCTGTCCACCTTCATCGTCAACGCATTCATCATCGTCGGACTGATGCAGGCGATCATCGTCTCGCATGGCCGGCAGGGGCATCTGCGGGAAGCGCTCAACAATTTCAATACAAGGCTGGAAGAGACAGTCACTCAGCGCACCGCCGAACTCAAGCGCGAGATGGAGGAGCATGCCGCTGCCCAGGCGCAAGTGCGCCAGTTGCAGAAGATGGAAACTATCGGCCAGCTGACCGGCGGCGTTGCCCACG
The DNA here is from genome assembly GCF_056397645.1 of Rhizobium sp. 05L429. Classification (NCBI taxonomy): domain Bacteria; kingdom Pseudomonadati; phylum Pseudomonadota; class Alphaproteobacteria; order Hyphomicrobiales; family Rhizobiaceae; genus Rhizobium; species Rhizobium sp. 05L429. The sequence continues at coordinate 106,995 of NZ_JBFTNV010000002.1, read as the reverse complement.
ATTTCAACAACATGCTGGCGATCATCATCGGCAGCCTCGATCTTGCTCAGCGCCGGTTGAACGGCAAGGAGGATCCACGCCTCCTGAATTCGATCCAGAGTGCCAGGGACGGCGCGCAGCGGGCGGCGGTGCTGACCGCGCGCCTGCTCGCCTTTTCGCGCCGGCAGCCGCTGGCCCCCGAGGTGACAGACGCCAATAAGCTGGTCGGTGGCATGTCGGAACTGCTGCGCCCGACGCTGGGCGAGCAGATCAGGATTGAGACGGTTCTAGCCGGTGGCCTCTGGCCGACATTTGCGGATTTGAGCCAGCTCGAAAACGCCATCCTCACTCTCTCGGTCAATGCCCGCGACGCCATGTCTGATGGCGGACATCTGACGATCGAAACGGCCAATACCGAACTGGACGACCGCTACGCCCGTACGCACCACGAGGTCGAGGCCGGCCAATATGTGATGATCAGCATCACCGATACCGGCACCGGCATGTCGCCCGAGGTCCTGGAACGCGCCTTCGATCCCTTCTACACGACGAAAGGTCCGGGAAAAGGGACTGGGCTCGGCCTCAGCCAAGTCTATGGCTACGTCAAGCAGAGCAAGGGACACATCAAGATCTATTCCGAGATCGATCGCGGCACGACGGTGAAGATCTATCTCCCGCGCTATGTCGGTTCCGGTGACGCACGTTTTGCGGCGACATCGATGGCGCCGATCCCGCAGGGAAGCGTCGAGGATACCGTCCTTGTCGTGGAGGATGACGAGAGCGTGCGGGAGATGACGGCCGAAAGCCTGCGCGAGCTCGGTTATAGCGTGCTGCAGGCTGCCGGCGGCCCCGAGGCGTTGGAGATTCTGGAGACCGAGCGCGTCGATCTCATCTTCACCGATATCGTGATGCCGCAGATGAACGGCCGCCAGCTTGCCGATACCGTCATGGAAAAGTGGCCGGATATCCGGATACTCTACACGACCGGCTATACCCGCAACGCCATTGTTCATAATGGTGTACTGGACCATGGCGTCTCGCTGCTTGCCAAACCCTTCAGCCTGGAGCAGCTCGCGCACAAGGTACGCGAGGTGCTGAACAGCAAGCCTCCCGCAGAACAGGCGTGAGGCCCGGGAAGAACCTCACGCCTTGCCGATAGCCTATTCCAGAACCTGAATGATACGGTGTGTCTGCGGCTCGACGATCACCCGGCGTTCGTTGATGACGGTATAGCCATAGCCGTCGATATTCGGCACGGTGTGGACTTCCACGGTGTTGGGAAGCGTCGCGCCGACGGCTATGTCGCCGTCATAGACGACGGAGGGAGCGCTCTGTTCCATCACATAGGTGCGTACTTCGCCCGGAAGAACGACGGTCGAACCGGTCGGCGCCGGATCGGTTACGATGACGCTGCTCTGCGCGAAGGCGGCAGAGCTTACGGTTAGCATGAGGGCGGCCGCGGCCAGCGTGGTTTTGCGCATGGATATTCTCCTTTTCCTACCCAGACATCGGAGAGAACGCCTACCATGCTTCATGGTTCCGACCGCGAAACGCGGCGCGTAGAGGCGGGGCAAGGTCGAAGTTACGCTCGCAGAGGTAGAGTTTTCGTAAGCTCTACCCGACAAAACTGTTGGCGAGCTGTTGACCATTTGTTAACCATAAGCATCGTTTATTCCTAATGAACGACATAGGGGTTGTTGATTCGCAAATTCGTCGCGCTTTGTCCCTTCAGACAAAGATTAAAAATACGATAGCAACGGCCAGGACATGCATTTTCCGAAGACGATATCGGTGGTGGCCATTGCGGCCATGATAGCCGGCTGCACGTCGACAGGTGGAGTGCGTCGGCCGGCCGGGCCTGAGACCGTGGAGCCGGAAAAGGCACTTGTCCTGCCGCCTCCTGGCGGTCCGTCGATCGTCAGCGTCGTTGAGCGAAAGCGCGGAAATGGCGTGGAGCAGACGATATCGCTCTTCACCTCGTCGTCGGTTCAGGGCCAGAATTTCCTGAAAGCGCAGTTTCTCGGCGCGTCCGGCGCCAATCCCGGCGTCAGCAGCGATTCCTACCGGATGATCCGGGAGGGGGATATCGCCCGTGAGACGGCGCGCTCGGTTCCCGGCGTTCCGATGGCAACGTCAGCCACCTTCCTGCAGAACAGCTACGGCCCCTTCGGTTACGCCTCTGGTCAGAGTCGCGGCGGCGATACCTGCATTTACGCCTGGCAGCAGATCCGCTCAAGCCAGGCGGCGCACACGCAGGCGCGCAACTTCGGCATGATCCAGCTCCGCCTGCGACTTTGTGATGCGCGCGCCACCGAGCGCCAGCTTCTCGCAATCGTCTACGGCTACACCGTTACCGGCACTTTCGATGGTGATATCTGGAATCCCTACGGCGCTCCGCCGCCGGCCAATCCGGCACTCGGTCAGACCGGCGCGCCGATCTATCCGGACGAGGGTGGTTATCGCCCGAACTCCATGCCGATCGGCTACGAGCCCGCTCCGGCCGCGATCCGCCAGCCACGGGCCGTAACCGTACGCCGCGTGCAGGGCCAGCCATCACATGCCGCCCCGGTTCTGCAGCCGCCCGTTGGTCCCCGCGTGCCGCTGCCGACTGACGACACGCAAACGAATGCGATAGAGCCGCCGGCAGAGGCGCCGGCACCGATCGAACAAACGGCAAGGCCGATCGGTGTGACCGTGCCTTCGCCTGATTGTATAGGCGATGCGGCCATGACGGTCGCCTGCCGGAAATAGCAACATGCCCGATGCGCCGATGCGCAGCGGTCGTGTCATTTCGAAGGAACGTCCATGCGTAAGGCTGGCAGTATTGTCATATGGGCTGTGGTGTCGCTTTGTGTGATCGCCTTGGTCACATTGCCCGTCAATCTGCAGACCCAGCTCATCGCCAGCATCACCGTCGTCACGGTCATGGCGCTCATCAAGGTGTTGAAGGGGGAGGGCACATGGCGCCTCGTGGCGCTTGCCTTCGGTACGTCCATCGTGCTGCGCTATGTCTACTGGCGCACGACCAATACGCTGCCGCCGGTCAACCAGCTCGCAAACTTCATTCCCGGTCTGCTGCTCTATCTCGCTGAAATGTACAGCGTGATGATGTTGGCGCTGTCGCTCTTCATTGTCGCGACCCCGCTGCCGTCGCGTCCCTCGCGCGCCGGCAAGCTCGAGCGCTTCCCCCATGTCGATGTCTTCGTACCGTCCTATAACGAGGATGCCGGCCTGCTTGCCAATACACTTGCCGCCGCCAAGGCGATGGATTATCCGGCCGATAAGCTGCACGTCTGGTTGCTGGACGACGGCGGCACACTGCAGAAGCGCAATTCCGGCAAGCTGATCGAAGCCCAGGCCGCTGCGGCCCGCCATTCCGAGCTCAAGCAGCTCTGCATCGATCTCGACGTCAATTACCTGACGCGCGACCGCAACGAACACGCCAAGGCCGGCAACCTCAACAACGGCATGCAGCATTCGAACGGCGAGCTGATCGCCGTTTTCGACGCCGACCATGCGCCGGCGCGCGACTTCCTGCTGGAGACGGTCGGCTATTTCGACGACGACCCGAAGCTTTTCCTCGTCCAGACGCCGCACTTCTTCATCAATCCGGACCCGCTGGAACGCAATCTGCGCACCTTCGACAAGATGCCGAGCGAGAATGAGATGTTCTACGGCATCATCCAGCGCGGCCTCGACAAATGGAACGCCGCCTTCTTCTGCGGCTCGGCAGCGGTATTGAGCCGCCGCGCACTGCAATCCACCAACGGCTTCAGCGGCATCAGCATCACCGAGGATTGCGAAACAGCACTTGCCCTTCACGGCGCCGGCTGGAACAGCATCTATCTCGACAAGCCGCTGATCGCCGGCCTGCAGCCGGCAACCTTCGCAAGCTTCATCGGCCAGCGCAGTCGCTGGGCGCAGGGCATGATGCAGATCCTGCGCTTCCGCTTCCCGCTGCTCAAGCGCGGTCTCACCCTGCCGCAGCGCTTCTGCTACATGTCCTCGTCGCTGTTCTGGCTGTTCCCGTTCCCGCGCACGATCTTCCTCTTCGCGCCGCTCTTCTATCTCTTCTTCGACCTGGAAATCTTCACGGCTTCCGGTGGCGAGTTCCTGGCCTATACGCTCGCTTACATGATCGTGAACCTGATGATGCAGAACTATCTCTATGGATCGTTCCGCTGGCCGTGGATTTCCGAACTCTACGAATATGTGCAGACGGTGCACCTGTTGCCGGCCGTCGTCTCGGTCATGCTCAATCCGCGCAAGCCCACTTTCAAGGTTACCGCCAAGGACGAATCCATCGCCGTCAGCCGCCTGTCGGAAATCAGCAGGCCCTTCTTCGTCATCTTTGCAGTGCAGATCATCGCCGTCGCGATCACCATCTACAAGATCTATGCCGAGCCCTATAAGGCGGACGTCACCCTCGTCGTCGGCGGCTGGAACATCATCAACCTCATCCTTGCCGGCTGCGCGCTCGGTGTGGTCTCGGAGCGCGGGGAGAGGGCATCTTCCCGTCGCGTGCGCGTCAATCGCCGCTGCGAATTCGGCGTCAACGACCAGTGGTACCCGGCCTCCATCGAGGACGTCTCTGTCCATGGCGCGCGCCTGCACATCTTCAACAAGCATTTCGATGCGGTGCAGGTCGGTGCGCTTGGCGAGATCCGCTTCCGGCCCTATAGCGGTGCCGATCTCGAAACCCTGCCGCTCATCGTGCGCAACATCGAACCGTCGGGCGATATCACCAATCTCGGCTGTCAGTACCAGCCGAAGAGCGCGCTGGATCACCGCCTGATCGCAGACCTGATCTTCGCCAACTCCGATCAGTGGACGCAGTTCCAGGCTTCTCGCCGTCGCAATCCCGGCCTCATCAGGGGCACCATCTGGTTCCTCGGCCTCTCGCTCTACCAGACGAGCCGTGGTCTGGTTTATTTCTTCCGAAGCATGCGGCCGGAGCGTGAAGAGCATCGACAGCAGCAGGCGGCAAAGGTGAACGCCGGATGAGAAAGCTCCTCGCCGCTTCCTTTCTTCTGGTCGGCACGTCTGTTCTCGCCTATGCGCAGACCGCGCCCTTCGATATGTCCGGCGAGCGTCCGGCGGGCACGGCGCCGGTCGTTCCGCGCCTGACCCTGCCTGCTCATCCTGTTCAACCGGCGCCGCCTCCCGCGCAGACGCAGCCACCTGCGCCGGCAACGCCTTCCGTCCCGGCGCAGGCCCAGCCGCAACCCTCCACGCCGCCTGCCGTCCGTCCCGTCGCGGCGGCTCCGCAGACCGGCGATTTCAAGCGCTATATCGTGCCCTTCTCCGAACTCGGCCTGAGTGGGGAATACGACCGCAGATCGTGGTCGATCTATCTGACGACGGAGGAGGCGGCGGCGAAAGCGCGGTTCACCTTCACCTATCAGAATGCCATCGTCGTCGCTCCCGAGGCGTCGCAGCTGACCGTGTTCATCAATAACCGTGCCATCGGCCAGCAGCAGGTTGGTTCGCCCGATAGCCCGTCGGCCGTCAGCTTCGAGGTTCCTGCGGACCTGCTGCAGCCCGGCGCCAACCTCATCACCTTCGAGGCCAACCAGCGCCACCGCACGGATTGCAGCGTCGATTCCACCTATGAGCTCTGGTCGAACATCGATCCGGCCGGCACCTATCTGAGCTTTGCCGGCCGCGATGCCAGCCAGCTTTCCGGCACCGATGCTATCCGCGCCATCGGCGTCGATGGCACCGGGAAGACGCAATTCGATCTGGTGGTTCCGGCGATGGAACAGCCCGGTACCACCAAACCGCTTCTGCGTCTGGCGCAGGGCCTGTCGCTTCTGAGCGGCATGCCGAATCAGATCTTTGCCTTCAGCACCGGTGCGCTGCCGGCAGGCGGTCCCGGCAAAATGTCGGTGCTCGTCGGCACCGCGGCGGAGCTGCGGCCGATCTTCCCCGGCCTTCCCCAGAGCGCTGAAAGCGCGCCATTTGCCGCCTTTGTGACCGACCCGGGCAGTGGTTCGCCTGTCCTGCTGATCAGCGGTCCATCCTGGCAGGCGGTTTCGACAGCGATCGATACCATCGTTTCTCCAACCGACCGTGCCCCTGAAATACGCCGCGACGTGCTGACCACGCAGCGCTGGACGGCGCCCGACGCGCCGCTGCTCTTTGCCGACACGCGCATTCCGCTTTCGCAGCTTGGAATACGCACCGTCGACTTTTCCGGCCGCCGCTTCCGCACCGGCTTCAATATCGCCGTGCCGGCCGATTTCTATGCCAATGCCTATGGCGAGGCGAAAATCCTGCTCGATGCCGCCTATTCCAGCAAAGTGCTCCCCGGCAGCCATATCGACATCTATGTGAACGGCAACATCGCCTCCACCGTGCCGATCGCCACGACCAACGGCGGCATTTTCCGCCAGCTTCCGATCCGCGTAACCATGCGGCACTTCAAGCCTGGCCTGAATTCCATCGCCATCGAGGCAGTTTTGATGACCGAGGACGATGCCGCCTGCGTCCCCGGCGCGACGGCCTCGCAGGCGCCGCGCTTTGCACTTTTTGACACGTCCGAATTTCATATGCCGGATTTCGCCCGCGTCGGGCAGCGTCCGAATCTGGCGGCCATGACCGGCACCTCCTATCCCTACGGGCGCAATCCCGATCCGACGCCACTGTTTATCGACCGTACCGATGCCGACACGCTCTCGGCCGCGGCGACCCTGCTTGGTCAGCTCGCCATCATGGCCGGCCACCCGATCGCAATCGAAACCGTCGCCTCGCCGAGCGTGATCGGCGATCGCAACGCCATTTTCATCGGCTCGATTTCGCAGATGCCGGCAACGGCGCTCACGCAGGTCAATGTCGCAACGGCCAGCCAGGCTTCGTGGCGGCCGGTCACCGACCCGCAGCCGACCGAAATCGATAACGGCACGGCGCTGGAGGAATGGCGCTCACGCATCACCGGCGGCGCGCTGCAGGGCCACATAGAGGCGTTCCGCGAATGGCTGCGCCGCAACTTCGACATCACTGGCAGCTCACTGCAATTCATCCCAAATGCCGAACAGGTATTCACGCCGTCGGATGCGGCTACCTTGATGATCGCCCAGGGCAAGAGCCCGGACGGCGGCGGCGCCTGGACCGTCGTCACGGCGCCCTCGGCCAAAGATCTGCGCGAGGGGCTGAATGCGCTCACCGCCCAGATAAACTGGCCGCAGATATCGGGCCATATCACCACTTATTCCAGCCGCACCGGCAAGATCGAGAGCGTGCCGGTTACGCGCTTCGATTTCGTACCCACTGGGGGTTTGTCGATCGCCAACTATCGCCTGATCGCTGCCAACTGGTTGTCGACGAACATTCTTTCCTATTCCTTCCTGCTGGTGGTCCTGTCGCTTCTGATCGGCCTGGTCACATCAAGAATGCTCTTCAGGCTCGGCAGGTCGAAATGAGGGGCTGGGTCGTCACATTGCTGGCAGGCACGATGATGCTGGCGCTCGCCGGTGAACGGGCCTTTGCCCAGCAGCCGCGGATCAGCGGTGAGGCGTGGGCCGCCTACAAGGCGAAGTTCCTCGATCCGAGCGGCCGCATCGTCGATAACGGCAACGGCAATATCAGCCATAGTGAAGGGCAGGGCTACGGCCTGCTGCTTGCCTATCTGGCCGGTAGCCCCGCCGATTTCGAGCAGATCTGGTACTTCACCCGTACCGAGCTGCTGCTGCGCGATGACGGCCTTGCCGTGTGGAAATGGGATCCGTCCGCCACGCCGCACGTGACAGACACCAACAATGCTTCTGATGGCGACATATTGATCGCCTATGCGCTTGCGCTGGCGGGTTCGGCCTGGAACCGGAGCGATTATATCACTGCCGCTACCCGTATGGCACAATCGACGCTATCAGAAACCGTGGTCGATTTTGCCGGTCGCACGCTGCTGATGCCCGGTGCGGAAGGCTTCTCCGGCGCGGATCGCGACGACGGCCCCGTCATCAATCCGTCCTATTGGGTCTATGAAGCACTTCCCGTCATGGCAGCGCTTGCGCCGTCCGATCAATGGCAGAAACTCGCGGATGATGGCCTCTCGCTGCTCAAGTCCATGCAGTTTGGCCCGCGCAAGCTGCCCGCCGAATGGGTGAGCCTGAAGCGCCAGCCGCAGCCGGCCGAAGGTTTCGACGCCGATTTCGGCTACAACGCGATCCGCATCCCGCTCTATCTCGCACGAGGCGGCGTGACGGACAGGGCGCTGCTGACGCGCCTCAAAGAAGGCATTACCGTAAACGGTGTGCCCGCCACTATCGACCTGACCACCGGGCGGCCGAAGACGTCGCTCTCTGATCCTGGTTATGAAATTGTTAACCACGTTGTGGCCTGTGTATTAGACGGAACGAAACTTCCTGCCGAAGCGCTGCAGTTTGCGCCCGCCTATTATTATCCATCAACGCTTCAGCTTCTGGGGCTGGCCTATGTCGGGGAGAAGCATCCAGAGTGTCTGTGAAATCTTCTCTCGTAGCGATCACGGCAGCAGCTTTGGTAGCGACACTGATCGCGGGGCTGAAAGACCGCGAAGCATTGCAGGAGCGTTTCGGCTTCGGTGGCAAAACCCCCCAACTCATGATGATGGGTCGCATCAAAGGGCCGGATACCCCCTCCAATCCTCCGATCGACGTGCAGACCGTGGCGGAGCGAATCCAGGCCGCGACACAGGATAATTCCGCCGATCAGCCCCAGAGCTCATCCCAGACAAACCTGGCCCAAACGGCTCCGTCGCAGACAGCCCCGGCCCAGCAGCCGGCTCCGGTTCCGGTGGTCCCGCAGACCGCACCACCCGCAGCCCCTGCCAGTGCCACACCGGCCAATCCGCCGCCGACAGGCACGGCAGCAAGCCAGCAGCCGGTCGTCGATGAAAGCGCCCTTCGTTATTTTGCAAGCCGCGGCGACAAGGTTCGCCTGCAGGCGGAAATCTCCCGCCTTCAGGCGCTCTATCCGAACTGGGTGCCGCCCGCCGATCCGCTCGCCATTCCGCAAAATGGCGACCGGCAGCTCGAAAATATGTGGCAGCTCTATTCGGAAGGCCGCTACGCCGAGCTGCGCAGGGCGATTGCCGATCGTCAGACCACCGAAAGCGGCTGGCAGCCGCCCGCCGACCTGCTTGACCGCCTCGATGTCGCCGAATCCCGCGCCCGGCTGGTCAATGCCTCCGATCTCAAACAATATGCGACGGTCATCGATATCGCTGCCCAAACGCCGAGCCTGCTGACCTGCGCCGAGATAGACATGCTCTGGCGCGTTGCCGAAGCGTTCGTTGAGACAAACAGGCAGCAGCGTGGGCAGGATGCCTATACCTACATCCTGAAGAACTGCACCGACCCGGCCGAACGTGTGGCGACTATCCAGAAGGCTGCCGCTCTTTTGCCATACGGTTCGATGCAGGCGCTGCTTTCCCTCGAAAAACCTGCGGATGCCAATGGTGTCAGAGAATTCGACAGCCTGCGTGACGATCTTGCCCGCCGCTTTGTTGCCGATGGCAACGACGATGCCAAGCTGGAAGTCGCTGCCGATTATGTCTCCCGCGTCGAGAAGCTTGCCGGGCAACAAGGGCTGGCCTCGGACGCACTGCTGCTCGGCTGGTATCACCTTCGCCGTAACAATGAGGCGGATGCCGAAAAATGGTTCCGCATGGCCCATGATAAACAGGATTCGGCCGTCGCTTCGCAGGGTCTGGCGCTGGCGCTCATCGCCCGCAAGTCACCGCAGGAAGCCGAGGACGTCATGTACAAATGGCGTGACGATTCCAAGGATGCGACCGCCACTTATCTAGCCGCAACCGCCAACCTGATGGCTTTGCAGCCGCCGGCCGATCTGAGCGAGGACGTGCTCGGCCGTATCGCTGCTGCGATCATCGAGCAGAAATATGTGCCGACGGCACAGCAGTTCGGCTGGTATGCCCGCTCTCTGAACCAGTTCCAGACGGCCGCTCGCTGGTTCGAGACGGGGCTGCGCTGGAAGCCGGATGACGAACCCTCAGCCTACGGCCTTGCCGTTACCCGCCAGCAGTTGAACGATCGTGCCGGCGTTGCCGAGATCCAGCGTCTCTGGGCCGGTCGTTCGACCCGTATCGCCACGCTGAACGATACGTCTGACGTCCCCCGTAGCAACGCTCCGTTACCGGCTCCTGGCTCTGCGACCGAGCCGGCGCCTGCAGTTCTGCCTGCTGCACCGCAGGTCCAGTCCGCGCCGAGCGAACGCAACATGGCCCTCCAGCCGCAGACCGTTGCGCCGGCAAGGTCGACGCGAGTCATGCAGACGGTAGCGGTTGAGCGTGGTCCTCGCCAGCTACGCGGTTGCTCCACGACCATTGATCCGACCCGCCTCAGCCCCGGCGACGCGCTGACACGCGGCTGGTGCCTGATGGACATCAACAGGCCGATGGAAGCGGTGAAGGCTTTCGAAGCAGCGCTGGCAAGCCCTGTGCGCAAGGAGCGTGAGGATGCCGCTTACGGCCAGAGCCTTGCCTATCTGCGCGCCGGCCTTTCCAACAGTGCTGCAGTCGCGGCGACCAAGGCGCCGCAGAACCGCGACCGCGCTTCCGAACTGCAGGTGGCGATCCTTGCCGATCGCGCGCTTGCGGCCTTCGAAGGCCGCCGCTATCGCGAAGCGCTCATTTTTCTCGACCAGCGCGCCCAGTTGCAGCAGGAGCGCGTCGATCTCATGGTACTGCGTGGCTACAGCTACATGAACCTGAAGATGTATGGTGACGCCACGCGGATTTTCGAGGCTGCGGCTGCCACCGGCAATCGCGATGCCACACGCGGCCTTGCGGATGTGAGGAGCATTACCCATCCCGAAGTCAACGACTAAGGCGCGTCACGACCTTTTTCGATTCGCTTGCCCCGCTTTACGTCCTTGTTTTCCGCATGTCGTTGTCGCAAAACCGCTGCATACTTTTGCGCGGCATGCTTTAGGTTGACGCCGCTCCTGCGCTCGGCTAGTCGCGGGGCAACCGACGGCTTTCCGCATCGCAAGGAAACTTCCTTTGTCCACTTCCCATCGCGTTCTCGACAAGACCTACGATGCCTTCCTCTTCGATATGGACGGCACGGTGCTGAACTCCATCGCGGTCGTCGAGCGCGTCTGGAGCGAGTGGGCTCTCCGCCACGGCTTTGAGCCCGAAGTCCTCCTCAAGACCATCCACGGTGTTCGGGCATCCGACGCCATCCGCCAGCTCGGCCTTCCCGGTGTCGATCCTGTTGCTGAGGCCAAGCAGCTTCTGAAGGAGGAGATGGAGGATTTCGGGGGCATCGTCGAGATCCCGGGCTCCATCCGTTTCCTGAATGCACTGCCTGGGGATCGTTGGGGGATCGTCACCTCGGCGCCGATCGAGCTTGCTCGCCGCCGCATGGCAGCTGCAGGCATTCCCATGCCGAAAATGATCGTCAGCGGCGAGGAAGTCTCGTCAGGCAAGCCGAGCCCGGAATGCTATCTGCTCGGCGCAAGTCGCCTCGGCGTCGATCCCGCCCGCTGCCTGGTATTTGAGGATGCCGTGGCAGGCATTCTCGCCGGCGAGGGCGCCGGAGCCGATGTCACTGTTATCACCGAAACCCATGCGACGCCCTTCGAGACACCGCACCTCACCATCGCCAACTATGCCGCGTGGCAGCCGCGTGTGACGGCGGACGACAAGCTCGCGCTCTCGGCCATATAGTCTTGCAGTCTGAATAGTCTTGAAGGCAGAGGGCTTCAGAATTTGTAGCCCACGCCGATCATCACGACATGCTGGTCGATGTCGCCGTCGAGTCCGAGAAGATCGGCGCTACCGTAGTCATTGTAGCGATATTCCAGCCGGCCGAAGACATTTTTGGTGAAGGCGTAGTCGACACCTGCGCCGATCGTCCAGCCTGACAGCGTATCGCTGTCGTCGCCTGCAGGACCGTCGATATGGGCCTGCGCACCCGTCCAGCCTGCTGCGCCATAGATCAGCGCACGATCGATTGCATAGCCGAGCCGGGCGCGGACGGAGCCGGCGGTCTCGAGGCCGACTTCAAACGGACCGACATCGGCCTTGTCCCAGTTATAGGAAACGTCACCTTCGATACCGAAGACGAAATTATTGTCGAGCTGCCAGTTGTAGCCGACGAAGCCGGTGATCAGGCCGCCATTCATGTCTTCGGAAAAGACGTCAAAATCGCCATTGGCCCAGGTCGGCCCGCCGCCGAGACCGGCATAGAAGCCCGTCCATGTGAAGACCGGAGCGATCTCGGCTGCCGGTGCAGCCGGAACCTCATCGACGGCGTCAGCCGCCATGGCTGAGCCGGCGACAAGGCCGGCAATAATGAAGGTGGCGGCTCTGGCGGATACGAAACGAAGTTTCATGACTTCCCTTTGCCGAAAAGCCCGGCCAAAGCTCGTTTAAGATCCGACTGCTTCGGACTGAAACCGCATCGGCACACAGCACATCGCAGCTGCGGGCGAGCGACCCGCAAATCACGCTTTTCTAACGCCGCTTCGGGGGGAAGGTTCCGTGGGGAGAAATCGCAGCCAGACCGGATGGAATCCGGCCGCCCGGTAGGACCAGAGGCAGGCGAGGCTCAGAGCCTGATGCGATTGCCCTTGTTGTCGATCATCTGCAGCACATCGCCATCCGTCTTGATCGAGATGCAGTCCGTCTGCTTGTTGGGGAAAAGAACGCAGATCTGGCCGTCTGAAATCTTGTAGCCGTTCTGATTGCCCTTACGGTATTCGTAACCATTCGGGGCCTTCCGCAAATCGCCGGCGCCCTTCAGAAGCTGCCGGATTTCTTTTTCCTTGGCGTTCCGGAACTGGACGTTTTCTGCCAATGCGATATGCGAGGAGGCCAGCGTCACGATCACGCCGATGAGAAGTGAGCGGCTTGGCAGCATGTGATAAACTCCAGGCAATGGTCTGCAGGAAAATGAAGAGAGTGAAATGATCAGGATCGTTCTTGCCTTAGCTTTAGCAATGCTTGCCGGTAATGCAATGGCTGTCGATCCGAGAAATCCGCGCGTCGACCGGCAAACCTACCAGGATTGCCGCCGCTTTCCCGAGCGTTGCGCCGGCGACGACCGCAACCGCAATCGCCGCGACTATTACCGTGACAATACCCGCCAAGGCTCGGGCCAGTACATCTACCGCGGCCAGCGCCGCATATGGACGGATCAATCGCGCTAGAGCGCCGTGCGTCCATTCGGACGTACAAAGGACGCTCTAACTCTTTGAATCTACGCATCAGGCTTGCCGAAAGTTGATTCCGATTTTCGCGCCGATGCTGTAGGCACGCGCCGCGCCCTCACTCTTGTGAGTGTGAAAAGACTGAGATTTCAAGGGATTAAATGGTCGGGGCGACTGGACTCGAACCAGCGACCCCTTGACCCCCAGTCAAGTGCGCTACCGGGCTGCGCTACGCCCCGACCTGCCGAAACGGCTTGCTCCTGTTAGACTTTTCGGTTTTTGGACGCAAGGGAAAAATGCCGCCACGATCATAAAACGGAACTTGTCCAAGGGAATGTCTGCCGGGGAGCTTCTGGCCCGCCTCTTCAGCACCGCCTGGAGGCCTCTCAACCTGCCGATGAATGCCGAAAAAAGTCTGCGCAAAGCAGCAAAAATCCTTACATATGCCTGTGTGGCATGGAAATCCTCCCGCCCGTGAGCAATATCGTACCAAGCTGGTCCGGGACTTTATCGAAATAATATACAGTTTCGGTTGTATTTTTTTGGCACTAAATTTTCAGTAAAATATTTCATCAATATTTCTGTCAATATCCCCGCTTAGGAGATGTAATTTATTTTGCGTTCAGCTGAATATGCCTGTGATCGAAGCTGATATGTGCGCTCTTTCCAATTTTTGATTGTTTGAAATTGAAATTTATTCGCAATTTTGCTGCTAAGCGTGTAAAGAAGAGAAATCGTGGAAAAGCATAGTTTGGGCTTATGACGATCGACAATAACAGGCAGGATTGCCGGCAGACCCTCGCCGCCGCATTTAAGGCCCTTTCCGATGACGCTGTGAAAGCCGGCTGGTCGGAGTGCGACGTTGCCCTTGCGCTTGCGGAGCTTGCCGAAGCGCACGTGGCCGAGGTCGGCGCCAAGGTGATCGTCGAAGGCTTTAGCCAGTCGCAGCTTTATGCAGCGAGCGCCCGGCTGAAATTCTGAGCTGAAAGTCTGACTGGCCCTCAATCCTCATATCAATAGCCCGGCTGTCCTGGCAGCCATTACGAAAGATGCCTGCGCTGCGCGCGGGCTTCTCAGCCCATCCATTGCATCAAGGCAGTGCTGGAGCGCGACACGGTATTCGCGTCCCGGTTTCGCCGGCCAGCGTTTGAGATATTCCACGGCTTCCCAGACGGTTGCGACAATGAAGCTGCTGCTTGGAGACTTGACCCTTACAGACGAGGGGAAGCGTTTTTCGCTCACGGCTCTCTCATTCCAATGTTCCAAACGGCCCCGTAACGCACGAGACACGACATTGTTCCCGAGATTTTGATTGCACGGTTGCTAAAATTTTGGGCTACGCGCATAATGCGAATAAAGCTGGCAGGGAGGGCGTCGGCTGCGCAGCGATGATGCGTTGTGCCCTCTAAGGGAAATGTGGCGCGATGTTGAAATCGTCAGTTCACCCCCAGGATTTACCGCTCTTTTCGGAAGATATCGACTTGTTGTCGCAGGTTCTGAGCCAGGTTTGCGATGACAGCGGCATCGCTCCTCGCACGCCGGAGGCAGACCGCATCGGGGCGGCCCTCATCCAGCTTTACAGGCAGGGCGTGAAGGACAGCGGCAAGCTGACCGTTCTCGCAAAGACCTATCTCTGAAACTCAGTTCTCCTCGATCGAGACACCGTTCTTGCCGATGCTCATCTCGATGCCTTCGGGTTTGCTTTCCTCATGGAAGATATACGCGCCGAGGCCGATGACCACGACGACAAGCGCACCGATGACAAGATAAAGACCGTTGTTCCGATTCAAGACAGGCCACCCCAACACGTTGACAGGACAGCCGAAACGCCTGGGGCGACGCTTGGTTCCGTCAATCGTCGTTGGCGGCGTTGAGGTTTTCCGGCCTGATGCCGTCATCGCTGGAACTGCGGGCGCGCAAGCGTATGCCAGGGCCGCCTTCATCCTGATTGCCGCTGGCGATGAAGATGATGCCGTGGGCTTCCAGCGTGTTGCGCACGTCGATCGTGGCTCGCGTCTCGCCCGCCCATTCACCGTTTTCCAGCGCCTGGACTGTTTCGATGGAAAGCCCTGCATGAGCGGCGAGGTCCTCGATGCTCATGCCGATCATGGCGCGTGCGCCGCGTATCTGTGTCCCTGTAATCATGCCGGAAATCTAACGCTTTTGTCGAACTTCTCAAGTGTTTGTGAGCGGACTGAACGCTTGTGGCGAACTTCAAGCGCCGCGCAGCCCCAGACGATGCCGAACAACAGGTAAACGTGCCGCCAATGGTCGATGTCGATCACGTTGCCGATCGCTGCATGGCCGAGAACGGAGATCCAGGCGACCATGAGGAAAGGCTGCCATGGCCGGTCGAGCAGCATGTTTCGGAAGCCGAGATAGAGTGTCCAGCACAGCATGCCGATGTAGCTGATGAAGCCCAGCCAGCCGTAGGTGGTCAGCGATTTCAGCCAGATATTGTGCTCGTCTTCCGGAAACATGGTGCCGAAGACCAGCGGCCCTATGCCGAGCGGCCTTTCCATCATCATCTGGAAGCCGATGCGATGGCGGTCGAAACGGCCGAGATGCTCGCCGTCATATTGTTGCACGAGCTGGGCGCGGGCGGAAAAGAGCTGGCTGACCTTGGGAACCTGCAGCGCGACCAGCAGCGAGGCCGCCATCAGGATGACAGCGCCCAGCGAGAGGATCAGCACCCGCAGCCGGAAGGCGCCGCTTCGTTCCTTCAGCAGCATGACGAAGATCAACACCGCCACGGCAAAGGCGAAGAGACCCCAAGCCGCGCGCGAGAAGGAGAGGAAGATGCCGAGCGCCAGGCTGAGCAGCGCTCCCGCCTTGATCGGCGAGCTTCTGAGATTCCCGGCGAGAATGCCGTGGACGAGGTAAAGCGCCGGCGGCACGAGGAAGGGGCCGAAAACGTTCGGATCCTGGAAGGCGCCCTTGGCGCGGTCGTAAAGCGTGAAGACTTCAGAGCCCGGAAAGGCATGGAAATAGCCGAGAATGCCGAGCAGGGACGTGATAACAGCCGCAAAGCTCCAGGCATTGAAGATCAGCGGCAGCCGCTTGTGGCTGTCTTCGATGATCGCGGCATAGAAGATGGAGGTCAGCGCCAGGAAAGTGGAGACGGCAACATACATTGGACCGGTTGCCAGGTCCCGCATCTGGGTGAGCGACAGCATTCCGCCGATGTTGAAGGTCAGGAGCAATGCCATCAGCGGCGCGGTGGTGCGGGATATTTTCAGGCCGAGGATGAACCAGAGGCCGATCAGCCCTGCCATCCACAATTCATAAGGCGCAGGCTCGTCGATGACGAAGCCGGAGAGAAAGACCCCGAATGCGACCGCCGCCGAGCCGATGAGGCGCAGCGTCAGCCGTTGCGGCTGGGCCACGCGCACACGGGTGGCGTCGATCGCGCTCAATAGGCGTTTTCCGTGTTGAGCAGCCGGACCGGCGTCAGGAACAGGATCTTGAGGTCGAACCAGAGCGACCAGTTCTCAATGTAATAGAGGTCGTAGGCCGTGCGGAACTTGATCTTCTCATCATTGTCCACTTCGCCGCGCCAGCCATTGATCTGCGCCCATCCGGTGACGCCGGGCTTGACGCGGTGGCGTGCGAAATAGCCATCGACAATATCGGCAAAAGCGCGGTCGTGCGCCTGGGCAAGCACGGCGTGCGGACGCGGGCCGACCAGCGAAAGCTCGCCCTTCAGCACGTTGAAGAGCTGTGGCAACTCGTCGATCGAGGTCTTGCGGATGAAACGGCCGACGCGGGTGACGCGCGGATCGCCCTTGGTGACGGCTGCCTTTGCCGTCGGATCACTCATGTTGGTGTACATGGAGCGGAACTTGAAGACATTGATGACTTCATTGTTGAAGCCGTGACGCTTCTGCTTGAAGAAGACCGGTCCTTCCGAAGTCGCCTTCACGGCAATCGCTGTCGCCACCATGACAGGCCAGAGCAGGCAGAGCGCGACGATGGTGAAGAAGATATCGAACACGCGCTTGGCGACGGAATCCCAGTCGCGGATCGGCTTCTTGAAGATGTCGAGCATCGGTACCGAGCCGACATGTGAATAGGCACGCGGGCGAAAACGCAGGCGATTGGCATGTGCGGCAAGGCGGATGTCGACCGGCAGCACCCAGAGCTTCTTCAAAAGCGCGAAGATGCGCGCTTCGGCAGAGAGCGGCAGTGCGATGATCAGCATGTCGATGCGCGTCATCCGCACGAATTCCACGAGTTCGCTCACCGTGCCGAGCTTCGGATAGCCGGCGACCATGATCGGCGAGCGCTTCTCGCCACGGTCGTCGAAGATGCCGCAGATACGGATGTCGTTATCCGCCTGCTGCTCCAGCATCCGGATAAGTTCCTTGGCCGGCTCGCCGCCGCCGACGATGACGGCGCGGCGCTCCATGATGCCGTTGCGTGCCCAGTTGCGCACGCCCTGCGCCACGAGGAAACGCTCGATGACCAGGAAGAGCGCGCCCACAATAAACCAGATGCCGTAGGATTCCGCGGTCGCGGCGCTCAGACCGCGCAAGAGCGAGCAAGCGCCTGTTATCAGCACGAAGACGATGGCGAATGCTGCGAAGGCGCGCGGCAAATACCGCACGCGGGCTCTGAGAGCCGGAATGGAGTAGGTATCGGCCACCTGAAGCGCTACCACGGTCAATGCCGAAATGATCGCCGCCATGACAGCCCGCATCAGGATACTGTCGCTGCCGTCGCCGGGTGCGAAATAAAAGGCGACAAGGCCGATGACGAACTGTGTCAGGAATTCCAGCAGCCGCAACTGGCCGATGATGATGACAGGCGAATAGGTTCCATCACGGAACTGCTCTGCGATCTGACGGGCATAGGAATTGATGGGCGGCGTCTCGCCGTCCGCATGCGTAGAGGCGTCGCCGCGCGTCTCCGTATCAGAGACCTGCTTGCGCAGGGCTTCCACGTCGAACTGTCCGCTCTTTTCCAGCTTGTTCATGGGGCTTCATCGCTCGTTGATGTGAGCGGGATAACAGAAAGCCCCTAAGAAACTTTTACGAGGCGGCCTTAATTGCCTGTCCCGCAGCGGGATTGACGAGCTCGCTATAGAGTTTCAGCACCTCATGGGCCATGACCGGTGCGGAAAAGACGGACTTGACCGTGTCGGGAGAAGGCATGACCTTGTCGTGCCAGTCGGGCACTGTCAGTGCTTCCGCCATCACCCGCGCCAGATCGTCGGAATCTCCGGGTGTAACCAGTGCGGGACTGTCTGCGCCAAGCACCTCTGGAATGCCGCCGACGCGCGAGGCGATGACCGTCTTGCCGGCGCCGAGCCCTTCCAGAACGATGTAGGGCATGGCTTCGGCGCGGGAGGGAACGACGAGATTCTGCGCCATGGAGAAGGCGTCCTTGACGCGCATCGCCGGCAGCATGCCGATGCGCTTGCCGAGGCCACGCTCCACCATCATCTCGCGGTAGCGGTCGCGCTCCGGCCCGTCGCCGATCATCAGCGCCGAAAGTGGCCGGCCGAGCAGGCGCTCGGTCTTGGCGAAGGCATCGATGAAGAGATCCGGACCTTTGAGGTCGCGCAGCATGCCGACATAGATGAAGTGAACCGCATCGGAGCGGGTCGGAATGTCGGAAAAATCCCGCACGCCGATGCCGTTGTAGATCAGCCGGTTCTTGACTCTCGGCCGACCCACCTTGCTCGCATAGGTTTGCCGCTCGTATTCGCAGATGAAGACCAGCGCATCGGTGAAATATTCCTGCAGCCGCTCCATGCGCAGCACGAACTGGCCGAGCAGGGAGGCGCGGGAATAATGCAGGCTTCCGCCATGCGCGGTATAGAGGCGGGCTACGCGATACCTGTTGACCCGCAGGGCTGAGCCGGCAAGCCGCGCGAGCACACCGCCCTTGGCGCCGTGCCCGTGCAGCACATCCGGCCGCAAGCTCCTGATTTCCTTGAATGTGTTCCAGAGCACCATGGCATCGGACGGGCTGATGGAGCGCCGTATCGGAACGCGCGTCAGACCGAGCGAAAGATAAGGACGGATATCGTCGAAGAGACGGTCCTCATATTCGCCGCCGGTCGAGCTGTCGCAGATGATGCCGATTTCGTGACCCGCCCGGCTATGTTCCTCCACGAGATCGCGGACATGACGGAAAATTCCGCCGACTGGCGATCTGAAGCAATGGAGGATACGGAGAGGCCTCTGCTCTGCCATCGACTAGAAGAGCCGTTCGCGGACATAGATCGTGTCGCCAGCGATGATCGGGCCTGAAATATTGACGCGGCCCGTCAGCACCTGCCCGTTGATCTTGCGCGTAACGTCGACCATGCTCTGGTTAGCGCGGTTGGTAAAGCCGCCGGCGACTGCGATGGCGTTCTGCACGGTCATGCCGGGCACATAGGCATACTGGCCGGGCTGGCCGACTTCGCCCATGATGAAGACGGAGCGATAGCGGTCGACATCGATGGTGACATCAGGGTCGCGAAGATAGCCCTGCTGCAGCTTCTGCGCGATCTGGCCGGAGAGCTGTTGCAGGGTGCGGCCGCGGGCAGGGACCTGGCCGATAAGGGGGAATGCGATATAGCCGGCCTGATCCACCGTATAGGTATTGGTCAGGGTTGCCTGATCGAAGACGGTGATGCGCAACCGGTCGCCACTGTCGAGCGAATAGGGCTGGATCGTCGCTTGGTTGAAGGCCTTTGGCGCCGGCCGATAGGTGGTGCAGCCCGCCAACGCAGCCATCACGGCGGCGAGGCTCATAGCCATCAAGGTCTTGGGCTGGACGAAGGGCATCCGCTCGCTCACAGGAAGATAATTCGGTCGAGCCGTTATCGATCTATTAGGGTTAATGCCCGGTAAAAAAACCGCCGATTTCCGCAATTCCTTTGTCAGGAGCGTGTTGTTTGCGCGGGAATTGCCATTAACCGTTGAGTTACCATGGTCGTTTACGCTTGGGGCAGTTCGTATTGGAGTAATGAGTATGTCCCGCGTAGCGAGTGATCAGGATGTGGACATCGACCTCGGCCAGCTTGTGCGCGCGGTCTGGGCCCGTCGTCTGAGAATATTGACGATCACCGCATTGGGTGCGGCTGTAGCTTTTGCCGGCGCCAAGATGGTTTCGCCGCAATATCGCAGCGAGACGCGCGTCCTCATCGAACCTCGCGCTCCGGCCTTTGCCAGCACCCAGACGAACGACGCCAGTGCCGGGCCGCTGCTCGACGAGCTGAATATCGCCAGCCAGGTGCAGATCCTGCAGTCGGCGGATCTCATCAAACAGGTCATCAACAATCTGAAGCTCTACAATCTGCCGGAATTCGATGCAGCCGCGAACGGCTCCGCGCTCACCGATATTCTGGTGTCGCTGCATCTGAAGAAGAATCCGCTGGAAAATCCGCCGGAAGAGCGTGTCATCGACGCCTTCACCCAGCGCCTGCAGGTTTACCAGGTGCCGGGCTCGCGCGTTATCGGCATTACCTTTACCTCCAAGGATCCGAAGCTCGCTGCCAGCATTCCGAACGCCATGGCGCAAGTCTATCTGGCGATCCAGAGCGGCGCCAAGCTCGACTCCAACACGGAAGCCACGCGCTGGCTCGAGCCGGAGATCGACAGCCTGCGCGAGAAGGTGAGCGAGGCCGAGAGGAAGGTCGCCGATTACCGCACCACCCATGGCCTGCTGCAGACCAACGGCACGACGACCTTCACTGCGCAGCAACTCAACGACATCTCCGTCGAGCTGACCCGCGTGCGCACGGACAAGGCGAATGCCGAGGCGAGAGCGCAGGCCGTGCGCAACGCGCTCTCTTCCGGCGAAGCCTCCGACACGCTGAGCGATATTATGTCGTCGCAGTCGATCCAGCGGCTGAAGGCGACGGAGTCCGGCCTCCAATCGCAGATATCAGACCTGCAGACGAGCCTGCTCAACAACCATCCGAGGCTGAAGAGCCTGCGCGCTCAGCTTGCCGATATCCGCACGCAAATCCGCCAGGAAACGCAGAAGATTCTCGCCAGCATCGAGAACGAGACGAAGGTTGCCGATCTGCGCGAACAGGAATTGGAACAGCAGTCCGATCAGCTGCAGGCCAACAGTGCGAAGGCGGGCGAGGACGGAGTGGGTCTCAACGCATTGGAGCGGGAGGCGAACGCCCAGCGCCAGCTTCTGGAGACCTACCTCGTTCGCTACCGCGAAGCCGCTTCCCGTGCCGACCGGAATTCCAGCCCCGCGGATGCCCGCATTGTTTCGAAAGCGATCGAGCAGGTCGATCCCTATTTCCCGAAAGTCGTGCCGATTGTCATCGTTGCCGCGGTCGCAATACTCATCATGAGCGCGATCGTCATCATGCTCTCCGAACTCTTCAGCGGCCGCGCGCTGCGCCCGGTCGAATCTGTGGGTGCCGAACCCCGCATCATCGAAGACAGGGCCGAGGAGGGGGGGCCGGATGAAGGGCAGGACGAAGTGCGGCCCATTTCCCCGGCGAAGATTGCCAGGCCCAGCATGCTGACGGCAGCCGTCGAAGACGACGAGGAGCCAGAAGCCGAGCCTGTCACGGAAGCACCCGCCGACGACAATGAATTCTCCGTATCGTCAGTCGCGAGCTATCTCATCGACTGCCGCGCACCGCTTGCCGTTTCGATATCTCCGACCGGTGACAATGGCTCCGCCGCAACCGTTGCCCTGGCGCGCAGACTGGCCGACGACGGACGCCGCGTGATCGTGATCGACATGACAGGCTCGGGCTATCCGACCGAACTGATGGCCGAAAACCCCGAGGCATTGGGCGTTACCGACCTTCTCTGCGGCGAGGCTGCCTTTGGCGAAACGATCCACGGCGACCGGATGTCAGATGCGCATCTGATCCCGCAGGGTGCGAGCGATGTGCGCCGCGCCATGCGGGGCGTCGACAGGCTTTCGCTGCTGCTCGATGCCCTGTCATCGGCCTATGATATCGTCCTGGTGGAATGCGGCGCAGCCGATGTCGCCGGCGTTTCGCGGCTGACGCGCAGCAAGGAAATCGAGATTATCTTGTCGCTGCCGGAGATAGATGAGGCTGCTTTCGTCGGCCTGATGCAGGATTTCCAGAGCGCCGGCTATGAGCGCGTCGTCCTGATGTCGGGCGGCGAAGAGGCTGCCATGTACACCCCCGCGCGGCACGCGGCCTGATCTTTAAAGCGTGTCACTTTAAATCTTTGTTTTACGCATGTCGCTGTCGCAAAACCGCTGGGCACTTTTGCGCGACATGCTTACCCAATCTTGGCCCGAATGCTCTGGGCGAATTTATACAGACCGGGGCGGGCCTTGATGAAGGCCTTGCCGCGGGTGATCGCCCGATGCGCCGTGCCGGCCGCGATGCCGATGCCGGAGATCGGCAGAACCACATCATAATGGTCCGTTTCGACGGGCGCCCAGGAGCGCTTGTAGGTCTGGTCGCCGAGACCGAAATCGAAGAGAGCGACTCCCTTGCCGTGCAGACCCGATATCATCTGCCAGAAGAGGAATTCACCGGGGCTTGCATCCGCAATGAGATCCTCGTCGATCGCGCCGAACTGGCAGATGACGTGGTCACCCTTGCGGGAAATGCCTGATAGGGCAGCGATGCGCCCGTCATATTCGCCCTTCAGGCGCAGGCCCCGCATCTGCAGGCAGAAGCTGTCGCCACTCCGCCTGTCGATCAGCCCGTGCAGGAACGTTTTGGTCTCGGTATCCGCGAAGACATCGGGCAGGCCCAGCGAGGCGAAACGCGCGCTTTTCAAGCGGAAGAAAGTGTCGAGCAGTTCGTGCTGTTCGGTCAGGTCGTCCGGCGCGATATAGTCGAAACCACCAACCGCCTCCAGCCGCCGGCTCTGCACACGGAATTTCTTGCGCCGGTTCTTGGCATTCAACTGCTGCAGCGTCTTGTCGAATGTATCGAAGAGCGGAAGCTGATAGGCGTGGTTCTGGTTCTGGACCATGGGCAGGCCGGCAAGCATGCTGCGGCGGCTGCGCCATTCCAGCGGGATATTCTGCAAGAGAAGCAGATCGGCCTTGCCGGCGAGCGCTGCACGAAGGCGAGCGGCAAGGTGATGGCTATCAACCGTATCGCTGTCTTCGGCAAAAGCCGGCGAAAACAGGCCGGTATTGATGTTGCTGTGGTCGGCGCCGATGAATTTGGCGATCCGCATGCCGCGCGAGGCGAAGATTTCCACCGGCAGGATGAAGGCGGTATGGCCACCACTCCTGCCACGCAGGATGGCGAGCGGCCGGCGAAAGGCCGTTACCCAGGCCGCGCACCAATCGTAGCTCTGATGCAGCGAGGAAAGGTTATCGCGCTCCAGCGCGCGCCATTCCTCCTCCAAAGGCTCCATCCTGTCGAAAAGCTGGATGTCGAGTTCGGCCATTGCGAGTTTCACGCTGAGCTGCCGCAGCCGGGAAATGCCGGCATCGGCTTGCGCCGCAGCGTCGAACTTTTGTTCAGGAACATCGAGCCTCTGCGTCTGCACTTTCTTTCTCCGGTCGAGAGATCGCTGCAGAGGAAGGTAGAGCGGGCAGACGTATATTTGGTTTAACCGCCGCGCCGGAGCGAGGTTTTCCGCAGATCAGGGTTATCCCGCCGTTAATCGGGCCCTACTGCTGTTTCGGACCGGCCATCCACTTGATGATCACCATCGCCGGCAGCACCCAGAGCAGGCCGGTGAGCGCGAAGTAAAGCAGGTGTCCCCACCAGGGCGCATTGCCGAGCGTCGCGACCGCGATCGTATTCGCCACAATCGCATAGAAAAGCACGAGGATGATGATCAGGATCGTGCCGATGAATTTGCGAAGGCGGATGGGCATCGTATAACTTTCGAACGGATGGGACTGAGCCGGCGCGACGGCATGCCGCAAAGGTTCGGGGCTTGTTTTGCATCAGCCGGTGGGGCAAATCAACTGCCGGATAAAAGGAGAGATCATGGCCGTCGCGAACCTGAACCCGGAGCAGGCGATCCGCACCGAAGTACGCAGGCAGGACAACAACCGCCGCGCCGTGCGTATCTGGCTGGGTTTCGTGTTGCTGGCGCTCTTCTGTCTTGTGCTCGTCGGCGGCGCGACGCGGCTCACCAATTCCGGCCTCTCCATCACCGAATGGAAACCGATCCATGGCGTCATCCCGCCACTGAATGCCGCCGAGTGGGAAGAGGAATTCAAGCTCTACCAGCGCATTCCCGAGTTCCAGCAATTGAACAGCGACATGACGGTCGATCAGTTCAAGGGCATCTTCTGGTGGGAATGGGCGCACCGGCTGATCGCGCGCGGCATCGGCGTGATCTTCGCGCTGCCGCTCATCTTTTTCTGGGCGACGGGCAGGATCGAGAAGCGCCTGCGCTGGCCACTTGCCGGCATCCTGGCGCTGGGCGGCCTGCAGGGCTTCATCGGCTGGTGGATGGTCTCCTCCGGCCTGTCTGCGCGCACGGATGTCAGCCAGTACCGACTTGCCACCCATCTCGTCATGGCCTGTCTGATCTTCGCCTCCTGCATGTGGATCATGCGCGGGCTCTCGCCGCATTCCGAGGATGCGGCTCCGACGAGGAATTCCCACCGCTGGGCGGCGGTGATCGCCATCTTCTCGCTCTTCCAGATCTATCTCGGCGCGCTGGTCGCCGGCCTCGATGCCGGCTTCACCTATAATACCTGGCCGCTGATGGATGGCGCCGTCGTGCCCTCCGACCTCTTCATTCAGCAGCCCTTCTGGATCAATCTCTTCGAAAACCCGAAGACGGTGCAGTTCATCCACCGCTTCGGCGCCTACACGCTCTTCGCTCTGGCGCTCGTCAATATGGTGATCGCATTGCGCGCCGCATCCTGGACCACCCATGCGCGCCGGGCCGTGGTACTCTTCGCCCTCATCACGATCCAGGCGGCAATCGGCATCACCACGCTCTTGCTTGAAGTGCCGCTGCACTGGGGCCTGCTGCATCAGGCAGGTGCGTTGGTGGTATTCGGTTTCGCCGTCGCCAACTGGCGCGGCTATTACGGCGAATATCCCCGCGCAACTGTTATCGCCGAACGCGATTGAGCAGTGTAGCGACGTCTTTCTCCCCCTAGCTCGCGGAAGAGTGAATGGGATCAATGCGATAAGTCCTCGCATGGATTTGCCGTGACATGCTAGATTGTCAGCTTGGCGTTTGGGCGATCCTATGAAGGGGGATGTTCACATGAACAGATTTCGCACATTCGTGATGGCCGGCGCTCTGATCACGCTTTCGGCGATCGCTTCGGGCTGTACATCGACGGGGAGATACGACTATGGCGAGGATACATCCCTGAATCCGGCCTGTGCCGGCGGTTTCCGTCCCAGCGATAATCGGCCCTGCTCTTATTGAGCCAAAGCCAATAGGGCTCACCAAGTTCCGGTAAGCGCAGAGGCCGCAAGCAATAGCCCGGTCAGAATATTTGCCAGGAACAGACGATAATTCACCTCCGGACGAGAAAGGTCGATCCGCCGGGTTTGCCAGGCAAGGTGCGCGGCTATAGCGAGCATTCCAAACGCATAGGGCAGAGACATGCCCAACAGCCAGCCTCCGACAGACCACGCAACGATCGTCAAGGCGTAAAACAGGCCGATGATCAGCTTGCCATGCCGGCCGAACAGGATTGCCGTCGATTTCAGGCCGAGGCTTCTGTCGTCTTTCGCATCGACATAGGCATAGACGGTATCGTAGCCGATCTGCCAGGAGATGGCTCCCGCCCACATGAGGACGGCACCGGCAGGAATATGGCCGGCTATTTCGGCCCAGGCCATGAGCATGCCCCAGTTGAAGGCCGCGCCCAGCACCGCCTGCGGCCAATGGGTGAAGCGTTTGCAGAGCGGATAGATGAACACAAGGGGCAGGACGCATAGGGCGACGAGCCGCGTGTAGGGCGTCAGAAACAACAGGAGAGACGCCGCCAGGGCGAGTTCGATGCCCAGAAAGGTCAACGCCTGGCCTACGCCGATCTGCCCGCTCGCCAGAGGCCGAAAACGGGTTCGCTCGACATGGCCGTCAAATTTCCGGTCCGCGATATCGTTGATCGTGGAACCGGCGCTTCTCATCAGCAGGGCGCCGAGCGTGAAGACGACCATTTGTTTGATATCGGGCAGGCCATGAGACGCCTGAAACAGCGCCGCCCAGCATGGAAAAAGCGTCAGCCATATTCCGACAGGACGATCCAGCCGTGCTAGCCTCGTGTAAGGCCGCCACGTGATTGGCAACCAACGATCCACCCAGTCACCCCGGTGAATATCGCTCAAATCCGGGCGGCTTAACGCGCTCATGGCATGATCCAAAATTCTTAATGAAAGCAGTTATTTCGTATCTGGGATTAGCGGCTGCAGAATAGGGGCTTTCGCAGTCATTGCAATGATCGCCCTGCGCCAATGACCCATTCAGCCTGTGTGGGAGAGAACATTCAGCAGCTTTCCGCTGGGGTCGCGAATATAGAAGCGACGAACGCCCCAAGGCTCGTCTGCTGGCCCATAGAGGATCGCATGACCGACCTTCGTCACGCGTCGATAGACCTCGTCCACATCGTCGACCTCGATCGAAATGTCAGGCACTGCGGTTCCCGAACCGCCTTCCGTCGCAATCCCGATCTGAGTGATTACTCGCCTGTCGGAGGCAAGGGTGACGATCCAGCCATGGTCCATGACGACATCAAGGTCGAACAGCTCGGAATAGAAGTTTCGCACCTCTTCAATGGAAGGGGTGGCGATATTCGGGACGATGCGCAGCACTGTCATGGTGTTCCTCCCTGCAGCATCGGCCCGAACACCGAAATCGATTTTCGGAAAGCCTGACGCGTAGAGTTAAAGAGTTAGAGCATCCTTTGTGCGTCCGAATGGACACACGGCGCTCTTCGCGTGAAAGGGAAATAGCATTTGGTCGATCAGCGGAACAGTTCAGGCTCTGTCTGCCGAACTGTTCCGCATGTCGTCGTCAGCGGACCTCAGATGCTCGCCTGCAGTCCATAGAGATTGGCATAGATGCCACCGCTTGCCATCAGCCTGTCATGATTGCCTTCTTCGACGATGCCGTCGCCGGTGAGCACCAGAATGCGGTCGGCATGGCGGATCGTCGAAAGGCGATGGGCGATGACGAGCGTCGTACGCCCCCTGGCAAGTGTCAGGAAGGCCTGCTGCACGGCCCGCTCGCTTTCATTGTCGAGCGCGCTCGTCGCCTCATCGAAGATGAGGATGGCAGGGTTCTTGAGGAAAGCGCGAGCGATCGTCAGCCGCTGGCGCTGTCCGCCCGACAGTTTTACGCCGCGCTGGCCGATGTCGGTCTGATAGCCCTGCGGCAATGCCATGATGAAATCATGCGCATGGGCAGCGCGTGCGGCGGCTTCCACCTCCTCGTCTGTCGCATCCGGGCGACCGTAACGCAGGTTGTCCGCCACGGTGCCGGCGAAGAGATAGACATCCTGCTGCACGACGCCGAGATGCCGGCGCAGCGAGGCGAGCGTCACATCGCGGATATCGGTGCCATCGATTTCGATCGATCCATCCGTGACATCATAGAAACGGGGAAGCAGCGCGCAGAGCGTGCTTTTCCCCACGCCGGATGGGCCGACGAGCGCCACGAATTCTCCAGGCTGGATGGTGAGCGACAGGTTGCTGAGCACGTCCGTCCCGTCGTCATAGCTGAAATCGACATTCGAAAGCCGGATCTCACCCTTCGGGGTGCTCAACGCACGGGCCGAGGGGCGATCCACAACGTCGGGGTCGATCTCCAATATCTCCATCGCCCGCACGAAGCCCGTATAACCCTCCTGCCAAAGCCGGGCGAGGTTCGCCATCCGCTTGACCGGATCAACGAGTACCCCGACGCACAGCAGGAAGGTCAGGAGATCGGCAATGGTGAGTTCCGCCGCAAGGATGCGCAATCCGCCGAGGATGACGACCAGAAGCGTAATGATCTGGGCGAATGTCTCGGCACCGGCGGAAAACCAGGCCTCGCTGCGATATCCATCGGCGCGGCTTTCGAGGAAGCGTCTGTTCAGCGCCGCAAAGCGTTTCCGCTCCAGGTCTTCATTGGCAAAGGACTGGACGACCCGAATGCCCGCCAACGCGTCTTCCACCCTTTCGTTGACGGCGGCGATCTCCTGCTTGCTCGCCTCAAGCGCACGGTTCATACGCCGGTTGAAGTGCAGCGCGTAAGCTACTGCAAACGGTGTCAGAAAAAGGATCAGAAAGGCTAGCTGCGGATCGATGAAGAACAGCACTGCCATCGCCCCGCTATATTTGAGGATGGCGATCAGCAGGTCTTCCGGACCGTGATGGAAAAGTTCACCCAGCCAGAAGGAGTCGCCGACGATGCGGCTCATCAACTGGCCGGTGCGGTGCCGGTCGTAGAAGCCGAAGGATAGCTTCTGGCAGTGATCGAACAATTCCTGCCGGATATGCGCCTCGATATGCGCGCCCATCATGTGGCCGCGATAATCGACGAAGAAGATGGCAGCCGTCTCGACCGCCACGATCGCCAACATGACGCCGCCAATGCCGAGAATCTGCCAATAGGCCGAAGCCGTGTCGGTGAGCTCGATGAGATGGTTCATGACGATGTTGGCGCAGAGCGGAAGGGCTACTGCGGCGGCAGCGACGACGACTGCACAGGCGATGTCCGCCATGAGCAGGGGAAGATGCGGCCGGAAATAGGACAGGAACTTGCGCAGGCGCATCTGGCGCCAGTCGCGGGTTTTCGATGCGGTTGAGAAGGTGCGATTATGACGCTGCGGTTTTTTCTCCGCGCGTGGAAGCAAACTGGACATGAAGACGGATATCCTGAGTGTTGATCTTGTTGTTCTGGTTGATCAGGATCGTTTTCATAGGTGCCTCCCATCGGCGTGAAACAGGGGCTGCGCACCTTTCAGGCAGCGCGGCCTTGCTGATAGCGTGCCGCTTTTAACGCAAAACGCCGCGAAAGGCGACTGTCTTTTGCTTTGGCGCATGACGGCGGCAGGTTTGTGCAGGAGCTCCGGACCATTTCCGCTTACGGATCCGGCCCGCTGATCTCTTCCTGCAAGCGCTCGAAAGCCGTTGGAAACAACGTGGCAGGTGGGCTGTAAGGATTGGAGAAGGCGTAGATGAAGAAGAGAATGATGCCGGTAAAAACGCCGAAGATCGACAGCAGCAGCAAGTTGCGGCCGTCAGGCGGGTAGGGGTAATAACCGATGGCGGTAAAGATAACGCCGGAAACCGCGGCAAACCAGAAGATCAGGCTGATGGAGTCGGTGCCGCTGTTTTCCCTCCGGTCGCGGGATTCCGAAATCATATGGATTTCTTCGAGCATGTGGCCGCGCAGGCTCTCCTGCTTGGCATTGACGGGAGCCAGTTCGAGAATTCTGAGATAAGCGTTGTTCCATTGATCCCAGGCCGCCGAAGAGAGTTCGCCGGTGCGCCCGAGTTCGCCCCATTCCTGCTCGATGACGATGCGGACATAATCTTTCAGCGCCTTCTGGATTGGCGCCTGTGCTTCCGGGCCATAGCGTTCAGCATCATAGAAGACATCGCCGACCGCATTGCTTTCCACTGTGCTTTCCGTTCGCAGCGCTTGGTATTCGATCATTTCCTGCGCAAAAACGAGGGCGAGGATGAGAGCATGCAGGCTGGCGATGCGAGTGATGACTGAACTTGCCAGTTCCCTGTCGCGCCCGCCCGGGTCACCGCCCATAAGCAGATGCATGAAATAATAGGCCGCAAGCACCGTTGCGGTCGTGCCTCCAATGATGGCAATGCCGATCAGAACCGACGCCATTTAGCTCCCCTCACATGGGAGAGTGTAAGGCTTTCATAGCAGGCGGGCAATCGTATTGGGTACTAACGAAGCAGACTGTCGAAGACAGGCATGCCGCCGATCGCCGAGGCTGCGATCAGAATGTAGCAGGTCATGCGGAAGGTGCTTTCCTTGGCGAACCCGAACAGCTTCGAGCCACCGTAGAGGCCGAGCGCATAGGCGGGCAGCGTGACGATGGTGAGCGCAAAGACCGTGGAGACGAACAGCCCACCGAAATAATAGCTGACGAAGCTGAAGACCGTGGAGATCGAAAAGTACAGGATGACGTTCGAGCGCACACGCGTGAAGTTACTGCTGCCGCCTAGCCAGTAGGCGACAACAGGCGGCCCGCCGAGTTGTGCCGCGCCGCTGAAGAGACCGGCAATAAGGCCGATCGCCGCGCTGAGCGGAGCGACCGGCTTGCCATGATAGCGCCAGCCGGAGACAAGCAGCGCCAGCAGGCAGATGGCGATCGCCGAGATGATCCAGCGCAGCAAAAGCGGGTCCATGAGCGCCAAAACCGCCGTTCCGGCTGGAACACCGAGGGCGGCACCTGCTGCCATCGTGAAGACCTCGCGCCTGTCCGCCCCGCGCCATGCGGCCGGGATCATGCCGAGCGTCGCGAGCCCGTCGATGACGAGCAGTACAGGCGAGGTGAGCTTCGGCCCGATGACGGCGCCGGCAAGCGGGATGAAGATGAGCGCTGCGCCGAAACCGGAAAAGCCGCGGGCAAGCCCGGCGACCAAGGCAAAGACGATAAGCGCGTAAATGCCGTGATCGGGCAGCGCGGCATCAAACCAGGCCCGCAGGCCGGTCACCAGCGCTTCCAGCGTCATCGATCAGGCTCCATAATTTGGATTGGGAGACAGGGCGGAGGCCCTGTCGTCGCACTCATCTGACAACAGGCAAATGCCCGATGTCACGCGCCCAGCATCAGATCCATGTTCTGGACAGCGGCACCCGATGCGCCCTTGCCGAGATTGTCGTAGACGGCGACGAGAAGCGCCTGGGCCGTATCGTCATTGGCAAAGACGTGCAGGCGCATACGGTTGGTGTCGTTGTAGATTTCGGGGTTGAGCTCCGCAGTGCGCTCTGTCGTCTCGAAGGCAGCGACTTCGACGAAGCCCCTGATACCGGCATAATAGTCGGCGATCGCGGCATGCAGCTCGGCACCCTTCGGCACCTTGGGCAGATGCGAGAGCTGAAGCGGTACGGTCACGACCATGCCCTGCGCGAAATTGCCCACCACCGGCTGGAAAAACGGCACGCCCGAGAGCTTGGCGTAGCGCTGCAGTTCCGGCAGGTGCTTGTGCTTGAAGCTCAGGCCGTAGGGCATGTACTCAGGCGCATCCTCGCCCCTGGCGACATAATCCTCGATCATGGAGCGGCCGCCGCCGGTATAACCGGAGATGCCGTTGACCGTGACCGGGAAATCGGCCGGGACGAGGCCTGCCTCGATCAACGGGCGTAGCGTGGCGATCGGTCCCTGCGGCCAGCAGCCGGGATTGGCGACACGCTTTGCCGAGGCGATGATGCCGGCCTGCTCCTTGCTCATTTCCGGGAAACCATAGGCCCAGCCTTCGGCGACGCGATGCGCCGTCGAAGCGTCGATCACCTTGGTGCGGTCGTTCTCGATCAGGCTGACGCTTTCCTTGGCGGCATCGTCGGGCAGGCACAGGATGGCGATATCGGCCTCGTTGAGGAGGGCGGCGCGCACCGACTTGTCCTTGCGGCTCTCGGTCGGGATGGACAGCAGTTCAATATCGCGGCGCTCGGCCAGACGTTCGCGGATCTGCAGACCCGTCGTTCCAGCCTCGCCATCGATGAAGATCTTTGCTGCCATGATTATCCTGCACTTTCAGTGGTTTGTAATTGCTTCCGGAATCAGTTTGCCATGAAGTTGATTCAGTTTGATAACGGCATTCATCCTGCCGTCGCGCGCCGTTCGGCGTGGAGGCCCAGCATATACATCGCGACCGTCGCCCCCGCAATGGCGGTGATATCGGCGTGGTCATAGGCCGGAGAGACTTCGACGACGTCGGCGCCTCTGACATCGAGCTGCTTCAGCCGCTGCAGCACGGAGAGGATCTTCGCGCTGGAGGGGCCGCCCGCAACCGGCGTCCCGGTGCCCGGCGCAAAGGCCGGGTCCAGGCAGTCGATATCGAAGGTGAGATAAACGGGCGAACCTTTCGTATGGCTGATGATCGCGGAAGCGACTTCCGTCGCGCTCATCTCCTCGACCTGATGGCCGTAGAGCAGATGGATGCCGAAATCGTCAGGCGCATGCGTGCGGATGCCGATCTGGATCGAGCGATCAGGATCGATGAGGCCGGCCCGGACTGCGCGCGCCACGAAGGAGCCGTGGTCGATGCGGCGCTCGTCGTCCAACCAGGTGTCCTGATGCGCGTCGAACTGCACGAGCGCCAGCGGGCCATGACGTTCGACATGCGCCTTCAGCAATGGCCAGGTGACATAGTGGTCACCGCCGAGGGTCAGCAGGAAGGCGCCGCTGTCGAGGATGGCGCTTGCCTGCCGCTCGATGGCTGCGGGCGTGTCCTGATGATTGCCGTAGTCGAGCAGGCAGTCGCCATAGTCGATGACGGCCATTTCGGCGAAGAGATCGCGCTGGAATGGATATTGCGGATCATTGTCGAAGATCGCCGATGCGCGGCGGATCGCCTGTGGCCCGAAGCGCGTACCCGGCCGGTTGGAGGTCGCAGCATCGAAGGGAATGCCCCAGACGACGGCATCGGCTCCGGTCAGATCCTTGGTGAAGCGGCGGCGCATGAAGGAAAGCGCGCCGGCAAAGGTCGGGTCGGAGGCAGCCGATGTCAGGCTCTGTGCCGTGAAGGCATGGTCGATGGTTCTATTCGCCATGGGAGGCTCCTTCCTCGGCGGTAAAGTCATAGGCGCGTTCTACCCGCGCAATGCGAACCTTATATTGCTTGTACCAGCGCTTACGGCCGAGGTGCTGGGCGGCGAGATGGTTTGCCACCTGTTTCCATGCCTTCAGGCTGTCTTCGTCGGCCCAGTAGGAATTGGTGATGCCGAAGCCATCGGCATCCCGCGCGCTTTCGGCCCCAAGACAGCCCGGCTGCTGCAGCGCCAGTTCCGCCATTCGGTCTGCCATCGCGCCGTAACCATCGTCGCCGTCGGTACGAACAGAGGAGAAGGTCACGACGTAATAGGGCGGCTCGGGCGTGGTGGCGAAGGGTGAGGGCTGGGTGGAGGACATGATCGGGTTCCTTGTCTCTAAAGGAAGGGGTAGGCGAGCTTCCGCCAGATTTCAAGGAAACCCATTTCAAGCTAGGGGGCGGATCTTGTCCGCCGCCCCTTTGATCTTAGCCGCGAGCGCGGATATGGCGCAGCGCAAGCAGGGTGATGATACCCATCACCGTGCAATAGCCGGCGAGCGGCCATGCCGTATTGCCGTCCAGCAGCAGCACGAAGAGCGTGCCGATGCAGCCGACAACAAGGCTTTCGACGCAGAAATAGAGCGCAACCGCCGTTCCGGCTGTTTGGCCAAAGGCCGCCAGCGCACCGTTCGCTGTGACGGCGGTCGTCAGCACGATACCGACGGCAATCACCCACATCGGCAGGACGAAGCTGGCGAATGAGGGGGCAAACAACACCTCGCCCACGCCGAGGAGCAATGCGCCCACAAGAAGCAGGCCCATACCGCGGGCAAGGCTGCCGGCCATTCCCCATCGCACGACGAAACGGCCGGCGAAGCGTGCGGATATGATCATCACCGCTGCCGCCGTCGCGAAGGAAAGGCTGAATGCGAAGCCCGAAAAGCCTGCATGATCGATCAGAACACGAGGTGCGGTGGAAAAGAATACGAAGAAGGCTCCCATCGCCGCGCTGAAGCCCATCGTGTAGGTCCAGAAATGCGCATTCGCTAGGATTGCGCGCATGCTGATCGTTGTATTGGCTGATGCCGCAGGTCTCGTTTCGTGCCAGCCCCGCAGCGCATTGAGGATCGCCGCAATCATCAGTCCGCCGAGCAGCAGGAAGATGGCACGCCATCCGGCATGATCGGCCATCAGTGTGCCGGCGATCGGTCCGAGCGCCGGCACGAAGGAGAGGATCGCGCCAAGCAGGCTGTAGATGACTGCGCCTTCCGGCCTCACGGCATAAACATCGCGCACCGTTGCAAACGTCGCCACAAGTGCCGCCGACGCGCCGGCCGCCTGGAGCAGACGCAGCACGACGAACAATGTGGCCGATGAAGTGGCTGCGAGCAGCAGCGAAGAGGCCGCAAACAGCAGCGCGCCGCCAAGCAGCACCGGGCGCCGGCCGATCCGGTCCGACAGAGGGCCGAAGAGCATCTGTCCGGCGCCGAGTATCAGCATATAGAGGCTCAGCGTCAGTTGAACGACTGTCGCCGATGTGCCGAGGGCTTCAGGCATCGTCGGAACGACGGGGAGGTAGATGTCCATGGCAAGCGAGGCCAGGATATCGAAGGGTGCCAGAAGCAGCATCGCTGCCGGCAGGGAGCAAGTCCAGTTCCTGTTTTGGGAAGGCATAGGTATTCATCCGCTCGAATGAGTTCATCCGGTGGCGATCTGCCTTCTCATCGCAGTCTGGATTGATCGGACAGATGCCGCAACAACATCAAAAGGTTGCTGCGGCCTATCTGTCTGCGGACGGGGTGGCTCCCATGTCAGGTCCTGTCTTGTCCGGTTTGAAACCTGGCGTCGATTTAGCAGCCGGGTTCTGCGCCGGCAATAGATGAATGCTGCGCGTTGACTTCACAAATCGCTTCCAAGAAGCTGCGGCACCAAACAGCAAGGAGCTACATCCAATGTTCGATCACGTATCAATCGGCGTCAAAAGCCTGGACAGATCACGCCAGTTTTACGATGCGGCGCTGGCGCCGCTGGGTTACGAGCGGCTGTCGAATTTCGACGGGACGATGGGGTATGGCGCCGAACGCCCTGCTTTTTGGGTCAGCGAAGTTGAGCGGCCGGTGCCCGCCGATCGCGGGTCGGGGCTGCATTTCTGCTTCGTCGCCACGAGCGAAGAAGCCGTCGATGCCTTCTATGCTGCCGCTTTGGCCAATGGCGGCGAGGATAATGGTCCGCCCGGCATC
The DNA here is from genome assembly GCF_056397645.1 of Rhizobium sp. 05L429. Lineage (NCBI taxonomy): Bacteria > Pseudomonadati > Pseudomonadota > Alphaproteobacteria > Hyphomicrobiales > Rhizobiaceae > Rhizobium > Rhizobium sp. 05L429. The sequence continues at coordinate 72,018 of NZ_JBFTNV010000002.1, read as the reverse complement.
CGTCCGGATTACAGCCAGTTCTATTATGCCGCCTTCATCATCGATCCTGATGGATATCGGCTGGAAGCCTTCTTCAACAAGCCCGAATAAACGAAAAGGCCGGGCGCGAGCCCGGCCTTTCCATGAAAGCATATCCAGAAAGCGATTAGCGCTTCGAGAACTGGAACGAACGGCGGGCCTTGGCCTTACCGTACTTCTTACGTTCGACGACGCGGCTGTCGCGGGTCAGGAAGCCACCCTTCTTCAGGACCGGGCGCAGGCCCGGTTCGAAGTAGGTGAGGGCCTTCGACAGACCGTGGCGAACGGCACCGGCCTGGCCGGAAAGACCGCCGCCGGCAACCGTAGCGATGATGTCGAACTGGCCGTCGCGGGCAACAGCTACGATCGGCTGGCGCAGGATCATCTGCAGAACCGGACGTGCGAAATATTCCGCGAATTCCTTGCCGTTGACGATGATCTTGCCGGAGCCCGGCTTGACCCACACGCGGGCAACAGCGTTCTTGCGCTTGCCGGTCGCGTAGGAACGGCCAAGCGAGTCGACCTTGCGGACGTGAGCGGGAGCAGCAGCGGCTACTTCCGACGACGTGCCGAGATCCTTCAGGGAAGAGAGGTCAGCCACTATCAGGCGCTCCTTACGTTCTTCTTGTTCAGCGAGGCGACGTCGAGGACGGACGGCTGCTGGGCTTCATGGGGATGGTTCGGGCCGGAATAGACGCGCAGGTTCTTCATCTGGCGACGGCCGAGCGGCCCGCGCGGAACCATGCGCTCAACAGCCTTCTCGAGGACGCGCTCCGGGAAGCGGCCTTCGATGATCTGGCGAGCGGTACGCTCCTTGATGCCGCCGGCATAACCGGTGTGCCAGTAGTAAACCTTGTCGGAATACTTCTTGCCGGTGAAAACGACCTTGTCAGCATTGATGACGATGACATTGTCGCCGTCGTCAACGTGAGGCGTAAAGGTTGCCTTGTGCTTGCCGCGCAGGCGCATGGCGATGACGGAAGCGAGACGGCCAACGACGAGCCCTTCGGCGTCGATGACAACCCACTTCTTCTCCACCTCTGCAGGCTTCTGGGAGAAGGTTACCATAATTGTTACTCTCTCTTGGATCCCCGTGCCCGAAGGCGAGGGGCGTTTCTTGTTGCTTGGTTTGGCTGGCTGAAAGACAGGCCAAAAAGAAAACGGCCCCGAAAGGCTGCATTTCCGGCGCGGCTTATAGCGGCAATCGAATAGCCGGTCAATATAAGCCGTTCCGAGCGCTGGAAAAATAAGGCAATGAAAACAACGGTTTATCTGTGTGGTATATAAATACCTCACATTAACAGGTCTGGAAAGGCCGAAGTTTTGCACTTTGGCCCGTGGCGGCGCCGTATTCGGCTCGAAATTGCCCCACCCTTGTGGCAAAAGGGCAGGACATAGACAGCACACAGGAATATCCCATGGCCGAGATCGTATCCTTCCGCAAGGACAACAACAATTCGGGCGATGGCGCCCTTGTGCTCCGCCAGCTGTCCGGCGGGATATTGCGCCTGACGCTCAACAACCCGCCGGCCAATGCCCTGTCGATATCGACAATGGAAACGCTGATGGGCGAGCTGCAGGGGGCGGCCGACGACGAGGACGTGCGCATCGTCGTCATCGCTTCGAACGGCAATGTCTTTTCCGCCGGTCACGACCTCAAGGAACTGACCGCTCATCGCGCCGACGAGGACGATGGCGTCGCCTTCTTCGAGGAGACCTTTGCGCTGGCCGCCGACCTGATGCTGGAGATCACGCGCCTTCCGAAACCAGTCATCGCCGAGATCGACGGGCTCGCGACCGCAGCGGGCTGCCAGCTCGTCGCAAGCTGCGATCTTGCTATCTGTACGGATACGTCCACCTTCTGTACGCCGGGCGTCAATATCGGCCTTTTCTGCTCGACACCGGCTGTCGCCGTCTCCCGCGCCGCCCACCGCAAGCAGGCAATGGAAATGCTGCTGACGGGCGAGACGATCGACGCCTCGACTGCCAAGGATTTCGGCCTGATCAACCGTATCGTACCGAAACAATACCTCACGCAGGTCGTCAGCAAATACGCTTCCGTCATCGCCTCGAAGTCGCCTCAGGCATTGAAGATCGGCAAGGAAGCCTTCTACCGGCAATTGGAGATGCCCATTGTGGAAGCCTACGACTATGCCGCAAACGTGATGGTCGACAGCATGCTGACCGGCGATGCGCACGAGGGCATCGGCGCCTTCCTCGGCAAACGCACGCCCGAATGGAAGGGCGAGTGATCAGGCGAGCTTCAGGATCAGGCCGCCGAGCGCGATGATGATGCCGGCGAGGTAACGCCAGACGCTGGCCTTTTCCTTCAGCACCACAACCGAGATGACAAGCGCAAACAGGATGGCGGTTTCCCGTAGTGCTGCCACCGTCGCAACCGGCGCCTTCGTCATCGCCCAGAGCGCCAGCCCGTAGGAGGCGATCGAACCGGCGCCGCCGATCAGCCCGCGCGCCCAGTTGCGCTTGACGTGAGTGGCGACAGCCACCAGACCGCGCTGCGACAGCGCCCAGGCGAAGAGCAGAACCGGCGGCAGAAGCGACATCCACAAAGTGTAGGAAACCGCATTGCCGGAAAGCCGGGCGCCGATGCCGTCCACATAGGTATAGGTGGCGATGACGCAGGCGTTGATGAGCGCCAGCATGATCGCGCGGCGGCTTCCGTGGCGGGCTTCGAAGGCGAGCGTAAGGATACCAGCGCAGATCGTCATAGTGCCGGCAAGCGCCCCGCCCGTCAGGTTCTCTCCCAGGATGAAGCCGCTGGTGGCGACGATGAGCAGGGGGGCGGCGCCACGCATCAACGGATAGACCAGACCGATATCGCCGGCCCTATAGGCGGCGGCGACCAGCTGGAAATAGGCAAATTGCAGGATGGCGGAGGCCCCGATGAAGGGCCAGGCCTGCGGCTGCGGCAGGGGAAGCAGGGGAAGGAAGGGCAGTGAGGCGACCGCGCCGCCGGCAGAGATCAGCGCCGCATCGAGCGACTTATCCGTGCCGGCTTTGATGATGGCATTCCATGTCGCATGCAGAAGAGCACCGAAAAGGACGAGGAGAACGACGTCGAGGGGCAAGATGGCTGATCCGGGAGCAGTGCAACAAAATATGGGAAAACGTCACAGCTTTCCCGTTTAAACCTGCTGTGAAATAACAACCTGCGTTTGTTCTGTTTGATCTGAAGGTGTGTTCCGCATGTCCGAATTTTCAATAGCATGGATTGACCAGCTGAACAATTGCCCACCGTTGTAGCAATTTTTGCGTGCGCTCGAAATACGTTCAATTATGCTCACCTTACTCAACTATGAGATGTTCCTAATGGACGCGTGAACATATAGTGATCAAATTATGCATGAAAGGTGAAGCTCTTCCGAAGCAGGAGATTGTCGACAATCCTATGATGCTGAAATGTAGATATTATTCTATAACTTTGAAATGATTATAAATTTGCAACTTAAGAAAATAAGCCTGGAATTTTTGTATCCTTGAATTGAACATCGATCCTTTCGCGCATGCGAAAGGATCGATAATATTCAAAATTCCGAATGAACGCGGGTTAGAGACTATAGTGTGGGATGAAGAGCATCCCGTCCTGGTTGTCTATGTTCTGGCAGTTCAGCACCTTGCACTTGGGGTTGTCCTTGGAGGGAATGCTCGTCCATTCCGCATAATCGGTCGCATCGCAGTAGTTGCTGTTGCGGACATAGCGGTCGTAGAGGGGAAGACCGCGCGGCGAGGTGTAGCGAAAGATGACGGCGCCTTCACTGTGGATCGCCGCCCGCACGCTCTGGCAGGTCATGGCAAGCGGATTGTAGCGCGAGATCGCAAGCGCCGGCGAGGCGGTCAGCACGAGCGCGAGGGCAAGGGCGATTTTTTTCATGGCACAATTTCTCCCTGATATTCCGGCACCTATATATACGTCCAAAACTGGCCGACGGTTTCAATGAATCGCGACTGTGAAATCCGCCCCTGGTGACACCAGACTGGAGAACCCTGATGAACTATGATTCCTATGCCGACGACTATCTCTCCGGCATTCTGAAATCCGTGAGAACCATCGCTCTGACAGGGGCTTCGCCCAATCCGGCCCGACCGAGCAATGGTGTCATGGGCTACCTCCTGTCGCGTGGCTATAAGGTCATTCCCGTCAATCCGGGGCAGGCGGGCAAGCAGATCCATGGGCAGACCGTTTATGCCCGCCTTGCCGACATTCCCGAACCGGTCGACATGGTCGATGTGTTCCGCGCATCCGAATATCTTGATGGAGTGGTGGATGAGGCCCTGGCACTCGATCCCCGCCCGCAGGTTGTGTGGGCGCAACTCGGCGTCAGCGACGATGCGGCCGCCGCCAAGGCAGAGGCCGGCGGCATCAAGGTCGTCATGAACCGATGCCCGGCGATCGAATATCCGCGTCTTTTCGGCTGACGCCATCAGGCAGGACGGATTTTCCCCGGAACGTGCTGCGGTTGAAAAAGATCGCGGTTAACTTTCGCAGTCGAGCGGCTATGATCGCGCCCGTCAACAACAGTACGGGAGGACGAAATGGCCAAAAACGATCCGGGATTCAACACGCTGGCGATCCATGCGGGCGCTCAGCCCGATCCGGCGACCGGCGCGCGGATAACACCGATCTACCAGACGACGGCCTTCGTCTTCAACGATTCCGATCATGCCGCAGCCCTGTTTGGCCTGCAGCAGTTCGGCAATATCTACTCGCGCATCATGAACCCTACCCAGGCGGTTCTGGAGGAGCGTGTCGCGGCGCTTGAGGGCGGCACGGCAGCACTCGCCGTCGCCTCCGGCCATGCGGCGCAGATGATCGTCTTCCACACGCTGATGCGCCCCGGCGAGAATTTCGTCGCCGCCCGCCGCCTCTACGGTGGTTCGATCAACCAGTTCGGCCATGCTTTCGAGAATTTCGGCTGGCAGGTGCGCTGGGCCGATTCCGACGACCCGGATGATTTCGAGAGCAAGATCGATGACAAGACGCGGGCGATCTTCATCGAGAGTCTTGCCAATCCCGGCGGTACCTTTGTCGATATTGCCGCGATCGCCGAAATCGCCCATCGCCACGATCTGCCGCTGATCGTCGACAACACCATGGCAACACCCTATCTCATCCGGCCGATCGAGCACGGCGCCGATATCGTCGTCCACTCGCTGACCAAGTTCCTCGGCGGTCATGGCAATTCCATGGGCGGCATCATCGTCGATGGCGGCACATTCGACTGGTCGAAGACCGGCAACTATCCGATGCTGTCCAGCCCGCGGCCGGAATATAATGGCGTCGTCCTGCACCAGACCTTCGGTAATTTCGCCTTCGCCATCGCCTGCCGCGTGCTCGGCCTGCGCGACCTCGGCCCGGCAATCTCGCCCTTCAATTCCTTCCTGATCCTGACCGGCATCGAGACGCTGCCGCTGCGCATGCAGCGCCATAGTGACAATGCGCTCGCCGTTGCCAAATGGTTGAAGGCTCATTCCAAGATCGCCTGGGTGAACTATGCCGGCCTGGAGGATGACCCCAACTACGCCTTGCAGCAGCGGTATTCTCCGAAGGGGGCGGGCTCCGTCTTCACCTTCGGTGTCAAAGGCGGCTATGAGGCGGGCAAGGCGCTGGTCGAAGGACTGGAACTCTTTTCGCATCTCGCCAATATCGGCGATACGCGCTCGCTGGTGATCCATCCGGCTTCTACCACGCACCGGCAGCTGACCGACGAGCAGAGGGTCGCAGCAGGCGCTGGACCTGACGTGGTGCGCCTCTCCGTTGGCATCGAGGATGTGAAGGACATCATCGCCGATCTCGAACAGTCGCTGTCGAAGATCTGATGCAGTTCGGGAAAGACAGGGGCTCTTTCGAGCCCCTGTAACCTCATGACGACGCATTGCCACAAAGGTCAATGTCGATGCCATGGGTGTCGAACCACCATTCTTTCGATTTGTCCGGATGCTTGTGGCGGAGGCGTTCGAACTTTTCGGCAATCCGCTTCTGTCGATCGGCTTCCTCGGCAAAGAAATGATGATCCACCTTGCCGCCCATAATCTGGATGCGTCTCAGCAATTTGCGCAGGACGTAACCCTGTTCCTTGTTGCCCGGAACATAGCCAGAGCGGATGATCATCATCGCCGTCGAAACCAGCGTTTCAAGCGCGGACTCCGGTGGCGTTCCATTGATCAACATGTCGAGGCGTTCGAGGCCAAACCCCACGTCGATACAAGTCCCGAGCGGGTTGACGATGTTCCCGATCTCGATTCCGTCCCTGTAGAATTCGGTACAGTATCCCGTCACATTGCCGTCGCTCCAGGTGCATTCCGGGTCAGAGATGATCGGTACCCGTCCGCTATAGAGCGGGGACCACTCGTCGACCTTGTCGGGATGAATGGTGGCGTGATCCGGCGTCAGGCCGAGCGATCCGAGAAAGCCCAGCCAAAAGTCGATAGCCTCGCCGACCGTCATCTCGCGAAACGAGAACAGCCCAAGCATGGTGAAGTAGAGGAAGTGCGTCCCGTCTCCGATCTCTTCCAAGTCGCCCATGCGCAGGCAAGCCTGGCTGTTTGCGACGGTTCCCATGTGGGATGGACTGGAGAAGAGGGGCTTGTACTGCTGCATTCCAGCGCTGCAGAAGAGCGTGGTATCGTCGTGCGGCCGTACGGATTCAATGCGTGAGAATGCAATGCCTCTGGAGAGGCAGTAGTTCTGGTATTCCTGGTTCAGGCGTCCCGCTGTGACATAGGCAACCTCCTTTGCTGTTGTTTGCCTGCGATTCATATACGGTCATGTGCAGCGTCAAACAATATGCGGCTGCCAGAGACCGGCCAGTTCATTGCGCAGATGCGCGGTGCGTGCCACCTTCGGATCATGGAAAACGAACAACATGATCCGCCCCATGGAGCGGAAATCCACCTCTCTCCCAATGAAGCGCTGGTTCTTTTCGAACTTTTGTCACGCTGGTGCGAACAGAGCAGTGCTGCGACTCCCAACGCGGAGTGCTTCGAAAGCACCGCTGAGGGGGCGGTGCTGCACAGGCTGTTGGCAGACCTTGAAAAGCAATTGGTATCGCCATTCAGGGCGGACTATGTTGCTCTCCTAAAAGAAGCTCGCGGCCGTCTGGCTGGAGGGTGGGATTATCCTACTCTCAGGGGGTGATTGCCCCAGTGTCGGATGTCTGCTTAGACGTCGGCGCTGCCGTGTGAAAAGGCGGACGATTTTATTGCGGTTCGTGCAGAGGTTTGCTGCAAAGAATAGAAAGGCTTTCATGTTCCTGCTTTCCGTTGCAGCCATCTGGGCGGTGGCCGCCATTACGCCGGGTCCGAACTTTTTCATTGTCGTCAGAACGGCGCTGGAGGGGTCGCGAAGCGCGGCGGTTGCCGTCATCGCCGGTGTCATCCTCGGTACTTTCTGCTGGGGGCTGGCCGGCTGGCTCGGCATCAGCGCGCTCTTTGCCGCTGTGCCCTTCGCCTATCTGTTCCTGAAGGTCGCAGGCGGGCTTTATCTTTGCTTCCTCGGCGCGAAGCTCGTCTGGAACAGCTGGCGCAAGGTAAGCGGCAGTGAGCCGAATGCCGCGCCGGCAGGGATTGGTCCGAAGCAGGCCTTCTATTCGGGGCTCGCGACCAATCTCGCCAATCCGAAATCGGCCTTTTTCGTCGCCTCCCTCTTTGCAGCGACACTTCCGGTCGAGCACAGCTGGATACAGGGTGCTTCGGCTGTCGCCACGATGGTTCTGGTCTCCTCGCTCTGGTACTCCTTCGTGTTGACGGTGCTGCGCAATCCGGCCGTTGCCGGCGCCTATGCGCGCGGCCGCAAGACACTCGATGCCGCGGCCGGCGTCATCTTCATGGGCTTCGGCCTGAAACTTCTGACCTCGGCGCGGTGACCATGGCAAACGTTATCCCCTTCGATATCGACAGCATCGAACCGGAAGTCGGCGCTCCCGCCGCCGAACGCATTATCTCCGGCGATCCGCAATTCCGCACCTGGAACCTGGAGGAGGCCGAGGGCGGCCTTTATGCCGGCATCTGGGAGGCGACGCCAGGCAAGTGGCGTATCGTCTATGAGGAATGGGAATATTTCAGCATCCTCTCCGGCCATTCCATCGTGACCGAAGACGGCGGCGAGGCCATTCACCTCAAAGCCGGCGACCGCCTCATCCTCAGACCGGGCTTCAACGGAACCTGGGAAGTGATTGAAACGACTCGCAAGGATTATGTGATCCGCCTCTGACGTCGCGGATCAGCCTTTGTTTTCGCCAGCCCGGAAGCGGCTGGCGAAATCCTTCGAGGCAATCAGGTTCAGCGTGTCGCGCAGGGCCTTTGCCTGTTCTTGGCCCAAGAGATGCTCGAAGCGTTGATGCGCTTCCCGCCAGAGTCGGGTCGCTTCCTGCCATTTGTCGATGCCGGCTTCCGTCAGCCTGGTGCGCTTGACGCGGCGGTCCTTCTCGTCGGGCACGAGTTCCACCAGCCCGTCCCGGATCAGCGGCTTGAGCGTGTGGCCGAGCGCTGAAAGATCCATCACCATGTTTTCGGCCAGAACCTTCAGCGATGAGCCGGAATTCATATGGATCTGCGTCATCAGCGTATATTGCGTGCCTCTGAGGCCGCTCGCATCGATGACGTCATCATAGAGCTGGCCGAGCTGGCGAGTCGCTCTCTTCAGCGCGCTGTTGCTGCAGATCTGCCAGCCCTCGAAGAGCTTCGCCCGTTCATTCATCATCATTCTCCTGCGGCGGATGTCTCTAGCATATTGATGACGCGCCAAACGCCGCTACGTTTATTTTTCGTCGCGCCCCTTGCGTAAATTCGGGTTCGCTCCTCATATGGTGGCATATACCTCTAATTTCCAATCACGAAAGGATGGAACCATGTCTGCCTCCACTCTCGGAACTGCTCTCGTCACCGGCGCCTCTTCGGGCATCGGCGCAACCTATGCCGACCGGCTTGCCAAGCGCGGCTACGATCTTCTGCTCGTCGCCCGTGACGCCAGTCGCCTGAATGCGCTCTCGGAAAAGCTCTCGGCAGAGCAGGGCATCAAGGTGGACGTGCTGCCCGCTGACCTCACCAAGCGCGAGGACGTGCGCAAGGTCGAGCAGCGCCTGCGCGACGACAAGGCCATCACGCTCCTCGTCAACAATGCCGGCATCGGCCCGAAGGGCACGCTGCTCGAAGATGACATCGACTATCTCGAAACCATGATCGAACTGAACGTCGTCGCAGCAAACCGGCTTGCCGTTGCCGCCGCCCAGACTTTCGCCGAACGCGGCAAGGGCGCAGTCATCAACATCGCCTCCGTCGTCGCCTTCATCCCCGAGCGTTTCAACGGCACTTACAGCGCCACCAAGGCTTTCGTGTTGAACCTCACCCATGCGCTGAATGCCGAAGCCGGTCCGAAGGGCGTCAAGATCCAGGCTGTGTTGCCGGGCCTGACCCGCACCGAGATCTTCGAGCGTGTCGGCGGTTCCTTCGACAGCTTCCCACCATCCATGGTGATGGACGTGGCCGACATGGTGGATGCCGCTCTCGCGGGTTTCGATCAGGGCGAGGTGATCACCATCCCTTCGCTGCCTGATATCACCGATTTTGACGCCTATACGGCCGCTCGTCATGGGCTTGGCCCGAACCTTTCTCTCGACAGGCCTGCCGCGCGCTACGGGATTTCCAAGGTCTGATTGCGACATTTTCGAACTGGGCTGCGGCAATCGACCGCAGCCCTGCGGCAATAGGGCCGCACCTCCTTCGCTAGGGCTTTGTTGATGCGCGATTTATTAGGAAAGTCAGTGGCTTCAGTGGCTTATGCACAGCTTTGCATTTCATGTCACCCGTCACAAACTGTCATCAAACTGTAATAATAGACGCCTAGCCGCCTTCCCGTGACGAGGAAATTCAGCGCCCCTGACAGTGGACACCCCCTCCATGGCGCCGAGCCTCGTCGTCCTCTAGTTCCATCAGGGAAGAGTCGCAAATGCTCACCAAGAAACTCCTTTCGGCCTGCCTCGGCGCCGGCCTGGTTGCCGCTCTGGCAGTCTCGGCTTCCGCTGCCGACATTACCGGCGCTGGCTCCACCTTCGTCTACCCGGTTCTTTCGAAGTGGTCGGCAGACTACAACAAGGAAACCGGCGACAAGCTGAATTACCAGTCGATCGGTTCGGGCGGTGGTATCGCCCAGATCAAGGCTGCAACGGTTGACTTCGGCGCTTCTGACGCCCCGCTCAAGCCGGAAGATCTGACGGCTGGCGGCTTTGGCCAGTTTCCGCTCGTTGTCGGCGGCATCGTTCCCGTCATCAACGTCAAGGGCATCAAATCAGGCGAACTGAAGCTCTCGGGCAAGGTTCTCGCCGACATCTACCTCGGCAACGTCACCAAGTGGAACGACAAGGCCATCGCCGATCTGAACCCGGGCCTGAAGCTGCCCGACAGCCAGATCGCCGTCGTTCACCGTTCGGACGGTTCGGGCACCTCTTTCAACTGGACGAACTTCTTCTCCAAGGTAAACCCGGACTGGAAGTCGAAGGTCGGTGAAGGCACTGCCGTCAATTGGCCGGTCGGCATCGGCGGCAAAGGCAACGAAGGCGTTGCTGCTTACGTCACCCGCGTCAAGGACTCGATCGGCTACGTCGAATACGCCTACGCCCTGCAGAACAAGCTGCCCTACGTTCTCATCCAGAACGCTTCCGGCCAGTATCCGAAGCCGAATGCTGAAAGCTTCTCGGCTGCCGCTGCAAGCGCAGAATGGGGCAAGGCTCAGGACTTCTACCTGATCATGACCAACGCTCCGGGCGAAAAGGCCTGGCCGATCACGGCGACCACCTGGGCAATCATGTACAAGGAGCCAAAGGACGCTGCTCGCTCCAAGGCTGCTTTTGCCTTCTTCAAGTGGGCTCTCGAAAAGGGCCAGAAGGAAGCTTCCTCGCTCGACTACGTTCCGCTTCCGGACACGCTCGTGAAGCAGATCGAAGGTTACTGGACGGCCTCCTTCAAGGGCTGATCCTGACGAAACTGCAGTCGGGGCGGAAAGCCAAGCTTTCCGCCCCTGATACCTTTGATACCCCCTCAAAGCAGCAGAGCGTACGGATATGAGCGAAGCATTGGCATCGCTGCCCGCCGACACCGCGGGCGTGAAGCGCCGCGACGGCGCCGCAGGCGATCGTATTTTTTACTGGATAGTTTTGGGCTGTGGCCTGTTCGTTCTCGCCGCCCTGCTGGCCGCGGCGATCTCCATGGCCCTGAGCGGGCTTCTCGCGTTCCGGACCTTCGGCTTCGGCTTCCTGACCGGCACGGAATGGGATCCGGTTGCCGAGAAATTCGCAGGCCTTGTGCCGATCTACGGTACGCTGGTCACCTCGGCGCTCGCCATGATCATCGGCGTTCCCGTCAGCCTCGGTATTGCGGTTTTCATCACCGAAGTTGCGCCGCGCTCCATTCGCGGGCCGATCGGCGGCGCAGTCGAGCTTCTCGCCGGCATCCCCTCGATCATTTACGGCATGTGGGGTCTCTTTACGTTTGCTCCCTTCATGTCGGATTACATCCAGCCGGTTCTGATCGACTGGCTCGGCCCGATCCCGGTGATCGGCGCGCTGTTCTCGGGCGCTCCGCTCGGCATCGGCATGCTGACGTCAGGCATCGTGCTGGCGATCATGATCATCCCTTTCATCTCCTCGGTCATGCGCGACGTCTTCTTGGTCGTCCCTGCGCAGCTCAAGGAATCGGCCTATGCGCTGGGTTCGACCAAGTGGGAAGTGGTGCGTGACATCGTCATCCCGCACACGCGCACTGCTGTCGTCGGCGGCATCTTCCTGGGTCTCGGCCGTGCGCTCGGTGAGACCATGGCGGTGACATTCGTCCTCGGCAACACCCACAATATCGCGGTGTCGCTGATGGAGCCCGGCACTTCGATCGCGGCGACCCTCGCCAACGAGTTTGCCGAGGCTTCGGACGACCTCTACAGGTCGTCGCTCGCAGCCCTCGGCCTCATCCTCTTCGTCGTCACCTTCATCGTTCTGGCCGCCGCCAAGCTCATGCTCGCGCGCATGGCAAAGCAGAGGGGAGAGTAATCGTGGCTACCTATTCGGGTTCCCTCTACCGCCGTCGCCAGATCGGCAGCACGATCGCGCTGACGCTTTGCGGCCTCGCGACCATGCTCGGCCTGTTCTTCCTGGTGTGGATCCTCTGGACGACGCTGATCCACGGCTTGTCCGCGCTCAGCCCCAGCCTTCTTACGGAAATGACGCCGCCGCCCGGCGAAGACGGAGGCGGTCTCGCCAATGCCTTCATGGGCAGCCTGCTGATGGTCGTTCTGGCCGTTATCATCGGCACGCCGATCGGCGTGCTGGCCGGCACCTACCTGTCGGAATTCGCGCGCGGCAAGAAACTCGGCGAGGCCATCCGATTCGTCAACGACATCCTGCTCTCGGCGCCGTCAATCATCATCGGTCTGTTCGTCTATGAAGTGGTCGTCCGCCCGACGTCACGCTTCTCGGGTTTCGCAGGCGGCATCGCGCTCGCCTTCATCTTCCTGCCGGTCGTGGTTCGCACGACCGACGAGATGCTGCGGCTGGTTCCCGATGTCATGCGTGAGGCAGCCCTTTCGCTCGGCATCCCGCGCTGGAAGGTCACGGTCAATGTCCTCTATCGCGCCGCCTCCACGGGCATCCTCACCGGTATCCTGCTCGCCATCGCCCGCATTTCGGGCGAAACCGCGCCGCTCCTCTTCACCGCTCTGAACAACCAGTATTGGAGCTTGAACATGTCCCAGCCGATGGCGAACATTCCGGTCGTCATCTTCCAGTTCGCCATGAGCCCCTATGAGCAATGGCAGAATCTTGCATGGGCCGGTGCCTTCGTGATGACGGCCTTCGTTCTAATCCTGAGCGTCGTATCGCGCTCCGTCCTGAACCGAAAAGGTGGGAAATGATGCTTCAGTCCCCAGACACTTTCGACACCACCAGCACGTCGCGAAAGCCGATGGCCAAAGACAAGATCTCCCTCGAGAAAGTCAATTTCTATTATGGCGATTCTCATGCGATCAAGGATGTGAGCCTGAGCTTCCCGGAACGTCAGGTCTCCGCCCTGATCGGTCCCTCCGGCTGCGGCAAGTCCACGCTGCTGCGCATCCTGAACCGCATCTACATGCTGTATCCGAAGATGCGCGCCAGCGGCTCGATCAAGCTTGACGGGAAGAACATTCTCGACCCGAGCTTCTCGATGAACGAGCTGCGCGCCCGAGTCGGCATGGTGTTCCAAAAGCCGGTGCCGTTCCCGATGTCGATCTATGACAACATTGCCTACGGCATTCGCCACCATGAGCGCCTCAACAAGGCCGACATGGATGTCCGCGTCGAGCAGGCGCTCCGGCAGGCTGCCCTCTGGGATGAGGTCAAGGACAAGCTGAAGGGCAGCGGCCTTGGCCTTTCCGGCGGCCAGCAGCAGCGTCTCTGCATCGCCCGCGGCGTGGCGCTGCGCCCGGAAGTCCTGCTTCTCGATGAGCCGACCTCGGCCCTTGACCCGATCTCGACCGCCAAGGTCGAAGAACTGATCTCGCAGTTGAAGGGCGAGTTCACGATCGTCATCGTCACCCACAACATGCAGCAGGCAAGCCGCATCTCCGACAACACCGCCTTCATGTATCTCGGTGAGCTGATCGAATACGGCCCGACCGCGCAGATCTTCCAGTCGCCGAAGGTCAAGCGCACGGAAGACTACATCACCGGCCGTTACGGCTGATACGACATTCTTTTGCTGAAAAGGACGGCCGGCGTGCGATGAGCATGCCGGCCGTTTTCGGTTCCGGATTTCGGAAAGATGGCTTAGCAGACGAGATCCAGGCGATCGAGGCCGTGGAAGTGGTAGACGTCCTTGACGACGGGCGTCTTCGCAAGCTTGAGCCCCGGCAGGCGTCTGAAAAGGATCGGAAGCACGACATTGAGCTCCAGCCGCGCCAGCGGTGCGCCGATGCAGAAATGGATGCCGGCGCCGAAGGAGAGATTGGGCGCCTCGTTGCGGTCGGGCTTGAAGGTGAGGGGATCGGAAAACTTCGCCGGATCGAGATTGGCGGCGGCGAGGAGCATGCTGACCTTGTCGCCGCGCTTGAACTCTACGCCGTCGATCTCGGCGGGCTCGAGCGCCCAGCGCTGGAAGATGTGGACGGGCGCGCAGATGCGCAGCGTCTCCTCGACCGTCCGCTCGGTGGCGGTCTCGTCGCGGAAGAGATCGGCGGGATCGTAGCCGCTATCCAGAATGATGCGCACCGAATTGCCGATCTGGTGGACCGTCGCCTCATGGCCGGCATTGAGCAGCACGATGGTCGTCGAAACGAGCTCATCTTCCGTCAGGTACTGGCCCTTGTGTTCGGTATGGATCATGTGCGTCAGCAGGTCGTCACGCGGCTCTGCCCGGCGCTCGGTAATGACTGTTTTCACGTAATCGGAAAATTCCCTGGCAGCCTGCTCGGCGGCATCCTCGTCCGCACGGGTGCGGCCGAACATATACATGCGCACATAGGCATGCGACCATTTCAGCAGCTGCGGCCCCATCTCCTCGGGAATGCCGATCATGCGGGCGATCATCGTCACCGGGATGACATCGGCAAAGGCCGAAAGAAGCTCGACTTCGCCCTTGTCGGCAAAGCCGTCGATCAGTCTATTTGCGAGCTCTTCCAGCTCCGGCTTCATCTTCTCGACATGGCGAGACACGAAGGCGCGGTTGACGAGGGTACGCAGCCGCGTGTGTTCCGGCGGCTCCAACTCCAGCAGCGAATAGCGTTCGGCGAGATCGAAGGCGGCGATATGCGGCTCCGGTTCGGGCAGGCCAAGCTCCTCGCGGCTGGCAATATGCAGGATCTGCCGGCCGAAGCGGCGGTCGCGCAGCAGTCCGTTCACATGATCATAGCCGGTGACGAACCACTGCTTCTGCTGTTCCCAATAGAAGGTGGGACAATGGGCATGAAGCGCGGCATAGACCGCGTTCGGATCGCCGTAGAAGGCCGGGTCGCTGCCATCGAGCGACACGCGGCGGGTTGCTGGATCGATCTTGAGGAAGGGCGGTATCATCATGGGCAGAGGCTTAGCGGATTTGCCAAGCCTCGAAAAGATGGTCGCTTGAAGCAGTTCGAGCAAAACTGTGCAGCGGTTTTGCGTCCGGAATTGCGTAAAAACAAAAGGCTAGAGCTTTTCCGTTGCTTGAAGAAGCGGAAATGCTCTAGCCGGCGCGAGAGAGCACACCCATGCGGCGCAGTGCTTCCACCTGATCGTCGACGGTCGGCACGAGTTCGCCTGCATTGGTGTTCGGTTCGCCAGGCGCTGGTGCTGCAGCCTCCTCCTCGCCGAAGACGACCGTGCAGTTGCGGCCGGCAGCCTTCGCCGAATAGAGCGCCCGGTCGGCGGCCGACACCAGCCGGTCGATATTGGCCTCGATCGCCGAGGATAGTGCGATGCCGACGCTGACGGTGGCGGGAACCAGTGCCTCGCCTGTGTTGACCGGCAGGCGGCAGAATTCGGCGCGGATCGATTCCGCCAGCGCTTCTGCTTCGGTCTGGTCTCGGACGGTGACGAAGGCTGCGAATTCCTCGCCGCCCATGCGGCCGAAGATATTGTTCGGGATATATTGGCGGGCGAGGCGGGCAAAGGCGGTCAGGACCGCATCGCCAGACTGATGGCCGAAGCGGTCGTTGACGCGCTTGAAATGGTCGAGGTCGAAGAGGATGACGCCGACCTGATGCTGATCGTCATGCGCTTTCTCTTGGATCTTGCCGAAATAGCCGAGCAGGCCGCGGCGGTTCAGCACGCCCGTCAGCGAATCCGTGAGCGTCAGGAGGCGCAGATGGCGTTCCGATCGCTCCATGATGAGGCGGCAGGTGAGCGCGAAGGCGATGGTGAGCAGGAAGGCGCTGGCCATGGCGGCCGCTCCGCTGAAATTCGTCGCTTCCCCATCCGAAGGCAGAATAAGCGCCATTGCCAGCGCCACGCCGAAGCAGAGGAAGGCCTGCAGCACGAAGATCGCCATCAGCTTGATGCGGGTACGCTCGCGATGGATGTCGCCGGCGGCGACCGCCATGGCAAGCGCAGTGGCGCCAGTCGCAGAGGAGAGATTGTAGAGAATGACGCGGTTGGAATAATCCTCGTTGATCCATGGAAGGAAAACGCCCGCAAGCCAGATTGCCGGCGGCAGCAGCGCCCACCATTCCATCTTCTTGCGGTCGAGCGCCAGGAAGCCGGCGACCCAGGCGCTCTGGCCGAGCAGGGCAATGGCATTGCCGATTTCGATGGAAAGCAGGTCGGGGATTCCGCCGCGGGCCGCAACGAGCGCAAAGCCGATGCCACTGAACAGGAAGCCGAGCGCCCAATAAAGGTAGGCGCCGCTCTTCTGGTTGTGGCGCCAGGCCACGCACAGAACCAGAGCGAGCGTAAGGGCTTCGGAGCACCAGATGGACAGACCTGTAGTGACATTGAACACGGCATCAACCCCTTGAGTGTTGGCCGCATCCTTGCCGAAGAAGCTCGCTGTTTGATTAATGGCACAAATCTGGGACCGGCAATTTCGGCGATATCTGCCGATAAGCTTTCCGCCCGGTAAATACCCGTGAGATCCGTCGAGCCCGGTAAGCCTTCCTTCATCTTGTCACAGAGAAAAACTGTGAGAGGCAAAGGTAAGGCCTCGCCGTTAACAGGCGTTTGGGAGAAACGGAATAGTGAAATGCCAAAGTCATATGCCGCGCACCCTTCTTAACGTTATCCTTATGCGTGTCTTGAAGAGGGGGGCGGGGACACTCTATGTAGGGACAAGGCATTTTTCTTTGATTCCCGGCTTTCGCCGGAAAGACGTTAAAAGGACGCACATGAGAAACCCAGTCGATACCGCTATGGCACTCGTGCCGATGGTTGTGGAACAGACCAATCGCGGTGAACGCTCCTACGACATCTATTCCCGCCTGCTCAAGGAACGCATCATCTTCCTGACAGGCCCTGTCGAGGATCATATGGCGACGCTCGTCTGCGCCCAGCTTCTCTTCCTCGAGGCGGAAAACCCGAAGAAGGAAATCGCGCTCTATATCAATTCGCCGGGCGGCGTCGTCACTGCCGGCATGGCGATCTACGACACCATGCAGTTCATCAAGCCGGCTGTCTCGACGCTTTGCATCGGCCAGGCCGCTTCCATGGGCTCGCTGCTCCTGGCTGCCGGTCACAAGGACATGCGTTTCGCCACGCCGAATTCCCGCATCATGGTTCATCAGCCCTCGGGCGGTTTCCAGGGCCAGGCTTCGGACATCGAACGCCATGCCCGCGACATCATCAAGATGAAGCGCCGCCTCAACGAGGTCTACGTGAAGCACACGGGCCGTACCCTCGAAGAAGTTGAAAAGACCCTCGACCGTGACCATTTCATGGATGCGGACGAGGCCCAGACCTGGGGCGTCATCGACAAGGTTCTGACATCGCGCGTCGAAATGGAAGGCGAGCAGGCCTAGTAATTAATAGGGATGGTGTTTTCGCCGCCACAGTTCTATCCCATTTGTGATTGAACAAGGGGTTTCATCTGGCGGCGGAGACGCTAATAGTAACTATTAATGCTATGTTGAATTTTTATGACATAGCATTCGGCATTCGAAGGGGAATTCGTTGCCGCCGGTACCCGGACATGATTGATTGGGCCCGGTTCGTACCCCCTGAAGCCCTTGTCGGCAGGAACTCCGGGTAGGGAGTGCTGCCAGGGAGCTGATTGAGTGGACCGCGATTTCGCGTTCGAAATGCGGCGTGCTGGAAGGAAAGTGATATGAGCAAGGTCAGCGGCAGCAACGGCGGCGACAGTAAGAACACCCTCTATTGTTCTTTCTGCGGAAAGAGCCAGCATGAAGTCCGGAAGCTTATTGCCGGACCGACCGTGTTCATCTGCGATGAATGCGTCGAATTGTGCATGGACATCATCCGTGAGGAGAACAAGTCCTCGATGGTCAAGTCCCGTGACGGCGTTCCCACGCCCCAGGACATCATCAAGGTTCTCGACGAATATGTCATCGGCCAGCGTCAGGCGAAGAAGATCCTGTCGGTCGCCGTTCACAATCACTACAAGCGTCTCGCGCACGCCTCCAAGAACGGCGATGTCGAACTGGCGAAGTCGAACATCATGCTGGTTGGCCCGACCGGCTGCGGCAAGACCTATCTCGCCCAGACGCTCGCCCGCATCATCGACGTTCCCTTCACGATGGCCGACGCGACCACGCTGACGGAAGCCGGCTATGTCGGCGAAGACGTCGAAAACATCATTCTGAAGCTTCTTCAGGCTGCGGATTACAATGTCGAGCGCGCCCAGCGCGGCATCGTCTACATCGACGAAGTCGACAAGATCTCCCGGAAGTCCGACAACCCGTCCATAACCCGCGACGTGTCGGGTGAGGGCGTGCAGCAGGCGCTTCTGAAGATCATGGAAGGCACGGTTGCTTCCGTACCGCCGCAGGGCGGCCGCAAGCATCCGCAGCAGGAATTCCTGCAGGTCGACACGACGAACATCCTGTTCATCTGCGGCGGCGCCTTCGCTGGTCTCGACAAGATCATTTCGGCCCGTGGCGAGAAGACCTCGATCGGCTTCGGCGCGAGTGTCAAGGCGCAGGACGACCGCCGCGTCGGCGAAGTGCTGCGCGAACTGGAGCCGGAAGATCTGGTCAAGTTCGGCCTCATCCCGGAATTCATCGGCCGTCTGCCGGTCCTGGCAACGCTGGAAGACCTCGATGAGGATGCGCTGATCCAGATCCTGTCCGAGCCGAAAAACGCGCTCATCAAGCAGTATCAACGCTTGTTCGAGATGGAAGACGTAGAGCTGAGCTTCCACGAGGATGCACTGCGCGAAATCGCCCGCAAGGCGATTGTCCGCAAGACCGGCGCCCGCGGCCTGCGTTCGATCATGGAAAAGATCCTGCTCGACACGATGTTCGAATTGCCGGCTCTGGAAGGTGTGCGCGAAGTCGTCATCTCCGAAGAGGTCGCGCGCGGCTCGGCTCGTCCGCTCTATATCTACGCCGACCGCCAGGACGAGAAGGCAAACGTTTCGGCCTGAAGCTCGAATTGAGAACCGTTATTTTAAGGGGCTTGCCTTGTGCAGGCCCCTTTCTATTTGAAAACAGGTGCCGCGCCCTGATAATAGTTGCGGGCAAGGTTGAAAACAGCCGTTGCCGATGTTGCGCAAACGATGACCCTTGGCAATGATGCTGTGATTCCGTAGCGTGTTGCTGGCGTTGTTATTTTAGGCGGATCGGAAATGGTAAGCGTCGCTCCAGTCAGGCGCTTCATTGTGGTGGCGTTCCAGTGTAATAAAGCTGTCACAACCGTGGAACGCGGGCGTTAACGTGGCTTGAAAAGCGTAGTCAGAACCTCCACTTGTAACAACAAGTGAGAGTGCCGGCCGGTTCCCAAGCGGCCGCGCCAAAGAGCCCGGTAACGGGACGATGGAAAGGAATAAAAATGACGAAGAAAACGTCTGTAGCGAGCAGCACCGCCTATCCTGTTCTGCCTCTGCGCGACATCGTGGTTTTCCCCCATATGATCGTGCCGCTGTTCGTCGGGCGGGAAAAGTCTATCCGCGCGCTCGAAGAGGTCATGGGTTCCGACAAGCAGATCATGCTGGTCACCCAGATCAACGCCAGCGACGACGATCCGGACCCGTCGGCGATCCACCGCGTTGGTACGGTCGCGAATGTGCTGCAACTCTTGAAGCTGCCTGACGGCACCGTCAAGGTTTTGGTCGAAGGCCGCGCCCGCGCCGAGATCGACAGCTACACAGGCCGCGAAGATTTCTACGAGGCCCTTGGCCATGTGCTCGAAGAGCCGCATGACGATCCGGTCGAGCTGGAAGCGCTCTCCCGCTCCGTCGTGTCGGAATTCGAGAGCTACGTGAAGCTCAACAAGAAGATTTCGCCCGAGGTTGTCGGTGCGGCCAGCCAGATCGACGACTATTCCAAGCTCGCCGATACGGTCGCCTCGCATCTGTCGATCAAGATCACCGAGAAGCAGGAGATGCTGGAAACCACCAGCGTCAAGGGCCGCCTCGAAAAGGCCCTCGGCTTCATGGAAGGCGAGATCTCGGTCCTGCAGGTCGAAAAGCGCATCCGCTCTCGCGTCAAGCGTCAGATGGAGAAGACCCAGCGCGAATACTATCTGAATGAGCAGATGAAGGCGATCCAGAAGGAACTCGGCGATGGCGAGGAAGGCCGCGACGAGATGAGCGAACTGGAAGAGCGCATCGCCAAGACGAAGCTCTCCAAGGAAGCCCGTGAGAAGGCTGACGCTGAACTGAAGAAGCTGCGCCAGATGAGCCCGATGTCGGCTGAAGCCACCGTCGTGCGCAATTATCTGGACTGGCTGCTCGGTATACCCTGGGGCAAGAAGTCGAAAATCAAGTCCGATCTCAATAATGCCGAGAAGATCCTCGAAGCCGATCACTTCGGTCTCGACAAGGTCAAGGAGCGCATCGTCGAGTATCTGGCGGTTCAGGCTCGCGCTACCAAGATCAAGGGCCCGATCCTGTGCCTCGTCGGCCCTCCGGGTGTCGGCAAGACCTCGCTTGCCCAGTCGATCGCCAAGGCGACCGGCCGCGAGTACATTCGCATGGCTCTCGGCGGCGTTCGTGACGAAGCTGAAATCCGCGGTCACCGCCGTACCTATATCGGCTCGATGCCCGGCAAGGTCATCCAGTCGATGAAGAAGGCGAAGAAGTCGAACCCACTCTTCCTTCTGGATGAGATCGACAAGCTTGGCCAGGACTATCGCGGCGATCCGTCTTCCGCTCTGCTCGAGGTGCTGGACCCGGCTCAGAACTCGACCTTCATGGACCACTACCTGGAAGTCGAATACGACCTGTCTGACGTGATGTTCATCACCACGGCGAATACGCTGAACATTCCGGCTCCGCTGATGGACCGCATGGAAGTCATCCGTATCGCCGGCTACACCGAAGACGAAAAGCGCGAGATCGCCAAGCGACATCTGCTGCCGAAGGCCATCAAGGAACATGCGCTGCAGCCGAACGAATTCTCGGTCAGCGACGATGCCCTGATGGCGATCAGCCAGCAGTACACCCGCGAAGCCGGTGTCCGTAACTTCGAACGCGAACTGATGAAGCTCGCCCGCAAGGCGGTCACCGAGATCATCAAGGGCAAGACGAAGGCGGTTCATGTCACGGCGGCGAACATCGACGACTATCTCGGCGTTCCGCGCTTCCGCCACGGCGAAGCCGAACGCGAAGATCAGGTTGGTGTTGTCACGGGTCTTGCCTGGACGGAAGTCGGCGGCGAACTGCTGACGATCGAAGGCGTCATGATGCCCGGCAAGGGCCGCATGACCGTCACCGGCAACCTGAAGGAAGTGATGAAGGAATCGATCTCGGCAGCGGCATCTTATGTCCGCTCGCGCGCCGTCGATTTCGGCATCGAGCCGCCGCGCTTCGACAAGAGCGACATTCACGTGCACGTGCCGGAAGGCGCGACGCCGAAGGATGGTCCGTCGGCCGGTGTCGCCATGGCAACCGCGATCGTCTCGATCATGACTGGCATTCCGGTCAACAAGGATGTGGCAATGACGGGTGAAATCACCCTGCGCGGTCGCATTCTGCCGATCGGCGGCCTGAAGGAAAAGCTGCTCGCTGCGCTTCGCGGCGGCATCAAGAAGGTGCTGATTCCGGAAGAGAATGCCAAGGATCTGGCCGAGATTCCGGACAATGTGAAGAACAACATGGAGATCATTCCGGTCTCCCGCATGGGCGAAGTGATCAAGCATGCGCTGCTGCGTCGTCCCGAGCCGATCGAGTGGGATGGCACGGTGGAAACGCCCGTCATTGCGACGGTCGAAGGGCTTGATGATGCAGGTGCGACCATAGCTCATTGAGCCTTGGCCGCCACATTTATGCCCAATTGTTACAAATCTTGAAAAAGGCCGGCGGTAACGCCGGCCTTTTTTTGTGAAAACGTCATGTAGGCGCTTGCTTTTCCTTGATTTGCAGGGTTTTTGGGTTCCCGGCGGGCCTGATAAAAGCGATTTCTGCGCCTAGCTTACAGATTGAGTTGTTTCAAACCATAGAGAAAGGGGTGGAAACATGAACAAGAATGAACTCGTGTCCGCAGTAGCCGAAAAGGCTGGACTCACGAAGTCTGACGCAGCATCTGCCGTCGACGCAGTTTTTGATGTTGTGCAGGCTGAACTGAAGAACAAGGGCGACATCCGTCTTGCTGGCTTCGGCAGCTTCACGGTTTCTCATCGCGCTGCCACGAAGGGTCGCAACCCGTCGACCGGCGCCGAAGTCGACATCCCGGCACGCAACGTGCCGAAGTTCACGCCCGGCAAGGGCCTGAAGGACGCCGTCAACGGCTGATACGAGATTGTCCGCTGGCCGTAAACGAGAACGGCCGTGCAGGATTTTGAGGGGGTTCGGCATCGCCGGACCCCTTTTTGTTTTCGCCGCTTGCGGCACTCGGTACTTTGTCTTACGACGACAATGTTCTCAGGGCGGGGTGAAAGTCCCCACCGGCGGTAAGGGCTAAGGCCTGAGCCCGCGAGCGCCTTCTCAAGCCTCGGCTTGGAAAGGGTCAGCAGATCCGGTGTGATTCCGGAGCCGACGGTTAAAGTCCGGATGAAAGAGAATGAGCATGGCCGCGCGCGGGCAGGGATCTGCAGGCGTCTGCGTGCCGTCGCCTCATGCGTCCTGATTTATGTTTGGTCTCCTGCATAATTCCCCAAGTCGGAATCGATTTAGGGGCGAAATTATGCAGCAATTCAAAGTTCGACAGCGTCCTTTGCGCGTCTGAAAAGACGCGCGGCGCTGTAGTCCGGATGGAAGACATGAATCAGAATTCCCTTGCAGTCTCGCATTCCCGCGCCGTTGCCGGTGCAGCCTTCATGGTGCTTGGAGGCGTCGTCTTCTCGCTCCTCAATGTCGTCACCCAGTGGCTCACGATGACGCTTGCCTTCCCGGCGACTTCCGCAGCCTTCTGGCAATACGGCTTCGCCTTTCTTTTTTCGTTGCCCTTCCTGCGCAAGGTCGGTCTTTCCGCCATGCGCACGGACTATCCCTGGCGGCATGTCGTGCGCGTCGTCTTTGCCGCGCTCGGCGTCGAGGCCTGGGTTTCCGGCCTTGCCTCGGTGCCGATCTGGCAGGCGATCGCGCTCGTCATGACCTCGCCCTTCTTCATCATTCTCGGCGCGCGCCTGTTCCTCGGCGAACGGGTCGGACCTGCTCGCTGGATGGCGACGGGAACAGGCTTTGTCGGAGCGATGATCATCCTTCAGCCTTGGTCGGACAGCTTCACCTGGGCGGCACTTCTACCTGTTATCTCGGCCCCGCTTTGGGGCGCCTCCTCGCTCATCACCAAGAGCCTGACCGGCATCGAGAAGCCGGAGACGATCACCGTCTGGCTGCTAGTGCTGCTGACGCCGATCAATGGCGGCCTGGCGCTCGCAGCGGGCTTCGCAGTGCCGACGGGCGCAGCGCTTGCGCTTTTCCTTCTGGCAGGCCTCCTGACGGTCGTGGCGCAATATCTGCTGACCCTTGCCTATGCGAGTGCCGACGCCGCCTATGTGCAGCCCTTCGATGACCTGAAGCTGCCGTTGAACGTGCTCGCGGGTTGGCTTTTCTTCGGCTATGCGCCGGCTGGTTATCTGTGGCTCGGGGCAGCGCTCATTCTCGCCGCGTCGCTCTTCATCATGCGCATCGAGATGCTTCGCGAACGGCAGGCGGCCTGACGCGAACTGTACAAATGTCGCAGGCTGTCATGTGTCTGTCATGGCAGTCCCGCAAAAAACCTCTGTTCGATTTTTTCGGCATTGGGGGATTTTCAATGACATCGTCTTCGCGCAAGGCAGCGATTGCTGCCGTGCTTTTCGCGTCCGTTGCCTTCCCGGCAGCGGCTGAGCCGGTTTTCAACCGCATCGCCTCTTTCCCGGTCGCGACCAACCTGCCGGCCGACAAGGACAAGCTTTCGACCACCTCGGCCGAAATCATCACCGCCTCGCAGGATGGCAACACGCTGATCTACAGCGATAGCCCGCTCGGCGCGATCGGCTTCATCGACATCACAGATGCCAAGGCACCCAAGGCCGGCGGCGCGCTGATGATGGACGGCGAGCCGACCTCGGTCACATCAGCAGCCGGCAAGGCGCTCGTCGCAGTCAACACCAGCGAGAGCAAGCAGAAGCCGTCCGGTCGTCTGGCGATCGTCGATATCGCCAGCAAGAAGATCGACGCGACCTGCGATCTCGGCGGTCAGCCTGATTCGATCGCCCTCAACAAGGACAGGACGCTCGGCACCATTGCCATCGAAAATGAGCGCGACGAAGAGGTCAACGACGGCAAGATCCCGCAGATGCCGGCTGGCGACCTCGTCGTCTTCCAGGTCAAGACCGACGGCACCGTCGATTGCGGCACGATCAAGCATGTCGCCCTGACCGGTCTCACAGGCGTTGCCCCGGAAGATCCGGAGCCGGAATTCGTTGCCTTCAACAGCCAGAACGAAATTGCGCTCACGCTGCAGGAAAACAACGAGATCATCATTCTCGACGGCACGACCGGCACGGTGAAGACACACTTCACCGCCGGCAGCACCGATCTTTCGGGCATCGACACCAAGCGTGACGGCGCCTTGAAGTTCACCGGCGAGAAGAAGGGCGTCCTGCGCGAGCCGGACGCCGTGAAGTGGCTGGACGACAACCGTCTCGTCGTCGCCAACGAAGGCGACTATGAAGGCGGCTCGCGCGGCTTCACCATCTTCGACAAGACCGGCAAGGTTCTCTACGAATCGGGTAGCTCTTTCGAGCGCGCCGTAGCGGCCCTCGGCCATTATCCGGAAAGCCGCTCCTCGTCGAAGGGCGTCGAACCGGAGGGTCTCGAAGCCGCCAAGTTCGGCGATGACAATCTGTTCTTCGTGCTCGCCGAGCGCGCTTCCGTCGTCGGCGTCTACAAGGATACGGGTGCTGATCCGGAACTGCTGCAGATTTTGCCGTCAGGCATTTCCCCGGAAGGCGCGATTGCCATTCCGCAGCGTAACCTGTTTGCCACCGCCAACGAACTCGACCTCGGCAAAGATGGGGGCACGCGTTCGCACGTCATGATCTATGAGCGCGGCGAAGGCGAAAAGGCCTATCCGCACATCGTCTCCGCCGAGAAAGACGGCAACCCGATCGGCTTTGCAGCCCTTTCGGGACTCGCCGCCGTCCCGGGCAAGCCGGGCATGCTCTACGCCGTCAGCGACAGCGTCCTGGGCTCGCAGCCGACGATCTACACGATCGATGCCACCAAGAAGCCGGCCGTCATCACCGATGCACTTGTCGTCAAGCGTGACGGTGCTCCGGCTCAGAAGCTCGATATCGAAGGCATCGCTGTTGCTGCCGACGGTTCCTTCTGGCTGGCTTCGGAAGGCTATACCGAGCGTCTCGTGCCGCACGCCCTCTACAACGTGACCGCCAAGGGCGACATCAAGACCGAGATCGCCCTGCCGAAGGAACTGCTCGCCAACGAAATCCGCTATGGCTTCGAAGGTGTAACGATCATCGGCACTGGCGACGATGCAACGCTCTGGATGGCCGTTCAGCGCGAGTGGAACGACGATCAGAAGGGCTTCGTGAAGCTTCTCTCCTATAACCCGAAGAAGAAGGAATGGGGCGGCGTTCGCTACCCGCTCGACAAGAGCGAAGGCGGCTGGGTCGGCCTCTCCGAAATTACCGCCCAGGGCGACAGCGTCTACATCATCGAACGCGACAACCTCGTCGGCGATGCAGCCAAGCTGAAGAAGCTCTACAAGGTCGCAATCTCCGACCTGAAGCCGGGCAAGCTCGGCGGCGAACTGCCTGTCGTCAAGAAAACGGAAGCCCATGACTTCATCGGCGACCTGAAGTCGGCCACCAACGGCTATGTTCTCGACAAGCTGGAAGGCTTCGCCTTCGACGCATCGGGCAAGGCCTTTGCCGTGACCGACAACGACGGCGTCAGCGATTCTTCGGGCGAGACCCTCTTCTTCCCTGTCAACCTGACCGCCACGAACTGAGTTCGCATTTCCACGAGATGGAAAGGCCGGGTTTTCGCCCGGCCTTTTTTCTTTGGTCCAATCGTGTCGGGCGATCTGGCGTGCCTAGGTCATGAATCTGGGAAGGGCAGCCGCCAAGGCGTCGAAGGCAAGGCGGACTTTGAGCGGCAAATGCGGTGTCTGTAGCCAAAGGGCATGGCAGTCGTAGAGAAACGCCGGCTGCTCCGACAGCAGCACGTCGAGCGTTCCTGCCTGTACGCGGTCGCGAATCAGCCAATAGGGTAGCCAGGCAAGCCCCATGCCGGCCACCGCCGCGTCGGCAATCGCATCGAGATCATCGAGCCGCAGCCGGCTGTTCGGCCGGATTTCCAGGGGAGGGTGGTCGATGCGCGGAAAGAGCCAGGGGCGAAAGCGAGCCGAGCGCGCGTAAATTATCGCGTCATGCCTGCCGAGATCCTCCAGTTGCTGCGGCCTGCCGTGTACCTCGAGATAGGCCCGCGAGGCGCAGACCACCATGCGCTGACGCGCCAGGCGACGAGCGATGACGTGCGACCGGTCCTCGAGTTCTCCGGTGCGGATCGCGAGATCATAGCCGTCTTCTGCAAGATCGACGATGGGATCGCCGAGCGACAGGTTGAGTTCTAGATTTGGATATCGCCGGGCGAGTTCGAGCAGAACCGGGAGCACGCAGTGCCGGCCGAAATGCGCTGGCATGGCGACACGCAGCTTTCCGCAGGGTTCGGAAAGGTGATCGATTGCGAGTGCGTCTGCCGCCTCCGTCTCGGCAAGGATCATCCGGCAGCGTTCGTAATAGGCACGCCCAAAATCCGTCAGGCTCTGGCGGCGCGTCGTGCGATTGAGCAAGCTGACACCCAGCCGCTCCTCTAGAAACCGAATGTGCTTGCCGACCATCGGCCCGGACAGGCCAAGCGCGGTCGCCGCTGCGGCAAAGGAGCCGAGATCGACGGCCTTCACAAAAACGGTCATGCTGGTGAGGTGATCCATATTACAAACTCATGGTTTCTTCTGTCTTGCTCTTCGGCCAATTTATCTTCAACTGCTCAGTCGTCATAGCTCATTCGTTTCAATCGTTTTGGAGTTGATGGCAAATGGCACGCATAATCCGCTTTCACGAACTCGGCGGTCCCGAGGTTCTTCGCATTGAACATGTTGATGTGACACCACCCGGGCCGGGGCAGGTTCAAATCCGGGTCAAGGCGCTGGGCATCAACAGGGCCGAGGCGCTGCTGCGGTCCGGCGCCTACATCGAGATGGCACCTCTGCCGTCTGGCCTGGGTCTGGAGGCGGCCGGCATCGTCGAAGCGGTAGGCGAGGGCGTGGAGAGTGTTGCGCCGGGTGACGGCGTCAGCATCATTCCGCCGACCTCCATGGTGCGCACGCCCGCTTATGGTGAACTCGTCACATTCAACGCCGAATCCGTCGTCAGGCATCCGCCGTCTCTCTCCTGGGTGACGGCGGCCGCGACCTGGATGCAGTATCTCACCGCCTATGGCGCGCTCATCGATATTGCTCGGCTGCAGAAGGGGGATTTCATTGCGGTTACTGCGGCATCGAGCAGCGTGGGGATTGCCGCGATCCAGATCGCCAACATGGTGGGCGCCACGCCGATCGCGATCACCAGGACCGGGAAAAAACGTCAGTCACTACAGGATGTCGGTGCTGCGCACGTGATTGCATCGCAGGAAGAGGACATTGAGGCAAGACTGAGTGAAATCGCCGGGCCGGAAGGCGTCCGCGTCGTCTTCGATGCCGTGGCAGGCCCGATCTTCGGACCGCTGACGGCAGCAATGTCCTTGGGCGGCATTCTGATCGAATATGGTGGACTGAGCACGGCGCCAACACCTTTTCCGCTGCCCGCCGTACTCGGCAAATTCCTGACGCTGCGGGGCTATCTCGTTCATGAGATCACGCGCGATCCGGCCCGACTGGAAGCGGCAAAGCGCTTCATACTGGAAGGGCTAGAATCCGGGGCTCTCGAACCCGTCATAGCGAGGACATTCCCGTTCGAGCAGATCGTTGAGGCGCATCGCTTCCTGGAATCGAACGAGCAGTTCGGCAAGATTGTCCTGACGGTTTGATCCGGTTCGCGCCGAACGAATATCTCAGGCCCGGCCGATTCAGCCGGTCGGGCCTGAAGAGCAGTCAGTGCCTACCAGCGCTGATGCACATGCGGTGCGATCAGACGCTCGTAGATCTCGCGCGTCGCGGCCATGACATCGGCAGAGAGCGGCGCAAGATCGGCAGCGCCTGCGTTCGCCTTGGCCTGCTCGGCATTGCGTGCACCAGGGATGACGACGGTGACGGCTTCCGCCATCAGGATCCAGCGCAGCGCAAAGGCGGCCATGCTGGCACCTGCCGGCACGAGCTTGCGCACTTCCTCGACTGCCCGCAGGCCGACCTCGAAAGGCACGCCCGAGAAGGTCTCACCGACATCGAAGGCCTCGCCGTTGCGGTTGAAGTTGCGATGGTCATCGCTTGCGAACTTCGTGTCGCGGGTGATCTTGCCGGAGAGCAGGCCGCTTGCAAGCGGCACGCGCGCGATGATCGCCACGTTCTTGCGACGGGCTTCACCGAAGAACAGGTGATCGGGACGCTGGCGGAAGATATTGTAGATGATCTGGATGCTGACGACGCCGGGATATTCGATCGCCTTCAGCGCTTCCTCGACCTTTTCGACACTGACGCCGTAGCCCCGGATCTTGCCGGCCTTCTGCAACTCGTCCAGACCTGCGAAGGCCTCGGGGCGATAGAGCACCTCCGTCGGCGGGCAGTGAAGCTGTACGAGGTCGAGGCTGTCCACCTGCAGGTTTTTCAGGCTGCGATCGATGAAGCCTTCCAGATTGGCTTTGGTGTAGCCCTCAGTGACGTGCGGATTGAGACGGCGGCCGGCTTTGGTCGCGACCATCGGGCGTTCGCCACCGCGCGCCGTCAGCACGTCGGCGATGATCTTTTCGGAGCGGCCGTCGCCGTAGACATCGGCGGTGTCGATAAACGTCATGCCGGCGTCGAGCGCGGCATTCAGAGCGGCGCGGCCGTCCGCTTCGCTGACATCGCCCCAGGAGCCACCGATCTGCCAGGCGCCGAAGCCGACATCAGTGACGGTGAAGGGCAGGCGGCCGAAAGCATGATGTTTCATGGAAATCCTCCGTTCGTGATGAAAGGCCTTCGCAGTAGCAGCCGCCGGGTGGGGCGGCAATTGCCGATGCCGCTTGGATCGCCTGCTGCGATCAAATATCCTTGTCCACGACGGCTTTAATCGCAGACGACGGAAGAACAGGAGAGATCATGGATATCAAGACCGCAGGCTCACGCCCCTCCACAAAAGGTCAGGCCGATTATTTCACCGGCTCCGTCCGCCTCGATCCGCTCGTCGAGGCGCCGGAGCCGGCGCGCGTGCGGGCATCTCACGTAACCTTCGAGCCTGGCGCGCGCACCGCCTGGCATACCCATCCCCTGGGTCAGACGCTGATCGTTACGTCAGGCAGAGGTCTCGCCCAGACATGGGGTGGGGAAATCAGGGAAATCCGCCCGGGTGATGTCGTGTGGTTCCCGCCGGGCGAGAAACATTGGCATGGCGCAAGCCCCGAGAGCGCGGTGAGCCATATCGCCATCCAGGAGGCATTGAATGGCAGCGTTGCGGACTGGCTAGAGCAGGTCAGCAACGAAGAATATGCCGGCAAGGCCTGATGTGCGTTTAGCCTCTAAGAGACACGTGCATGCTATCCGGACATCCGTTTCGGATATTTGTCGCAGGAGAGGAGGGTGTTTCAGGCGCCTGCGCTCTATCCGCGCTGACCGATTGTGGAAAACGCGGCGCAGCGGATCAGCGTGAGGGGTGACACGGAACGCATGGCCAAGCGCTTCGGCGGCAAGCTCGTGCGGGCAAAGCGGAATTGCCGACTTGCCGGGGATCGGCGCAACTTTCCGAAACAATTTCAGGACTGTCATGGTTTTGTCTCCAAACCTGCTTGACACTAAAAGGCGAACCCCTTAGTTAGCCGCTCATCCCAACGGCCAGCCCGTTCGGAGAGGGTGCTCAGGCACCGGATTGCTTGAAAGAATGCGGGTGTAGCTCAGTCGGTTAGAGTGCCGGCCTGTCACGCCGGAGGTCGCGGGTTCGAGCCCCGTCACTCGCGCCATTTCAAGCAGGCGGCAAATCGTCGCCTCTGTCCGGTTTCGTGGTATCTTCACGGTCCGAAAGGTCCAATGCGCGGGTGTAGCTCAGTCGGTTAGAGTGCCGGCCTGTCACGCCGGAGGTCGCGGGTTCGAGCCCCGTCACTCGCGCCATTTTCTTCCTGAAAGCCATGCAGTTTCCGAGGGTCAGCCATGCGGCCTTCCGCAACTTTTACGGATTTGTCGCGACATCGTTGCATCTGCTTGATAATGTCCTTCTCACGCTGTTCGAATAGCTTCTGTAAAAGTCTTGCGCCGGGGCTCCGGCTGCGCTAACCACGGCTTGTTGCAACGCACGTTCGCTTGCCGGGCATTTGCCCAGTTGCGCCGCCAGGCGCCGCCCGCAAGCAGGGATGAACATGATGACTGAACTGCTCAGTTCCTATATTCCGATCGCTATTTTCATCGGCATCGCGCTCGTAATTGGCCTGGCGCTTCTCATTGCGCCGTTTGCCGTTGCCTTCAAGGCGCCCGATTCGGAAAAGCTTTCGGCTTACGAATGCGGCTTCAACGCATTCGACGACGCTCGTATGAAGTTCGATATCCGCTTCTACCTCGTGTCGATTCTCTTCATCATCTTCGACCTTGAGGTCGCCTTCCTCTTTCCGTGGGCCGTTTCCTTCGGCGCCATCGGCTGGTTCGGCTTCTGGTCCATGATGGTCTTCCTCCTCGTGCTGACCATCGGCTTTATCTATGAATGGAAGAAGGGAGCCCTGGAATGGGAGTAGCCCCCGCTGGCAATCAGACGCTTGTCGCGCAGCAGCCGAAGGGGATCATTGATCCCTCGACCGGTAAGCCGATCGGCAGCAACGACGCATTCTTCGGTGAGATCAACAATGAGCTCGCCGACAAGGGTTTCCTCGTCACCTCGACCGATGAGCTGATCAACTGGGCTCGTACCGGCTCGCTGATGTGGATGACCTTCGGTCTCGCATGCTGCGCCGTCGAGATGATGCAGCTCTCCATGCCGCGTTACGACGTCGAGCGCTTCGGTTTTGCGCCGCGCGCCTCGCCGCGCCAGTCGGACGTCATGATCGTCGCCGGCACGTTGACCAACAAGATGGCCCCCGCGCTCCGCAAGGTCTACGACCAGATGCCCGAGCCGCGTTACGTTATCTCGATGGGCTCCTGCGCCAATGGCGGCGGCTACTATCACTATTCCTATTCGGTGGTTCGTGGTTGCGACCGCGTCGTGCCGATCGACATCTACGTGCCGGGCTGTCCCCCCACGGCGGAAGCACTGCTTTACGGCGTGCTACTGCTGCAGAAGAAGATCCGCCGCACCGGCACGATCGAACGCTAAGGGCAAGGACAGGAAATTATGAGCGAAGCCCTCACTGAGCTTTCGTCCTACGTTTCGGAAGCGCGCGGCAATCTGATTGCCGCCTCGCAGCTCAAATACGGCGAGCTGACGCTGACGACGACTGGCGACAATTTGATTCCGTTGCTGACCTTCCTGCGCGATGATGCCAAATGTGGCTTCATCAACATGATTGACATTTGTGGTGTCGACTGGCCGCAGCGCGAGCTGCGCTTCGATGTCGTTTATCATCTCTTGTCTCCGAAGCAGAACCTGCGCATCCGGGTGAAGGTGGCGACCGACGAGGATACGCCGGTTCCGTCCGCTTGCGCCGTCTATCCGGGCGCCGACTGGTTCGAGCGCGAGACCTGGGACATGTACGGCGTCCTCTTCACCGGCCATCCGGACCTGCGCCGCATCCTGACCGACTACGGTTTCGAGGGTCATCCGCTGCGCAAGGACTTCCCGACGACCGGTTTCGTCGAGGTTCGCTACGACGATGCGGCAAAGCGCGTCGTTTACGAACCTGTCGAACTGAAGCAGGAATTCCGCAATTTCGATTTCTTGTCCCCCTGGGAAGGCACGGAATACGTGCTGCCGGGCGACGAAAAGGCGAAGCAGTAAGTTTGAGGCGTGTGGCGGGCTTTCGCCCGCTGTTCACTGACTACCTGAAAAAGCGAGCCCATCGCCATGACCGAACATAACGTCCGTAACTTCAACATCAATTTCGGGCCGCAGCATCCGGCAGCACACGGCGTTCTGCGTCTTGTGCTGGAGCTTGACGGCGAAATCGTGGAGCGCGTCGATCCGCATATCGGCCTGCTGCACCGCGGTACCGAAAAGCTGATCGAGACCAAGACCTACCTGCAGGCCGTTCCCTATTTCGACCGCCTCGACTACGTGGCGCCGATGAACCAGGAACATGCCTATGCGATGGCGGTCGAAAAGCTGCTGGGCATCGAAATCCCGATTCGCGGCCAGCTCATCCGCGTTCTCTATTCGGAAATCGGCCGTATCCTGTCGCATCTTCTGAACGTCACGACGCAGGCCATGGACGTCGGCGCGTTGACGCCGCCGCTCTGGGGCTTCGAAGAGCGCGAAAAGCTGATGGTGTTCTACGAGCGTGCTTCCGGCTCCCGCATGCATGCCGCCTATTTCCGTCCGGGTGGCGTCCACCAGGACCTGCCGGAAGATCTGGTGCAGGATATCGGCAAGTGGTGCGACCAATTCCCGGGCAAGCTCGATGATATCGACGATCTTCTGACCGGCAACCGCATCTTCAAGCAGCGTAACGTCGATATCGGCGTGGTTTCGCTGGAGGATTGCTGGGCCTGGGGCTTCTCTGGCGTGATGGTACGCGGTTCGGGCGCCGCCTGGGACCTGCGTCGCGCGCAGCCCTATGAATGCTATTCGGATCTTGAGTTCGACATTCCGATCGGCAAGAACGGCGACAACTACGATCGTTACCTGATCCGCATGATCGAGATGCGCGAATCGGTGAAGATCATGAAGCAGTGCGTCAATCGCCTGCTCGGTGATGCCAAGGCAGGGCCCTTCTCCTCCATAGACGGGAAGGTCGTTCCGCCGAAGCGCGGCGAGATGAAGCGCTCGATGGAAGCGTTGATCCACCACTTCAAGCTCTACACCGAAGGCTATCACGTTCCGGCCGGCGAAGTTTACGCTGCCGTCGAGGCGCCGAAGGGCGAGTTCGGCGTCTACCTCGTCTCCGACGGTACCAACAAGCCTTACCGTTGCAAGATCCGCGCCCCGGGTTATGCGCACCTGCAGGCAATGGACTTCATGTGCCGTGGCCACCAGCTTGCCGACGTCGCGGCCGTTCTCGGCTCGCTCGACATCGTGTTCGGCGAGGTGGATCGCTGATGCAGGCTCTGCCGCTCGCAGCTGCACTTCTTCTTTCGGCTTCCTCCGCCTTTGCGCAGGAGGCCGGAAAGCTCGGCACGCCGCTGGGCCACGAGGAAGCACAGCCGCCGGCGGAGCAATCGTCCATGGGCGAGCTTTTGTCCAAGGGCTATCAAATCAAGGCCGCCGTGCCGAATGGCGGCAAGTTCGTGGTATTTATGCAAAAAGACCAGTCGGCCTATGCCTGTGAAATGCAGTCTTTGACTGCTTCGCGGTGTGGAACGCTAAACTGACAAGGCGTGAGGAAGAATGTCCGTTCGTCGATTAGCCGAAGATCAATTCCAGCCGGCCGCATTCGCTTTCAGCGATGAAAATGCGGTCTGGGCGGAAAAGACGATTCAGAAATATCCCGCAGGCCGTCAGCAGTCAGCGGTCATTCCGCTGTTGATGCGTGCGCAGGAGCAGGATGGTTGGGTCACCCGTCCGGCGATCGAAAAGATCGCCGACATGCTGGACATGGCCTATATCCGTGTTCTCGAGGTAGCGACCTTCTACACCCAGTTCCAGCTTCATCCTGTCGGCACCCGCGCTCACGTGCAGGTTTGCGGCACGACGCCCTGCATGCTGCGCGGCTCGGAAAAGCTGATGGGCGTCTGCCGCAGCAAGATCCACCAGCATCCCTTCGAACGTAACGCCGAAGGCACGCTCTCTTGGGAAGAGGTCGAATGTCTCGGGGCTTGCGTCAACGCGCCCATGGTGATGATCGGCAAGGACACCTATGAGGATCTGACGCCGGAGCGCCTGGAAGAGATCATCGATACATTCGGGGCTGGCAACGGCGCGAGCATCAAGGTCGGTCCGCAGATCGATCGTCATCTGTCCTCGCCTGAGGGCGGTCCGACGACGCTTCTGGACGCCGTCGCCGTCAGCCGCACCCGGATCGAAGATACCCCGGCAATCGCCCCCGCCGACGGTGCGCCGGTTCCGCCCTCCGAGGCCGCTCGCCCAAAGAGCACCGATGCCGAGACCAATGCGTCGCTGAAGACGCCTGCGACGGCGCCGAAGGCGTCGGCGAAGAATGCGAAGGCTGCCGAAGTTCAGCCTCTTTCCGGAACGGCTGCTTCCGAGCCGGCTCCGGTGGTCGCAGTTACAGCTGCAGCGGCTGCAAAGCCATTGCTGACGGACAAGAATCGCCCGGCCGGCATCGAAAAGCCCGCCGCTCCCGACGATCTCAAGATGATCTCCGGCGTCGGTCCGAAGATCGAAGCAACGTTGAACGAAATCGGCATCTTCACTTTCTCGCAGATCGCGGGCTGGAAGAAGGCCGAACGCGAATGGGTCGATGGTTTCCTGAATTTCCGCGGCCGCATCGAGCGCGACGACTGGGTCAAGCAGGCCAAGGCGCTCGCCAAGGGCGGCGAAGCGGAATATATCAAGGTCTTCGGCAAGAAGCCGCGGTAAGAGGTGTGAAGCATGTTACAAGATAAGGACCGCATCTTTACCAACATCTACGGCCTCAAGGACAAATCCCTGAAGGGCGCGATGAGCCGCGGCAACTGGGATGGCACCAAGCAGATCCTGGAAAAGGGCCGTGACTGGATCATCGACGAGATGAAGGCTTCCGGCCTTCGGGGTCGCGGCGGTGCAGGCTTCCCGACGGGTCTCAAATGGTCGTTCATGCCGAAGCAGAGCGACGGCCGTCCGCATTACCTCGTCGTCAACGCCGACGAATCGGAGCCCGGCACCTGCAAGGACCGCGACATCATGCGCAACGATCCGCATACGCTGATCGAGGGCTGCGTGATCGCGAGCTTCGCCATGGGTGCGAATGCTGCCTATATCTATGTACGCGGCGAATATATCCGCGAGCGCGAAGCCCTGCAGGCTGCGATCGACGAATGTTATGATGCCGGCCTGCTTGGCAAGAACAACAAGCTCGGCTGGGATATCGAAATCTTCGTTCATCACGGTGCCGGCGCCTACATTTGCGGCGAAGAAACCGCGCTGCTCGAAAGCCTTGAAGGCAAGAAGGGCCAGCCGCGCCTGAAGCCGCCGTTCCCGGCAAACATGGGTCTCTACGGCTGCCCGACGACGGTCAACAACGTCGAATCGATCGCCGTCGCCCCGACGATCCTGCGCCGCGGTGCCGGCTGGTTCTCGGCCATCGGTCGGCCGAACAATGTCGGCACCAAGCTGTTCATGCTCTCCGGCCACGTCAACAAACCGTGCACCGTCGAAGAAGAAATGGGCATCACCTTCCGCGAACTGGTCGATAGGCACGCCGGCGGCATCCGCGGCGGCTGGGATAACCTGCTCGCCGTCATTCCAGGCGGCGCGTCGTGCCCGATCGTTCCGGCCAAGGACATCATCGACTGCCCAATGGATTTCGACGGCCTGCGCGCGGTCGGCTCCTCCTTCGGTACGGCTGCCTCGATCGTCATGGATAAGTCCACCGACGTCATCAAGGCGATCGCCCGTATCTCGGCCTTCTTCAAGCATGAGAGCTGCGGCCAGTGCACGCCGTGCCGTGAAGGCACGGGCTGGATGTGGCGCGTGATGGAGCGTATGGCGCGCGGCAACGCGCAGAAGCGCGAAATCGACATGCTGTTCCAGGTCACCAAGCAGATCGAAGGCCACACCATCTGCGCGCTCGGCGATGCCGCCGCATGGCCGGTGCAGGGTCTGATCCGTAACTTCCGTCCGGAAATCGAAGCCCGCATCGACCAGTATACGGCCAATGCCCTTGATCACGGTGCGGTTCTGGAGGCGGCTGAGTAAGCGATGACATCAAAGACATCCGACAGCAAGGTGAGGGAAGGGGCAGCCGATTTTGCGGCCGACTTCGGGCGTCTTGCTGCCGATGTTCTGGAGAACGCGCGTGCCATGCCTGTTCACCCGATGATGCTACATCCGGCCGCGGCTTTCGCCGCTGCCACAGCGATCGGTTTCGGTCTTTCCACACATATGGCCGGCGTCATCTTCGGTGCTTGGCAAGGTGTCCTCGAAACGGCGAACAAGGCGGCAGCGGCGCTCGACGAGACGCCGCCGGATGAGAAGACGCCCGAGATGGACATTCGTCCGGAGAATATTCGCCCGCCTGTTCAAAAGACCGAGTCGGTTCGCAGGGTGGCCAGGCCGAAACTGACGGTGGTTTCCGCCGAGGCTCCGGCGGAAGAAGCCGTAAAGCTGGTCGCGCCCAAGGCGAAACCAGCCGCAAGGTCCAGGAAGGTTGACGACCTCAAGCTGG
This sequence comes from Rhizobium sp. 05L429, assembly GCF_056397645.1. Lineage (NCBI taxonomy): Bacteria > Pseudomonadati > Pseudomonadota > Alphaproteobacteria > Hyphomicrobiales > Rhizobiaceae > Rhizobium > Rhizobium sp. 05L429. Next base: position 35,406 of record NZ_JBFTNV010000002.1, on the reverse strand, counting down.
TGGCTGGCATCGGCCCGAAGCTCGAGCAGGTGCTGAAACAAAAAGGCATCCGAACATTTGCCGATGTCGCGGCATGGAGCGAGGACGATGTCGCTCGCTTCGACGCCGAACTCGGGGTCGATGGCCGTATCCTGCGTGACGACTGGGTCGGTCAGGCCAAGGTGCTGGCGACGCGGGGCCGCAGGAAGAAATAAATTTCCAGCCGAATGCGATGGCTGGAGGACGGGCGGATCGATCGACGGGGCAGGGGGCTCCGGGTCGGGATGCCGATGGCAGGTTCCGGGTCTCGGAGCTTGCGCAAGAGAATTTGGGCAATGCCGCCGCCAGAACGGACGAAATATCCGGCTTGGCAATATGGATGTTGCAAAAATAGGTTTGTTTGCCGGTGCCCGGCGAATGGGAAACAGGACTGAGTGACGATGGCAAAACTGAAGATTGACGGTAACGAGATCGAAGTTCCGGATCATTACACGCTGATTCAGGCGTGCGAAGAGGCCGGTGCTGAAGTTCCGCGCTTCTGCTTCCATGAGCGTCTGTCGGTTGCCGGCAATTGCCGTATGTGCCTCGTCGAGGTCAAGGGCGGTCCGCCGAAGCCGCAGGCTTCTTGCGCCATGGGCGTGCGCGATATCCGCGGCGGCCCGAACGGCGAACTGCCTGAAGTCTTCACCAACACGCCGATGGTCAAGAAGGCCCGCGAAGGCGTGATGGAATTCCTCCTGATCAACCATCCGCTCGATTGCCCGATCTGCGACCAGGGCGGCGAATGCGACCTGCAGGACCAGGCCATGGCCTTCGGTATCGACACCTCGCGCTATCAGGAAGACAAGCGCGCCGTCGAAGACAAGTACATTGGCCCGCTCGTCAAGACGGTCATGAACCGCTGCATTCACTGCACGCGCTGCGTCCGGTTCACGACAGAAGTCGCCGGCATTTCCGAGCTCGGCCTGATCGGCCGCGGCGAGGATGCCGAGATCACCACCTATCTCGAGCAGGCAATGACCTCCGAGCTGCAGGGCAACGTCGTTGACCTCTGCCCGGTCGGCGCTCTGACCTCCAAGCCCTTCGCCTTCACGGCTCGTCCGTGGGAATTGAACAAGACCGAATCGATCGACGTCATGGACGCCGTCGGCTCCGCGATCCGCGTCGATACCCGCGGCCGCGAAGTCATGCGCATCCTGCCTCGCGTCAATGAAGCCGTGAACGAGGAGTGGATCTCCGACAAGACCCGCCACGTCTGGGACGGCCTGAAGACGCAGCGCCTCGACCGCCCTTACGTCCGCAAGGACGGTCGCCTGCAGCCGGCGAGCTGGGGCGAAGCCTTCGGCGCCATCAAGGCTGCCGTATCGGCGACATCGGGCGACAAGATCGGTGCGATCGCCGGGGATCTCGCTTCTGTCGAAGAAATGTATGCGCTGTCCGAACTGGTGAAATCGCTTGGTTCCGAGAACCTGGACTGTCGCCAGGATGGGACGGCACTTGATCCGTCGCTCGGCCGCGCAAGTTACCTCTTCAACCCGACCATATCAGGTATTGAACAGGCCGACGCGCTGCTCATCGTCGGCGCGAACCCGCGCTTCGAAGCCGCGATCCTCAACGCCCGCATCCGCAAGCGCTTCCGCCGCGGCGGCTTCCCGATCGGCGTGATCGGTGAAGGCGGCGAACTGCGCTACAAGTATGACTATCTCGGCTCGGGTCCGGATACGCTGAAGGACATCCTCGACGGCGGCCACGCCTTCGCCGAAGTCCTTTCCAAGGCGTCCAAGCCGATGATCATTATCGGTCAGGGCGCTCTGACCCGTACGGATGGCGCTGGCGTTCTCGCAACGGCTGCCAAGCTCGCCGTCAATGTCGGCGCAATCGCTGAAGGCTGGAACGGCTTTGCCGTGCTGCACACAGCAGCATCACGCGTCGGCGGCCTCGACCTCGGCTTCGTGCCGGGCGCCAAGGGCGCCAATGCTGCAGAGATGCTGAAGGCCATGGACGTGCTCTTCCTGCTCGGAGCCGACGAGTTCGATGTCTCCGCCAAGACGGCGAAGTTCACGGTCTATATCGGTTCGCATGGCGATAACGGCGCACATGGTGCTGACGTCATTCTGCCGGCTGCCGCCTATACGGAAAAGTCGGGCACCTGGGTCAACACCGAAGGCCGCGTCCAGATCGGCAACCGCGCCGGCTTCGCGCCGGGCGACGCTCGCGAAGACTGGGCGATCATTCGCGCTCTTTCCGACGTGCTCGGCAAGAAGCTTCCCTTTGATTCGCTCGGTGAATTGCGCAGCAAGCTCTATGCGGCGTTCCCGCATTTCGCGGCCGTTGACGAGATCGCCGCAGGTGAAAGCGCCCAAATTGCCGCACTGGCGAAAAAAGCCGGTAAGATGAACAAATCCGGGTTTGCGTCGCCGGTCAAAGACTTCTATTTGACGAACCCGATAGCGCGCGCCTCGGCTGTCATGGCCGAGTGCTCGGCATTGGCCCGCAACAATTTTAAAGTCGCGGCAGAGTAAGGGCAGGAACTCATGGATTCTTTCTTCTCGACCTATGTCTGGCCGGCGATCATCATGATCGGTCAGTCGTTGCTGCTGCTCGTCTGCCTGCTGGTCTTCATCGCTTACGTTCTTCTTGCCGACCGCAAGATCTGGGCTGCCGTCCAGCTTCGCCGCGGCCCGAACGTCGTCGGCCCCTTTGGCCTGTTCCAGTCCTTCGCCGACCTTCTGAAGTTCGTCTTCAAGGAGCCGGTCATTCCGGCTGGCGCCAACAAGGCTGTCTTCCTGCTGGCTCCGCTCGTCACCGTGCTTCTGGCGCTGTCGACCTGGGCGGTCGTGCCGCTCGCCGATGGCTGGGTGATTGCTAACATCAATGTCGGCATCCTCTACATTCTGGCGATCTCCTCGCTCGAAGTTTACGGCATCATCATGGGCGGCTGGGCTTCGAACTCGAAGTATCCGTTCCTCGGCGCACTGCGCTCCGCCGCGCAGATGGTGTCCTACGAAGTCTCGATCGGCTTCGTCATCGTCACCGTTCTTCTCTGCGTCGGTTCGCTGAACCTGACGGATATCGTCAACGCCCAGCGCACCGGTCTCGGTACGATGATCGGCCTGCCGAACTCGTTCCTCGACTGGCACTGGCTGGCGCTGTTCCCGATGTTCGTCATCTTCTTCATCTCGGCGCTCGCCGAGACGAACCGCCCGCCCTTCGACCTTCCGGAAGCGGAATCGGAACTCGTCGCCGGCTTCATGGTCGAGTACGGCTCGGCTCCGTACATGATGTTCATGCTCGGCGAATATGCGGCCGTCGTGCTGATGTGCTCGCTGACGACGATCCTCTTCCTCGGTGGCTGGCTGCCGCCGGTCGATTTCTGGCTCATCAACTGGGTGCCGGGCATTATCTGGTTCCTGCTGAAGTCCTGCCTGGTGTTCTTCATGTTCGCCATGGTCAAGGCTTTCGTGCCGCGCTACCGCTACGACCAGCTCATGCGTCTCGGCTGGAAGGTTTTCCTTCCGCTGTCGCTCGCCATGGTCGTCATCGTTGCATTCGTGCTGAAACTGATGGGATGGGCCTGATGTCCAACCTCGTTTCCGGCAAAATTGGAGATTGAAGATGGCAAGCCTGTCCGCCTCCATCAACTCGCTGTTCCTCAAGGAATTCGTCGGCGCGTTCTTCCTGTCGATGCGTTACTTCTTCAAGCAGAAGGCAACGATCAACTACCCCTTCGAAAAGGGTCCGGTCAGCCCGCGCTTCCGCGGCGAACATGCGCTACGCCGTTATCCGAACGGTGAAGAGCGGTGCATCGCCTGCAAGCTGTGCGAGGCGATCTGTCCTGCCCAGGCGATCACCATCGAAGCCGGCCCGCGCCGCAACGACGGCACGCGCCGCACGGTGCGTTACGACATCGACATGGTGAAGTGCATCTATTGCGGCTTCTGCCAGGAAGCTTGCCCTGTTGATGCGATCGTCGAAGGTCCGAATTTCGAATTCGCCACCGAAACCCGTGAAGAGCTCTATTTCGACAAGCAGAGGCTCCTCGAAAACGGCGACCGGTGGGAGCGTGAAATCGCCCGCAACATGGCGATCGACGCGCCGTACCGCTGATTGAGATTTGAAATGCCGCGGGAAGGGTACTCTTGCCCGCCGCGGTCAACATGCACCGGGGCTTTGCCGGCGAAAGCTGCGCCAGGTCCTATCGGGCAGGGAAACTCCCGGCTGCCCGGGGGAAGATGAAAAAGGCACCAACATGGGTCTGCAGGCTCTATTTTTCTATCTTTTCGCCTTTATCGCGATAGCGTCGGCGTTCATGGTCATCTGGGCGAAGAACCCGGTTCACTCGGTTCTGTTCCTGATCCTGGTGTTCTTCAATGCAGCTGGTCTCTTCCTGCTGCTGGGTGCCGAATTCCTGGCGATGATCCTGCTCGTCGTCTATGTCGGCGCGGTCGCTGTTCTCTTCCTCTTCGTGGTGATGATGCTCGATATCGACTTCACCGAGCTTCGAGCCGGTGTTCTCGAATATGCGCCGATCGGCGCGCTGATCGGCCTGATCCTCGCCGCCGAACTGATCGTCGTGGTCGGCGGCAGCGTGATCTCGCCCGAGATCGCCAAGACCGTCGCCATGCCGATCCCGGCTCCGACCGTGCGCACCAACACGGCCGCCCTCGGCGACGTGCTCTATACGAACTACGTCTATTTCTTCGAGATCGCTGGTTTGATCCTGCTGGTCGCCATGATCGGCGCAATCGTGCTGACGCTGAAGCATCGCACCCACATCAAGCGGCAGAATATTTCCCGCCAGGTTGCCCGCACGCCCGCGACTGCCGTCGAGGTGATCAAGGTCAAGCCGGGGCAGGGCGTGAACTGAACCGAGAGGTCAAGGAACAAAGAACATGGTCATCGGACTTTCCCACTATCTCACGGTCAGCGCCATCCTCTTCACCATCGGCGTCTTCGGCATCTTCCTGAACCGGAAGAACATCATCGTCATCCTGATGTCCGTCGAATTGATCCTGCTGTCGGTCAATATCAATATGGTCGCCTTCTCGTCGTTCCTCAACGACATCGTCGGCCAGGTCTTCGCACTGTTCATTCTGACCGTTGCTGCTGCCGAAGCGGCGATCGGTCTCGCAATTCTCGTTGTCTTCTACCGCAACCGCGGTTCGATCGCGGTCGAAGACGTCAATATGATGAAGGGCTGAGCGGCTCATGTTCCTCTACAAGGCTATCGTCTTCCTTCCCCTGATCGGCGCGATCATTGCCGGCCTCTTCGGCCGCGCGATCGGCGCCAAGGCGTCGGAATATGTCACCAGCGGCCTGATGATCATCGCCGCCGTCCTGTCCTGGGTCGTCTTCTTCACGGTTGCGCTCGGCCATCCGGAAGGCGCGATCAAGGTCGAAGTTCTGCGCTGGATCCAGTCCGGCGGCATCGATGTATCCTGGTCGCTGCGTGTCGATACGCTGACCTCGGTCATGCTGATCGTCGTCAACACGGTCTCGACCCTGGTGCATGTCTATTCGATCGGTTACATGCATACCGATCCGCACCGCCCGCGCTTCTTCGCCTATCTCTCGCTCTTTACCTTCGCCATGCTCATGCTGGTGACGTCCGACAACCTGGCCCAGATGTTCTTCGGCTGGGAAGGCGTCGGTCTGGCCTCGTATCTGCTGATCGGCTTCTGGTACAAGAAGCCGTCTGCGTCGGCAGCCGCGATGAAGGCCTTTATCGTCAACCGTGTCGGCGACTTCGGCTTCGTGCTCGGCATCGCCACGGTCTTCGTGCTGTTCGGCTCGATCAACCTCGACACGATCTTCGCCAATGCTTCGACCTTCGCTCCGGCTGAAGGCGGCGGCGAGGCTGGTGAAGTGATCCTGAACCTTTTCGGCATGCATCTCGACAAGGCGCATGCGCTGACCGGCGCCTGCCTGCTGCTCTTCATGGGCGCTATGGGCAAGTCGGCGCAGTTCCTGCTGCACACCTGGCTGCCGGACGCCATGGAAGGCCCGACGCCGGTTTCGGCCCTCATCCATGCTGCGACCATGGTGACCGCCGGCGTCTTTCTCGTCGCCCGTATGTCGCCGATCTTCGAACACTCGCCGGATGCGCTCGTCGTCGTCACCGTGATCGGCGCGATTACCGCCTTCTTCGCGGCCACTGTCGGCCTCGTGCAGAACGACATCAAGCGTGTCATCGCCTACTCGACCTGCTCGCAGCTCGGCTACATGTTCGTGGCGCTCGGCGTCGGTGCCTATGGCGCGGCAATCTTCCACCTCTTCACGCACGCCTTTTTCAAGGCTCTGCTCTTCCTCTGCGCCGGCTCGGTCATCCACGCCGTCGATGGCGAGCAGGACATGCGCTACATGGGTGGTCTGCGTCCGCACATCAAGTGGACGTTCCGTATGATGATCATTGGCACGCTGGCGATCACCGGTGTCGGCATTCCCTTTACCCCGTTCGGCTTAGCCGGCTTCTTCTCGAAGGACGTCATCATCGAGGCTGCCTATGCGTCGCATTCGCCGGTCGCGGGCTTCGCCTTCACACTGCTGGTCATTGCCGCTCTCTTCACGAGCTTCTATTCCTGGCGCCTGATCTTCATGACCTTCTACGGCAAGCCACGTGCTTCGCACGAAGTCATGCATCACGTCCATGAATCGCCGCAGGTCATGCTGGTGCCGCTCTATCTCCTCGCGCTCGGCGCGGTATTTGCCGGCTACTTCTTCGAGGGCCGCTTCTACGGCGAGGAATATGCCGAGTTCTGGAAGGGTGCGCTCTTTACCGGCGCCGAAAACGAACTGGTGGAAGAATTCCATCACGTTCCGGTCTGGGTTGGCCTCAGCCCATTCATCGCCATGCTGCTCGGCTTCGTGATTGCCTGGTATATGTACATCAGGTCGCCGTCGACGCCGCGCAAACTCGCTCAGCAGCACCGCGTTCTGTACCAGTTCCTGCTCAACAAGTGGTACTTCGACGAACTCTACGACTTCCTCTTCGTCCGGAGCGCCAAGGCTCTTGGCAACTTCCTGTGGAAGAAGGGTGATGTCGGCGTTATCGATACCTACGGTCCGAACGGCATTGCCGCCCGCGTGGTCAGCGTGACCGACCGCGTCGTGCGCCTGCAGACCGGCTACCTCTATCACTATGCCTTCGCGATGCTGATCGGCGTTGCGGCGCTCGTTACCTGGATGATGCTCGGGAGTTCCTTCTGATGACCGATTGGCCTATTCTTTCAACGGTCACCTTCCTGCCGCTCGTCGGCGTGGTGCTCCTGTTGCTGATGAACGGCGAAACCGAGAACGGCCGCAAGAACGTGCTGTGGATCTCCTTGATCACCACGGTCTTCACCTTCATCCTTTCGCTTTTCATCTGGATCGGCTTCGACAACGCCAATCCGGGCTTCCAGATGATCGAGCAGCATAGCTGGCTCGGCACGGGCATCGGCTACCATGTCGGCGTCGACGGCATCTCGATGCTGTTCATCATCCTCTCGACCTTCCTGATGCCCTTCTGTGTGCTCGCAAGCTGGCTTTCGGTCGAGAAGCGCCTGAAGGAATACATGATCGCCTTCCTCATCCTCGAAGTGATGATGGTCGGTGTCTTCGTCTCGCTCGATATCGTTCTCTTCTACGTCTTCTTCGAAGGCGGCCTCATCCCGATGTTCCTCATCATCGGTGTCTGGGGTGGCGCGAACCGCGTCTATGCGAGCTACAAGTTCTTCCTCTATACGCTGCTCGGCTCGGTGCTGATGTTGCTCGCCATCATGGCCATGTACTGGCAGGCCGGCACGACCGATATCGCCCAGCTTCTGAACTACCAGTTCCCGCCGGCGATGCAGACCTGGCTGTGGCTTGCCTTCTTTGCCTCCTTTGCGGTGAAGATGCCGATGTGGCCGGTCCACACCTGGCTCCCGGACGCACACGTCCAGGCGCCGACGGCCGGTTCCGTCATCTTGGCAGGCGTGCTCCTGAAGCTCGGCGGCTACGGCCTGATCCGCTTCTCGATCGGCATGTTCCCGGTCGCTTCGGACTATTTCGCGCCGCTCGTCTTCGCGATGTCCGTGATCGCCATCATCTACACCTCGCTGGTCGCGATGATGCAGGACGACATCAAGAAGCTGATTGCCTATTCCTCGGTTGCCCACATGGGCTACGTGACGATGGGCATCTTCGCGGCGAACGCGCAGGGCCTGCAGGGTTCGATCTTCCAGATGCTGTCACACGGCATCGTCTCCGGCGCGCTCTTCCTCTGCGTCGGCGTCATCTATGATCGCACCCACACCCGCGAGATCGCGGCCTATGGCGGCCTGGTCAATAACATGCCGAAATATGCGGTCGCCTTCATGGTCTTCACCATGGCCAATGTCGGCCTGCCGGGCACCTCCGGCTTCATCGGCGAGTTCCTGACGCTGATCGGCGTCTTCCGTGCCAACACCTGGGTTGCGCTCTTTGCCGCCACCGGTGTCATCCTCTCGGCCGCCTATGCGCTCTGGCTCTATCGCAGGGTCATCTTCGGCGCGCTGGAGAAGGAAAAGCTGAAGGCTCTGCTCGACCTTTCGCCGCGTGAAAAGGTCATCCTTTATCCGCTGGTCGCACTTACCATCTTCTTCGGCGTCTACCCGGCTCCGGTCTTCGATGCGACCGCTGCTTCAGTAGACCATCTGATCAACAGCTATTCGGCCGCAGTGCAGGCAGCGCAGAATGTTGCGCTGTCGATGAAATGACGGGACTTTAGGACATGACCGCTGAAACAATCTCCCTAAGCCTGTACCTGTCCGCGCCGGAAATTATCCTCGCGATCGGTGCCCTAGTGCTGCTCATGATCGGCGTCTTCTCGGGCGAGCGGTCGGGTCCGCTCGTCAGCGTGCTGGCGATGATCTTGATTGCCATCTCCGGCCTCTGGCTGATCTTCGTTCCTGGTGACGGCCTTGCCTATGGCGGCGTCTACCTCGCGGATGGCTTCGCACGCTTCATGAAGGTGCTGGCGCTGATCGGTTCTCTGGTTGCACTGTTCATGTCGATTGGTCATGCGCGGGAAAACCAGCTCGACAAGTTCGAGTTTCCGGTTCTCCTGGTACTGTGCACGCTCGGTATCATGCTGATGATTTCGGCAAACGACCTGATCGCGCTCTATCTCGGCCTCGAGCTGCAGTCGCTGGCGATTTACGTCATCGCTGCGATCAACCGCGACAGCCTGAAGTCGACGGAAGCCGGCCTGAAGTATTTTGTCCTCGGTGCACTTTCCTCGGGCATGCTGCTCTATGGCATGTCGCTGGTCTACGGCTTTACGGGTCACACGCACTTTGCCGAGGTTGCCCAGGCTCTGACAGTCGAGGGCGCTCGCTCGCTCGGCCTGATCTTCGGCCTCGTGTTCATCCTCGCCGGCATTGCCTTCAAGATCTCGGCCGTTCCGTTCCACATGTGGACGCCGGATGTTTATGAAGGCGCACCGACTCCGGTCACTGCCTTCCTTGCGAGCGCACCGAAGGTTGCCGCCATGGCGATGATGACCCGTATCGTCATCACCGCCTTCGAGCCGGTGCTATCAGACTGGCAGCAGGTCATCGTCTTCATCTCGATCGCCTCCATGCTGCTCGGCTCGTTTGCGGCTATCGGCCAGAAGAACATCAAGCGACTGATGGCCTATTCCTCGATCGGTCACATGGGTTATGCGCTGGTTGGTCTGGCAGCCGGTAGTCAGACTGGTGTCACCGGCGTCATACTCTACATGGCGATCTACATGGTCATGACGCTCGGCTCCTTCGCGATCATCATGTCGATGCGCCGCAAGGACGGCACGGTTGTCGAGAACGTCAACGATCTCGCTGGCCTGTCGACGACGAACCCCTTCATGGCTGTCGTGTTGACCGCGCTGATGTTCTCTCTCGCCGGCATTCCGCCGCTTGCCGGCTTCTTCGCGAAGTACTTCGTCTTCGTCGCCGCCATCGAGGCAAAGCTCTATGCGCTTGCCGTCATCGGTGTTTTGGCTTCGGTCGTCGGCGCTTATTACTACCTGCGTGTCATCAAGCTGATGTGGTTCGATGAGGCGACCGGCGAATTCGCCCGCGTCTCCGGCTCGCTGCGTCTCGTCTTCGGTCTCTCCGGCCTCTTCGTCGCCGCCTATGTTCTCATCGGCGGTCCGATCGGCGGCGCGGCTGAACTCGCTGCGGCGACGCTGTTCTGATGGCTTCCGACAAGCGGCGCCGGATATCGCTCGGCGATATCAGGCACGAGGCTTTGTCGGATACGTCGTCGACCAACACGGAATGCCTTGCCCGGGCTCGGGCAGGGGATAGCGGTCTGCTCTGGGTGACCGCGGAACGACAGACCGGCGGCCGCGGCCGTCGGGGCCGTCCGTGGGTTTCCGAGCGTGGCAACCTCTACGCCTCCCTTCTTCTGATCGATCCGGCGCCGATGGAGCGCCTTGCCTCGCTGCCACTGGCAATTGCCGTCGCCGTGCATCAGGCGATCCGAAGCGTGTTGCCGCCGGGCGCGGAGCCGCTGGAGGTGAAGTGGCCAAACGATATCTTGATCGGCCGCAAGAAGACCTGTGGCATCCTCGTGGAAGGCGAACGGCTGGCGGACGGACGCCACGCGGTGGTGATCGGCATCGGCATCAATGTGTCCGTCATGCCGGACAACCCCATCTATCCGGTCACCTGCCTGCGTGATCAGGGAAGTGCTGCTTCGCCCGAAGAACTCTTCGCCCATCTCTTTGCGTCGATGGCCGAGGTGCTGGATATCTGGAACGAAGGGCTGGGCATAAGCGAGGTCACGGCGCTATGGCGTGCGGTTGCCTGCGGCATTGGCGAAAAGATAACTGTGAATCTGCCCGACAGGTCGATTTCCGGATATTTCGCCGGGATTGATGATAATGGCCTGTTGATGCTCGATATCGGCACAGGCAGGATGATGCCGATTGCGGCCGGCGATGTATTCTTTAGATAGTGGAAAAAACAAACATTATGGCGAAACAGGACGAACTGGTATTTCTGCCTCTGGGCGGGGTCGGCGAGATCGGCATGAATCTCGCGCTGTACGGCTACGGCCCGGCGGACCATCGCCAGTGGATCATGGTGGATTGCGGCGTCACCTTTCCGGGACCGGATCTGCCGGGTGTCGATCTCGTCCTGCCGGATATCCGCTTCCTCGCCAACGAGCGCAAGAACCTCAAGGCTATCATCATCACCCACGCCCATGAGGACCATTACGGCGCGCTCGCCGACCTCTGGCCGGGTCTGAACGTGCCGGTTTATGCCTCGCCCTTCACGGCCGGCCTGCTGGAAGCCAAGCGTAGTTTCGAGAAGGATGCGATCGGCGAAGTACCGATAACGATCTTCAAGGCGGGCGATAGGATCAATGTCGGCCCCTTCAGCATCGAGGGTGTTGCCGTCAATCACTCCATCCCCGAGCCGATGTCGCTGATGATCCGCACGCCGCTCGGCAATGTCATCCACACCGGTGACTGGAAGATCGATCACGAGCCGTCGCTCGGGCCGCTGACCGACGAGACGCGCTTCCGCCAACTGGGCGATGAGGGTGTGCTGGCGCTGCTCTGCGACTCCACCAACGCATTGCGCGACGGCGTCTCGCCCTCGGAAAAGGATGTCTCCGAAAGCCTGCGCAAGATCATCGAGAATGCAGAGGGACGTGTGGCGATCACCACCTTCTCCTCGAATGTCGGCCGTATCCGTACCGTCGCAGAAGCCGCCGAAGCCGCGGGTCGTGAAGTGCTGCTGCTCGGAAGCTCGTTGAAGCGCGTCTGCGACGTCGCTCAGGATATCGGCCTGCTGGAAGGCGTAAAGCCGTTCATCTCCGAAGAGGATTACGGCTTCATTCCGCGCGACAAGGTCGTGGTCATCCTGACCGGCAGCCAGGGCGAGCCGCGCGCTGCCCTTGCCAAGCTCTCCCGTGACGAGATGCGCAACGTGGCGTTTGCCGCCGGCGATATCGTCGTCTTCTCCTCGCGTGCCATCCCCGGTAACGAGAAGGCGATCCAGGACATCAAGAATGGTCTCGTCGAGCAGGGTGTCCACATCATCACCGACACCGAGGCGCTGGTGCATGTCTCCGGCCATCCCCGCCGTAACGAGTTGCAGAAGATGTACGAGTGGACACGGCCGAAGGTCGTCGTGCCCGTGCATGGTGAGGCAACGCATCTGACGGCACACAAGGAGCTTGCCGAGCAGTCCGGCATTCCGACGGTGCCGCGTGTGCGCAATGGTGATGTGCTGCGGCTCGCTCCGGGTCCGGTCGAGGTCATCGACGAGGCGCCGCATGGCCGCATCTACAAGGACGGGTCACTGATCGGTGACTTCGACGAGATGGGCATCGGCGAGCGCAAGAAGCTTTCCTATGTCGGCCATGTCGCCGTCAGTATCGTGCTCGACAGCCGCTATGACATCATCGGCGAACCTGATCTCGTGGCGATCGGCCTGCCGGTCTATGACGACGAGGGCGAGGATATGGAGGATGGGCTGTTCGACGCCGCGATCGGCGCCTTCGAGAGCATTCCACGCGCCCGCCGCAAGGATATCGACATGGTACAGGAGGCCCTGCGCCGCGCCGTGCGCGCTGCCGCCAATCATACCTGGGGCAAGAAGCCTCTCGTCACGGTCTTCATCACCAGGGTCTGATGATGCTTGGCCGGGTGAACCATATCGCCATCGCCGTGCCTGATCTGGCTGCCGCAGTCGCGAGCTATCGCGATACTCTGGGGGCCGCGGTCTCGCAGCCGCAAGCCCTGCCGGCGCATGGCGTCACGGTCGTTTTCGTGGAACTGCCGAACACCAAGGTTGAGTTGCTGGAGCCGCTTGGCGAGGCGTCGCCGATTGCGGCCTTTCTTGAAAAGAATCCCGCTGGCGGCATGCACCACATCTGCTACGAGGTCGATGATATCCTTGCAGTTCGAGACCGGCTGACGGCATCTGGGGCAAGGGTGCTTGGCAATGGTGAGCCGAAGATTGGTGCCCATGGAAAGCCGGTGCTTTTCCTCCATCCGAAGGACTTCTTCGGTACGCTGATCGAGCTGGAGCAGGTCTGATCGCGGTGCGTCAGAGTGACCTAAACTGTCCACCGCCTTTGAACTGGCCGCCATTCCGGCTTATAAGCACCCAAAACCAGCCGCCAAGGCGCTAATCGACGGGAACCAAGATGTTTCAGGCCTTCCTCCAGGGATTTGCAGTCTATTTCATCATCTGGTGGATCACGCTTTTCGCCGTGTTGCCGATCGGCCTGCGCACTCAAGCCGAAGATAATGACATCGTGCTTGGCACGGTGCCGAGCGCGCCGAGCCGTTTCCGCCCGCTTTTCGTCTTCTCGCTGACGACGTGCATCTCCGGCGCCATCTACGGTATCTGGTACATCGGCTCGACCTATTTCGGCCTCGGCTTCGACGCGCTTCCACAAATAGGGCCTAGCTTCTATTAAGGATGGCTTTTGCTCAAACTTTGAGCAGATGTAAATGCAACCGCGAAAAACCTGTCATACGCGCGTCATGCAAGTGAGGCAAAGAGCTTTCGTAACGGAAAGCGGGCTCACCTAGCGAAAGGGAGGTTTGGTTTTTCGGTGTAATTGGGAGCCGAAAAGCAAAAAAAAACAAGGCTAAAAGCCTTGTTTTAAGTATCGCGTGATCCTTAACCGTTACCGGGGCAGCGACAAGCGCGCCTAAGATCTGATCCTCCCAAGACTTGACCGCGAATTCGGCAAGAATTTAACCTTCTTGCCTGTTTTGTGAGCTAAAGCTAGCTCAAAGATTGTGCTTTGTCATTAGCTTTTTTTGCATTTTTGCTACACTCGCGCAAAATTTTTCTGTTGACAAGATTTACCTTCAAACCCTTATAAACACGCGTTTTTTCACGCCTGCTGAATTTGTAGGCGCTAACATGCGTCTGCGGGAGGCTGCTCGCACCGGTCGCGGGTTTCTTTCCTGCTGCGAAGCGGCTATGAACGCTCCCATCTTTAACAAATACCGTCGATTCCGCTTGGGTAAGCGGCATCTCAACTGTACCGGAATCCGCCATGCGTCTGTCCCGCTTTTTCATACCCATCCTGAAGGAAAACCCCAAGGAGGCGGAAATCGTCTCTCATCGGCTGATGCTGCGCTCCGGCATGGTCCGTCAGCAGTCGCAGGGCATCTATTCCTGGCTGCCGCTCGGCAAGAAGGTGCTGGACAAGGTCAACAACATCATCCGCGAGGAGCAGAACCGCGCCGGCGCCATCGAGCTTCTGATGCCGACCCTGCAGTCGGCCGAGCTCTGGCAGGAAAGCGGCCGTTATGACGCCTATGGCAAGGAGATGCTGCGCATCAAGGACCGCCAGGATCGGCCCATGCTCTACGGTCCGACCAACGAAGAAATGGTGACGGATATCTTCCGCTCCTTCGTGAAGTCCTACAAGGACCTGCCGCTCAATCTCTATCACATCCAGCTGAAGTTCCGTGACGAGATCCGTCCGCGCTTCGGCACGATGCGCTCGCGCGAGTTCATGATGAAGGATGCCTATTCCTTCGATCTCACGCGCGAAGGGGCGGAGCATTCCTACAACAAGATGTTCACAGCCTATCTGCGCACCTTCGATCGTCTCGGCCTGCGCGCCATTCCGATGCGCGCCGATACCGGCCCCATTGGCGGGAATCTGAGCCATGAGTTCATCATTCTCGCTGATACCGGTGAGTCCGAAGTCTTCTGCCACAAGGATTTCGTCAATTTCGACATCCCCGCCGAAAGCACGGATTTCGACAGTGTCGACGGTCTGAAGGGGATCTTCGACAAGTGGACGTCGCTCTATGCCGCGACATCCGAAATGCACGACGAGGCAGCTTTCAACGCGGTTCCGGAAGGCGAGCGTCTTTCTGCGCGCGGCATCGAAGTCGGCCATATTTTCTACTTCGGTACGAAGTATTCCGAACCGATGGGTGCAAAGGTGCAGGGTCCTGACGGTAAGGAACACTTCGTTCACATGGGTTCCTACGGTATCGGCCCGACACGCCTTGTTCCCGCCATCATCGAAGCATCGCATGATGAGAACGGAATCATCTGGCCGGAGTCGGTCGCGCCCTTCGATGTCGTGGTCATCAACATGAAGGCCGGCGACGAAGCCTGCGACGGCACTTGCGAGCTGATCTACGCAGCGCTGACCAAGGCCGGCAAGGACGTGCTCTATGACGACACGGACGACCGCGCAGGCACCAAGTTTGCGACCGCCGACCTGATCGGCGTGCCGTACCAGATCATTGCCGGTCCGCGCGCGGTCGCGAATGGCGAAGTGGAAGTGAAGGACCGCAGGACCGGCGCCCGCGAGACGATGACAATCGAGGCGGCGATCAACAGGTTCGTGGCTTAAAGAAAGACGGAGGCGAAATGGCAGAGGCAGCATTGGACCGGAGTTCCAAATCCGGCTTGGGTCCGGCTGGCAAGCCATTTTCTACCTTCGAACGCCTGGTGGCGTGGCGCTATCTGCGCGCCCGCCGAAAGGAGGCGTTCATCTCCGTCATTGCCGGCTTCTCATTCGTCGGCATCATGCTGGGCGTCGCGACGCTGATTATCGTCATGGCCGTGATGAACGGGTTCCGCACGGAACTCGTCTCCCGCATCCTCGGCATCAACGGCCACATGATCATCCAGCCGATCGATGGTCCCTTTACCGACTATGCCGACCTCGTGAAGAAATTCGAGGCGGTGCCCGGTATCAAGATGGCGCTGCCGCTGGTCGAAGGCCAGGTGCTCGCTTCCTCGCGGACGGGCGGCAGTACAGGCGCGCTGGTGCGTGGCACGCGGGCCGAAGACCTGACCAAGCTCAAGGCCGTCTCCGACAACATCAAGTCCGGCGATATGGTGGGTTTTGCTGCAGGCGACAGCGTATTGATGGGCACGCGCATGGCCGACCAGCTTGGCCTGCGAGTTGGTGACCTGATTACGATGACGTCACCGGAGGGTGACGTGACGCCGATGGGCGTCAATCCGCGCATCAAATCCTACAAGATTTCCGGCCTCTTCGAGATCGGCATGTCGGAATACGATTCCTCGATCATCTATATGCCGCTGGAGGAATCTCAGCTTTATTTCAATGCCGACGGGCTGGTGCAGTCGATTGAGCTCTTCGTCGACAACCCCGACGATATAGACAATCTGAGGCCCAAGGTCGAAGAGGCGGCCGGACGGCAGATCGCCATCACCGACTGGCGCCAGCGCAACCAGACCTTCTTCTCCGCCCTGGAGGTGGAGCGCAACGTCATGTTCATGATCCTGACACTGATCGTGCTGGTCGCCGCGCTCAACATCATCTCCGGCCTCATCATGCTGGTGAAGGACAAGGGCAGCGATATCGCCATCCTGCGCACCATGGGTGCGAGCGCCGGCGCCATCATGCGCATCTTCTTCATGACCGGGGCGGCGATCGGTATTGTCGGCACGATCGCCGGCGTGCTGCTCGGCGTGCTCGTCTGCGTTAACATCGAGTCGATCCGCCAGTTCTTCTCCTGGGTATTGGGCACGGTGCTTTTCGATCCGGAGCTTTATTTCCTGAGCCAGCTGCCGGCGAAAATGGATGTGAGCGAAACGGTGTCCGTCGTCATCATGGCGCTGACGCTCTCCTTCATCGCGACGATCTTCCCCGCCTGGCGCGCCTCCCGCCTCGACCCCGTCCAGGCCCTTCGTTACGAATAAGGCTGAGATTCAAGGTCATGCATGATCCAAGGCCCAATCCAAGGAATGCCGCATTCATGAAACGCAATGTCGTTCTCAAGCTTTCGGGCGTCGAGCGCCACTATGGCCAGGGCGAAACGCTGCTGACCATCCTCAAGGGTGCGGATTTCACCCTGTCGAGCGGTGAGATGGTGGCGCTGGTGGCGCCGTCGGGCACCGGCAAGTCGACGCTGCTGCATGTGGCAGGGCTGCTGGAGCATCCTGACGGCGGCGAGGTAATGGTCAACGGTCGCCCATGTGATGGCCTCTCCGATGACAAGCGCACGGCTATCCGCCGCGGCGAGATCGGCTTCGTTTATCAGTTTCATCACCTGCTGCCGGAATTCTCTGCGCAGGAAAATATCATGATGCCACAGCTCATCGCCGGCCTCTCATGGAAAGAAGCGGGCGAGCGGGCAAAGATGCTTCTGGATTACATGCGCATCGGCCACCGCGGTACGCATCGCCCGGGCGAGCTTTCCGGCGGCGAGCAGCAGCGCGTGGCAATCGCTCGCGCCGTTGCCAATGCGCCGAGCCTGCTTCTGGCCGACGAGCCCACCGGCAATCTCGACCCGGAAACCGCCAGCTATGTCTTCGATGCTCTGGAGGCTCTGGTGCGCCAGTCGGGCCTTGCCGCGCTGATCGCCACACACAACCACGAGCTTGCCCGGCGCATGGACCGGCGCGTAACGATCTCCGACGGCAAGGTCGTGGATTTCTGATTATCAGGGGATAATCAGCCCGCCGCGATAATCGAGCTCATAGGCCCTTTGACCATCGACAAGGATGAATTCGTGGCCGCGGAAATGCGTGCAGTCGCCTTCGCTCGTATCGACATAGCGCCCCAGCGAATGATCGAAGACCATGCCGCCGAGGAAGCGGCCTTGTTTGTAAAGCTGTGACAGCGCGGCGCTAATGATCGTGCCGGCGACAGTTCCGTCGATGATCCCGGGCTCGATGATCCGCCCAAAATAGTTCATCGCCCACACCGGCTTTTCCTCCAGCCAGACCACTTCCTGACCGGCAAAATCCGTGCCGCCGAAATAGCTGTCGAGGTAGCGCCAGATCCCGCGCTTGTAGCCGATATCATGGGCGCCGATCCGATAAGAGGGCTGCGGCTTCGCGCCGGCGACATAAGTCTGCGATTTGGCTTCGACAATGAAGCCGTTGAGTTCCTGCGTGTCCATCGTCCCGCTGCTCCGACGTTAACCATGTCCCGCGAGAGCGGGAGGGAATCCTGTTGACAACAGAACATACATGGAACAAATTAAAAACATAAGAGCACAGGAGAGCCAAATGACTGACATGATCCGTGATATCGCAGCATTCACCTCCATCGCAATGTTCATTGCCAGCTTTTCGCTGATTGTCATGGCAATGTAAGAATTCAGGGGATCGCATGGCTGCCATGCGGTCCCGAAGCGGGACTTTTTCTGGACAGAATCGCCTTGATTGCCGACAATGCGCGCTCTTCAGTGAGGCGGTTCGAAAGGCAGATCATGGCGGATGCGGAAAAAGGTGCTGCTGGCGCAGTCGTCGGCGGAAAACCGGGCTTCGTCCATCTGAGGGTCCACTCCGCCTATTCGTTGCTCGAAGGCGCGTTGCCCCTCAAAAAGATCCTCTACAAGGCGTCGGGCGACAGCCAGCCGGCGATCGCCATTACCGATACCAACAATCTCTTCGTCGCTCTGGAGTTTTCCCAGAAGGCGATGGAAGACGGTCTGCAGCCGATCATCGGCTGCCAGGTATCGATCGACATGGAAGACGGCCTCGAAACCGAAAAGCGGGGCGGACACCAGACGCTGGTCAAGTTGCCCTCGATCGTACTTTTGTCCGCCACGGACGCAGGCTATGAACGGCTGGTCGATCTCGTCAGCCGCGCCTATCTCGGCGGCGAGAACAATCAGGCCATCAATATCCGCTCCTCCTGGCTGGAGGAAATCGGCACCGAAGGGCTGATCGCATTGACGGGTGCCTCGACCGGCCCCGTCGACATGCCGCTCAAGGACGGCCATACCACCCAGGCGGAGACTCGTCTGCTGGCGCTGAAGCGCATCTTCGGTGACAGGCTCTATGTCGAACTGCAGCGGCACGGCACCTACGACAAGCGGCACGAACAGAAGATTATCGGCCTTGCTTATAAGCACGACCTGCCGCTGGTGGCGACCAACGAAGCCTTCTTCCCGACGCGCGACGATTACGATGCGCATGACGCGCTGATGGCGGTGGCCCACAACGCCATCGTTTCCGACGACAGCCGCTTCCGCCTCTCCCCGGATCATTATTTGAAAAGCCGCGCGGAGATGGAAAAGCTCTTCGCCGATCTGCCCGAGGCGCTGGAGAATACCGTCGAGATCGCAAGGCGCTGCTCCTTCGTGCTGAAGACCCGCAAGCCGATCCTGCCGCGCTTCACGGGTGCGACTGACGATGCCGAAGAGGCCGAGCGCGCAGAATCGCTCGAACTTCGCCGCCAGGCGGAGGAGGGGCTGGATATGCGCCTTGCCGAGCTTGGAATGTCCGCCGGCTACGAGGAGAAGGATTACCGCGAGCGGCTGGAATTCGAGCTCAGTGTTATCGAGCGAATGAAGTTCCCCGGCTACTTCCTGATCGTTGCGGACTTCATCAAATGGGCCAAGCAGCATGATATCCCGGTTGGCCCAGGCCGCGGTTCGGGCGCAGGCTCGCTGGTCGCCTATGCGCTGACGATCACCGACGTCGATCCGCTGCGCTTCTCGCTTCTCTTCGAACGCTTCCTCAATCCCGAACGCGTCTCGATGCCCGACTTCGATATCGACTTCTGCCAGGACCGCCGTGAAGAGGTGATCCGCTATGTGCAGCAGAAATACGGTCGCGAGCAGGTGGCGCAGATTATCACCTTCGGTTCGCTGCAGGCGCGCGCCGCATTGCGCGACGTTGGCCGCGTGTTGGAAATGCCTTACGGCCAGGTCGACAAGATCTGCAAGCTGGTGCCGAACAATCCCGCAAACCCGACGCCGCTTTCGAAGGCGATCGAGGAAGAGCCGAAGCTGCAGGAGGAGGCCGCCAAGGAACCCGTCGTCGCGCGCCTCCTGGATATCGCCCAGAAGATCGAAGGCCTCTACCGCCACGCCTCAACCCACGCCGCCGGTATCGTGATCGGCGATCGCCCGCTGTCGAAACTGGTGCCGATGTATCGCGATCCGCGATCCGACATGCCGGTCACCCAGTTCAACATGAAGTGGGTAGAGCAGGCCGGCCTCGTCAAGTTCGACTTCCTCGGCCTGAAGACGCTGACCGTGCTCAAGGTGGCCGTCGATTTCTGCAGGAAGCGCGGCATCGAGGTCGATCTTCCGAAGATCCCGCTCGACGACAAGAAGACCTACGAGATGCTTTCGCGCGGCGAAACGGTCGGCGTGTTCCAGGTTGAAAGTGCCGGCATGCGCAAGGCGCTGATCGGCATGAAGCCTGACTGCATCGAGGATATCATCGCACTGGTGGCGCTCTATCGTCCCGGCCCGATGGAAAACATCCCGACCTACAATGCCCGCAAGCACGGCGAAGAAGAGCTTGAATCGATCCATCCGACGATCGACCATCTGCTCAAGGAAACGCAGGGCGTTATCGTTTACCAGGAACAGGTGATGCAGATCGCCCAGGTCCTGTCAGGCTATTCGCTCGGCGAAGCCGATCTTCTGCGCCGTGCCATGGGTAAGAAGATCAAGGCTGAGATGGATCAGCAGCGCGAGCGCTTCGTCGATGGCGCGGTCAAGAACGGCGTGTCGAAGCCGCAGGCCGATAACATTTTCGAACTCCTGGCGAAGTTCGCAAACTACGGCTTCAACAAGTCGCATGCGGCCGCCTACGCCATCGTCTCCTATCAGACGGCCTTTATGAAGGCGCACTATCCGGTCGAATTCCTGGCTGCTTCGATGACGCTCGATATGTCGAACACCGAAAAGGTCAATGACTTCCGCCAGGATGCGAAGCGTCTCGGCATCGAAGTCATCGCGCCCTCCGTCCAGACCTCCTTCCGACAGTTCGAGACCGGCGACAACCGCATCTATTATGCGCTCGCGGCCCTCAAAGGGGTCGGCGAATCCGCCGTCGATCACATCGTCGACATGCGCGGCGACAAGCCCTTCGCCAGCATCGAGGATTTCTGCCTGCGCATCGATCCACGCCAGGTAAACCGCCGTGTGCTGGAAAGCCTGATCTATGCGGGCGCTTTCGATTGCTTCAATCTGGACCGTGCCCAGCTTTCAGCCGGCCTCGACCGTGTGCTCGGCTATGCGCAGCGCGCGCAGGAAAACAAGCTGAGCGGCCAGTCGGATATTTTCGGTGGTGCGCTGTCGTCAGGCCCGGAAAAGATCGCCCTGCCACCATTCTCGCCCTGGCTTGCCTCTGAGCGGCTGCTCAAGGAATTCCAGGTGCTGGGCTTCTATCTCACCGCCCATCCGCTCGACAGCTACAACAACCTCCTCCAGAAGATGCGCGTGCAAACCTTCCAGGATTTCTCGACGGCGGTGAAGCAGGGCGCTGCAAACGGGCGGCTGGCCGGCACGGTCATTTCCAAGCAGGAGCGCAAGACGCGCACCGGTAACAAGATGGGCATCATCGTCTTCTCGGATTCCTCCGGCCAGTACGAAGCCGTGCTCTTCTCCGAAATGCTGAACCAGTATCGCGACGTGCTGGAGCCCGGAAAATCCTTCGTCATCACCGCGATCGGCGAAGAGCGGCCGGAAGGTGTGAGCCTGCGGCTGCAGACCATTCAGTCGCTGGAGGAAAAGTCGCTGCAGATGCAGAAGGCTCTGCGTGTCTATGTCCGCGACTCCGGCCCGTTGCGCGCCGTCGCAGCACACCTGAATGCCAGGGGCGATGGCCTCGTCTCCTTTATCGTCATCAAGGAAGAGGGCAAGCGCGAAGTCGAGGTCGTTTTATCGGACAAATACCGGATCACGCCCGAGATCGCAGCCGCCTTGCGGGCTGCTCCCGGCGTCGTCGACGTCGAACTCGTCTGAAGAAAAGAGCGGCCGGCGTTGCGCCGGCCGCATTTGTTTTTCAGCCCGCCTGCAGCCGGCAGGATGCATCCGTGCAGCGGCCCCTGCCGAAGCCCATAATGAACGTGCCGATCAGCGTGGCCATGACAGGCACCAGCAAGGCGGCACGCAACGCCTCCAGCCGTTCGGACGGGCTTTCTCCGTCGCCGAGAGCAAGTGTGCCGACGGCACTGACGGCGGAGAGGCCTAGTGCTGCGCCGAACTGGAACGACGTATTCACCAGCCCGCTCGCCAGCCCCTGTTCGTTGTCGGCAATACCATCAGTCGCAATAATCGTCAGCGGGCCGTAGCCGAGGGAAAAGGCAAGGCCGAGCAGGATCGTCGACGGCAGCATCGCCGCATAGGTCCAGTCGAGCCCCATGCCCAGGAAGAGCACATAGCCAGCGGCAGCGAGTGCAAAACCGCCAAGCACCACGCGTCCATTGCCGAAGCGCTCGACGAGCAGGGGCGTCAGCAGCGGTGCCAGAATGGCGTCCATGCCGATGACGATCAGGGCAAGGCTGGTTTCGAACGAGGACCAGCCCAGCAGTTCCTGCAGATAGAGCGAGACGATGAACTGGAAGCCGAAGAACGCGCCGGTGAAAAGCATCGCTCCGAGGTTCGATTGTACCAGTCCGGCAGACCGGAATATCCCGAGACGCACGAGCGGTGCACGTGACTTGCGTTCTATGAGTATGAAGGCAAGCCAGAGAACCGCGCTCGCCCCAGCCGCCGCGATTGTCCAGGTCAGGTCGTTGGTCATATGCTCCAGCCGTGTCAGCGCATAGACGGCAAGCAGCATGGCACCCGTCAGGGTCAGTGCGCCGGCAATGTCGAATTTCTGGCGTGGGGCGGCGTCTTCCTTGTTTTCCACGATCAGCTTCATACCGGCAAGCAGTAGGATGGCCGAAAAGATGACCGGCGCGAAGAACACCCAGCGCCAATCGATGGCGGACAGAAGCCCGCCGATGACGAGGCCGAGCGAAAAGCCCGCCGATGCCGTGCCGGCATAGATCAGGACAGCCCTGTTGCGCTGCGGCCCCTCGGGAAAGCTGCCATTGATAAGAGCAAGACCGGCTGGCGTCATGAAGGCGGCCGCTGCTCCGGTGACGAAGCGGGCCGTCAGCAGCATCCAGCCTTCGGTTGCAAAGCCGCCGAGACCGGAGAAAAGCAGGAATACGGTCAGCGCCGTCAGGAAGACTTTGCGCTTGCCATACATGTCGGCGACGCGGCCGCCGAGCAACATCAGCCCGGCATAGGCAAGCACATAGGCCGAGACGACGGCGCTGAGCGTCGTGGTCGAAAGGCCGAGTTCAGCGCGGATAGAGGGGAGAGCGATGTTGAGCATGGCTGCATCGACGCCTTCGAGAAAGATCGCGCCGCAGAGAACGGCGAGCATGCCGGCAGCACTGCGGCTCATTCTTCCGCTACCCAGTGCCAGAGGAGGACTTGTAGACATTCTGATTTCCTTGTCAGTGAAGCAGGGAAGAGCGAGAATGGTTATATTTTGATCCTCGGTTCCCTATTGTAACCAAGGCTGACATAAGGCATGGTTCCAACCCATGGAAGAAGGCACTTCAAACTCACCGAGTGACTGCTGCAGCACCGACCGCGATTACGATATCCACCAGTGGGATGCGCGGGAGGACTGCGAGGTGCGCCAGATCCTCGATCGCATCGCCGACAAGTGGTCGCTGCTGGTCATTGCCCTGCTCGAAAAACGCACGTTACGCTTTACTGAGTTGCGCAAGAGCATCGATGGCATCAGCCAGCGCATGCTGACGACGACGTTGCGCCAGCTCGAGCGTGACGGGCTGATCGAGCGGACAGTCTATCCAGTGGTGCCGCCAAGGGTCGATTATGCTCTGACGGAGCTCGGCTGCACGTTGCATGAGACCATCAAGGCGCTCGTCGTCTGGACCGAGACGAACCAGGCAAAGATCATCTCCGCCCGCCGAAGTTACGACGAGCGTGCCAGCGAGAAGCTTTGGTAGGCCTCAGCTCTCGCGAGTGATGGTAATGAATTCCGTGCCTTCGCCGGTTTCGGAACCGAGACCGGTATCTGTGATCGTCAGCGTCGAGCCGGGCGAGATCAGCGCATCAATCCGGTGACGGGTTTCTTCTGACATCGAGATACGGCTGAGCGCTCTGGCGATTGGACGGCCGCTGATGATGGAGCTTTCCTGATTGGCGATGCCGAGCCGCTTCACCGTCTCGCGGGAGAGATTGTTCTCCAGCGTGACGCCCAGCCAATCCGCCGTGCCGGCCGCCTCATCAACTGCGTGCAGCGAGAAGAAGTGTGTGCCGAGCGCAAGTCCTGGATCGGCAATCGTGATCGGCGCCTCGAAGAGCGGCCTGAAATCCTTGCGTACCATGATGACGCCATTCGGAGGCTCGCCTCTGCCTGCTGCAGCGTAAACTTCCCTTAGGAGAGTATCCGTGATCAGACCCTTGTCACGGGCAAATTCCGTTGGCCGCAGCGCCTTGAAGGCATTGATGGCCTGAACGGTCGCAGGACCGGCCAGCCCGTCAGGTTCGCCGGCGGCAAAGCCGAGCTGGTTTAGCAGGGTCTGAATATCGATGACGTTTTCACGCAGCGTCCGGCGCGTAATCAGCATGCTGATCGGCGCGGTATCCGCAGCGGGCGCTTGCAGCTGGAACTGCGGCATCGGCAGGGCAGCCGTCGTCTCGTTCATGGCGACCTGCACCTGCGTCTTCGCATCGCCGATGGATGGTCGCAGCTCGACGTCCGAGAGCAGTGGCGACGGCTCGGGCCGCTCCGGGTGGAACAGGGTCGGATGGTCGATCGGCTGCGGTGTCAGCTCGCTGTCGGTAATAATGACGGGCACGCCCATCTCGGTCATTTTGTAGAGTGATTTCGCAAAGGCGTCGGGCATGCGCACGCAGCCGTGCGACGCCGGATAGCGCGGTACGGAATTGGACTCGTGCAACGCGATGCCGGACCAGGTCAGCCGCTGCATGAAGGGCATCGGCGCATTCGAATAGATGTTGGATTCGTGGTACTTCTGCTTCTCGATGACGGAGAAGATGCCGCTCGGCGTCGTATGACCGTCCTTGCCGCTCGAGATCTTGGAGGTCGCCACGACCTCCGTACCGTCATAGACGGCCAGCGACTGCTGGTCCTTGGACACGAATATCTGCAGCGTACGCGCATCGGCTGCAAAAGCCGGATCGACAAGAGCGGTCGCCGACAGCAACCCGATAAGGACACCTACACGCACAGACATGACGCAATACACCACATGCACAAAAACGACGCGAGTTAAGCACGCGAAGTTTAACGAAGGCTTGAATACGCCGGTGCGCTTTGATCACGAGATTGTGGGATATTCAATTTTATGCAAATCTAAAAAAGGAGAAGTCTTGGGGGAGACTTGGAAATGCATGTCGATATTGTTTCTGCGTTCGATGATCTGCATGCCCTGAAAGATAACTGGAACGAGGTCTATGCCGCCGATCCGGAAGGGCACTATTTCCTTTCCTGGCACTGGATCGCCCGATGGCTGGAGCGGCGGACATTATGGTTCGTTCTGGCCGCCAGACGGCAGGGGGACGAGCGCTATGTGGCTTTCCTTCCCATTCAGCTTCATGTGGATTTCGAGGAATGGCAGGGCCTTGGCAATGTCGTACGCCTAGGTGGCACGCCCTATGCCGGCTGCAACGGTGTTCTGACGCGTCCCGAGGATGCAGAGGCGGCGCTGAGCGCTTTCGCCGATTGCCTGCAAAGCTTCAACTGGAAGCATCTCGATCTCGACGATATCTATATGCCCGAGGCGAGGCTGAAGACGTTTCTGGCCGCCTTTCAGCCTTCCGAGTTCTCAAGGAGGAAGGTTCCGCGCCGGCCGCATATCACCGCTGACGGCGAAAATATTGACCACGACGTCTATGTTTACATCCCCCTCGGCGAGGATTTCGAAACTTTCCTGCATGAGCGCATCGGCGCCAAGACGCGGCGCAACGCCCGCAAGGCGCTGCGCGATCTCGTCGACCCGGAAAACGAGTTGCGCATCACGCATGTGACGCCGGAGACGATGGAGCGCGATCTCGAGATCTTCTACGAGATGTGGAACGTGCAGTGGGGTAAGCGTCAGCCGCGCTACGGCAAGTTCATCCTCGACAACAGCCGGCACATGCTGCCGGCCTGCATAAAGGATGGCACGGTCTTCATGCCGATCCTCTGGGACAAGGACAAGCCGGTCGGCACCTTCATCGTCTTCCTGGATCCCTATCGCAAGTCGATGGTGTGCTTCCTTGGAAGCCGCGACTTGACCTTCCGCCGCTCGATCAGCCCAGGCTTCATGCTGCATTGCTACAACATGCGCTGGGGCATCGAGAACGGCTATCGGACCTACGACCTCGGCACTGGCAACTATGGCTACAAGGACCTCTTTGGCTCAAAACACCATATCGTGGAGAAGCTGCAGATATCCACGCTCTCCGGCCGCAATATCGGCGATCGCCTCGATCCGCGCTCGCTGGATATCGCCATGCATCAGGCGGTGCATTTCTTCAGGAGCGGAAACCCGGACGCTGCAGAACTCTGCTGCCGGCAGATCCTTGTCGTCGATGATGCGCGTGCACCCGCAATCTCGCTGCTGGCGGAAATCGAAGCAGCGCAGCGGCCGAGGCTGGTAAGCGATCCCGCAGCCCATTTCAGTGCCGCCACCGAACGGCACCGCGCCGGCGATCTTGCCGCAGCGGAATCGGGCTACCGCGAGGTGATCTCGGTCGTGCCGGAGCATTTCGATGCCCTGCAGCATCTGGCGTTGCTACTGTTGCAGAAGGGCGATTTCAGCGCAGCCAGAGACTGTGTCGACAAGGCGATCGGGGTGAAACCGGCCTCCGCCTCGGCCTATTGCAATCGCGGCAATATTCTCGCGCGGCTTTCAAATTTCGAAGAGGCGCTTGGAAGTTACGACCGAGCCATCGCGCTGGACGCCGGCCATGCCATCGCCTTCAACAATCGTGGCAACGTACTGCGAAGGCTGGGCCGCCATGACGAGGCGGTAGAGAGCTACGACCGCGCCATCGCGCTCGATCCGGGTTATGCCCAGGCGCTGAAGAACCGCGATGCCGCTTTGCAGGAAGTGGCCACGGTGCAAGCCTAGCCTACCGGTCGCCCTTGCCGCCGAACGTATAGCCGGTTTCGACTGTGCCCTTGCCGAACTTGTCGCGCAGCTTGTCCATCGCTGCCTCCGCCGCCGCACGCCGGCCGGACTGCTGATCGATGAGATCGGGCGGATCGGCCCGGCCGGCATCGCCGAGATCGGTGACGCCGATGCCGATCAGGCGGAATTTCGTGCCGTCCGTTTCCTTCTCCAGAAGGTCGAGGCCGGTACGGAAGATCTTGTCGGCAAGCTGTGTCGAATCCTCGAGCCGCCGGTTGCGGGTTCGTGATTTGAAATCGGCTGTCTTCATCTTCAGCACGACCGTCTGGCCGGCAATGCCGTTCTTCTTCAGTCGCCAGGAAACTTTCTCCGAGAGATTGCGCAGGATCGGTACCAGATCGTCATGGCGCGAAATATCGTCGAAGAAAGTGGTCTCAGCCGAAACGCTCTTGGCGGCATCGTTGAGATGCACCTCCCGGTCGTCGATGCCGCGCGACAGGCGAGAAAGCCGTTGGCCGATGCTGCCATAGCGGCGCATCAGGTCGTTCTCCTGCATTTCCTGGAGTTGGCCGATCGTGCGGATGCCATCGGCTTCGAGCGTCGCAGCGAAGGCCTTGCCGACGCCCCAGATGGTCGTTACCGGGCGAGGCGCCAGGAACTCGACAGCTTCCTCCCGCCCGATAACCGAAAAGCCGCGCGGCTTCTGTAAATCGGAGGCGACCTTGGCGAGGAACTTGCAGTAGGAGAGCCCGACCGAGACGGTGATGCCGATCTCCTTTTCGATGCGACGGGCGAACTTTGCCAGCGTGCGGGCTGGCGGATCGTGATGCAGCCGTTCGGTGCCTTCGAGTTCCAGGAAGGCCTCGTCGATAGACAGGGGCTGCACGAGTGGCGTCAGCTCCTGCATCAGCGCGCGGACCTGCCGCCCGACTTGAACATATTTCTCCATATCAGGGCGGATGACGATCGCCTGCGGGCAGGCCTCGAGCGCCTTGAACATCGGCATGGCCGAGCGTACGCCGTGGATGCGTGCGATATAGCAGGCGGTGGAGACCACGCCTCGCTTGCCACCGCCGATAATCACAGGCTTGTCGGCGAGTTCCGGATTGTCGCGCTTCTCGACTGCGGCATAGAAAGCGTCGCAATCGATATGCGCGAGCGTCAGGTCATAGAGTTCTTTGTGACGTACGAGACGCGGGCTGCCGCAGGCATGGCAGCGGCGCACGTCTCCCTTCTGCTCGGCAAGGCAGTCGCGACAGAAGCCGGGTGTCTTGTCAGATGCAGGCGCCATGGTGGGAACAAAGGTTGAACATCGCAACATTACGCCCTAAGCTTTCGAGTCTCAAGAGAGGAGGAGAGCTTGGCCGTGGATATCGATCTTCGTTTCGACCCTGTCACGGCCGAACGCTGGGGCGACTTTGAAAAGCTGTTCGGCCCACAGGGTGCCTTTTATAATTGCTGGTGTGTGGCGCTACGCCTGCCGCATGCCGTCCGCACGAAGATGGAGTCTTTGGAGCGCAAGGCCCATATGCAGGGTCGAATCGCGGCCGGACCGCCGCCGGGCATCCTCTGTTATGTCGAAGGCGAGCCGGTGGCCTGGGTGCAGGTCGGACCGCGCCATGATGTGCCGCAGTTCAATTCGCCGCGCACGGTCTCGCGGCCGTTGGAGGAGGACGATGCGCATGATCCCTCTATCTGGGCAGTCAGCTGTTTCTTCCTGCTGCCGAAGCTGCGCGGCAAAGGGCTGAGCCACAGATTGCTTGCCGGAGCCATCGATTATGCCCGCAGCCAGGGCGCGCGATTGCTGGAGGCCTGTCCGATCGACCATGTGAAGCAGTCGAAATCCGTCACGCTTTGCATCGGTTCGACGGCGATTTTCGATACGGCCGGTTTCGAGACGATCGCGCGGCGCAAGGACGGCCGGCCGCTCATGCGGCTGGATTTGTGCGTTTGACGAGGCCTGCCGCGAGATGCTGGTCGATGAGTTCTGAGGCATGCGGCCAGTCTCGCGCCCGCATAATATCCTCGGCGGCCACCGGCGCGAAGCGGTGGACGGGCGAGTCCGGCATGAGATGGATGAGCAGACAATCGGCCACATGCTCCTTCACGGAATGCAGGTTCCGCGCCATATCGTCGATAAAGATGACAGGAAGGTCGCGGCCGCCATGCAGTGCCTGCACAATCGGTCCCTTCGGCTGCTCGCTGGCCAACAGCGGGAAGTTCAGACCGGTGCTGTCGAGAAGGCGGCGGCGATGCGCGGAAAATTGCGGCGGCATCGCGGTGAGGAACAGGACGTCGGCGTCATCAGACAGGCGTTCGAGTGTCGAAACGACCGGATCGAACGGCGTCTGCCAGCTTTCCTGGGCCTCGAAGAATTCGAGGATCAGCCGGCTGACATGCTGATCCTCGAGCGCAAGCCCGTCGGCGAGCGAGACGATGTTGCCGTGGAGGCGGAAGGAACGCGGCAGGAATTCGTGGCCGAGGCTTTTGAGGTACTGTTGAAAAGGATCGATGAATTGCAGCACCACATCATCGACATCGCAGACGATGAGCGGCCTGTCGCCAAGGCGGATATGCGAGATGTCGAGTTCGGCGCTCACCATCAGTATTCTCCGGAATCGAGACCGGGCGGCGAGAAGTGGCGCCATGCCGCCGTCAGCGCCTCCGGTGTCGTGCCTGTCGCCTCGCAGAAGGCGATCGCCGTCGGCTCGTGGTTCATGAGGAAATCGAGCATGCCGGCCAAAAAGCCGGGATCGTTGATGGCACTACGCACCTGCTGCGGCTCGACGCCGGTCAGTGCCAGGAAGCGGCCGAAGAGATCTGGGTCGTTCGCCAGCCAGCCGAGCACGGCAATGGCCGTTTCTTGCGGAGCGGCTGCCGCCGCAAGTTGTTTCGAAGTCTTGAAGTTGCTTTGCATTGCGGCGGTCAAGTTACCTTTTTTTCAACCAAATACCGGTAGTTTGCGCTATCGGTTTCATGGAGCCATTTGTCAGCTAATGTCTTTTCAAGAGACATCTGGCTTCAAGAACGGACGTAAGGACAGCTTGTCATGCCCAAACAGGTGATGATTGTAGAAGATAACGAGCTCAACATGAAGCTCTTTCGCGACCTCATCGAGGCCTCGGGCTATACCACGATACAGACCCGTAATGGCATGGAAGCGCTTGATCTTGCTCGCAAACATCGCCCTGATCTTATTCTTATGGATATTCAGCTTCCGGAAGTGTCCGGTCTTGAAGTGACAAAATGGCTGAAGGAAGACGACGAACTCCACGTGATCCCGGTCATTGCCGTCACCGCATTCGCCATGAAGGGCGACGAGGAACGGATTCGTCAGGGCGGCTGTGAGGCCTATGTCTCAAAGCCGATCTCCGTTCCAAAATTCATTGAAACGATCAAAACTTATTTGGGCGACGCCTGAGGCATCGGAAAAGATTCATGACTGCGCGAATACTGGTGGTTGACGATATTCCGGCGAATGTGAAGCTGCTCGAAGCGCGGCTGCTGGCCGAATATTTCGACGTACTGACCGCAGCCGACGGCCACGAGGCGCTGGCGATCTGCGACCGCAACCAGGTCGATCTCATCCTGCTCGACATCATGATGCCCGGCATCGACGGCTTCGAAGTCTGCGAGCGGCTGAAGGCCAATCCGAAGACTGCCCATATTCCCGTCGTCATGGTCACCGCGCTGGACCAGCCGGCCGACCGTGTGCGTGGCCTGAAGGTCGGCGCCGACGACTTCCTGACCAAGCCGGTCAACGACCTGCAGCTGATCTCCCGGGTGAAGAGCCTGCTGCGCCTGAAGACGTTGAGCGACGAACTTCGTATGCGCGCCGAGACGGCCCATACGATGGGCTTGGATGAACTGATGCGAGCCGGCGACGGTCGCTACGACGAGGCGGGACAGATATTATTGGTCGACAGCCGCGCCAACTCGCAGGAACGCATTATCAGGGCGCTGAAGCCCGTCGCCGATGTTGTCGCCATTTCCGATCCGCAGGCTGCCCTTTTCGAAGCGGCCGAGAGCGCCTTCGAACTTGTCATCGTCAACGCCAATTTCGATGACTACGACCCGCTGCGACTCTGCTCGCAATTTCGCTCGCTGGAGCGGACCCGTTTCCTGCCGATCCTGATCATCACGGAGCAGGGCTCCGATGAAATGGTGATCCGCGCGCTCGATCTCGGCGTTAACGACTATATCGTCCGCCCCGTCGATCCGAACGAGCTGGTCGCCCGCAGCCTGACGCAGATCCGCCGCAAGCGCTACAACGACCGCCTGCGCGCCAGCGTCAAGCAGACGATCGAGCTCGCCGTCACCGATCCGCTGACCGGCCTCAACAACCGCCGTTATCTCGACAACCATCTCAACGTGCTCTTCAACCGTTCGATGGCCCGCGGCCGGCCGCTCTCGGTGCTGATCACCGATATCGACAGGTTCAAGCACGTCAACGATACCTATGGCCATGACGGTGGCGACCAGGTGCTGAAGGAATTTGCAAACCGCGTGCGCTCGACCGTTCGTGGCGCTGATCTCGCCTGCCGTTATGGCGGGGAGGAATTTGTCGTTGTCATGCCGGACACCTCGCCGGAAGTCGCCGCGGCCGTTGCCGAGCGGCTGCGCGCGGCGATCGAAAGCACGCCGTTCCTGCTGAGGTCGTCGGGCGAAACGCTGAGTATTACGGCCTCTTTCGGCATATCCTCGCGTATCGCCTCGGTCATAACGCCCGACCAGCTCATGAAGCAGGCAGACCTTGCGCTCTATGAGGCGAAGAACACCGGGCGCAACCGCGTCGTGGCCTCAGCCGCCTGACGATACGGCGCTCCGTAACGCGTCGCTTTCGATTATCCACTGGGGGTAGCTGGACCTTACGAATATTTAATGTTGATGGCTGCAACGAGGAGGCTTGCTTTTCAAGCCGATAGCGAAAAAATGAACTTTAAAGCCTGTTTCTTCCGATGACGTACCTCGCCTGCGCCCGAAAGATAGAGGCAATGAATGAAGAAAGAAGAGCGAACTATAACCACCTCATGGACAGCTTGTCCGCGTAAGTCGTATTTCGGAACACGTAACGCCGGCGCCTTACGTAAGGGTAGGGGCGACCGTGTTATTGTGATATATTTATCGAATTCTTGGCAGGGGCAAATATTGTCCTTTTGGTAAAAGAGAACTGGATGTTTCTTTACATGTACCAAAACTGGACTTTTAACCATAGAATCATGCCTTGAAATTTTACCATTAAGAATTTGTTGATTTTCTTTCATTTTTGCGCAAATTATCGACTTAGAACAGAAAACGCTCCCATGGAGGAGCCGTCGATACCCCATGATGCTCAGGTCCGCCGCATCTCCTGGGTCGTGGGGTCGGTCGGCTGGTACGCAATTTAAACGGTTCCTCGTGCCGTTTTGCATGCTGGCCGACCCCCTTTTCGTAAAAACGCCGTCACTTCCCGAAGATGGAAGGGCGGCGTTTTTCTTGTTTGCGCTAACATTGCCTCATGCGAGCCCAGTACAAACAAAAAGCGCGCAACCCGAGGGCGCGCGCTTTTTTGAAAAAACCGTGAGATCAGGTAAATTACTTGATCTTGGTTTCCTTGAACTCGACATGCTTCTTAGCAACCGGGTCGTACTTGGTCTTCGTCATCTTGTCCGTCATCGTACGGCTGTTCTTCGTCGTGACGTAGAAGAAACCAGTGTCGGCCGTCGACAGAAGCTTGATCTTGATAGTGGTAGCCTTGGCCATGGTCGTCCTGCCTTTAAGAAAATGAAAGCCGTGGAAAGCCGGATAGGCTCCACGGCAAATTCTGGCGCGAAACTACGAATCTAGCCCGAAAAGTCAAGCCCGCTTTCCGAGGAAAAGCAGTCTTATGCCGGCGAGCAGGGCATAAAGCCCGAAGAAGCAGGCAATTGCCCAGGCAAAACCGTTGTTTCCGGCAACATCGATGGCCGCGCCGATCGCCTGCGGACCGGCAACGGTGCCGACCGCATAACAGAAAACGAAGGCCGCATTGGCTGCCGCAAGGTCCGAGCCTGTCAGTCGCGAGCCGAGATGGCTGAGTCCGACTGTGTAGAGACCGGAGACGCAACCGCCCCAGAAAACCAGAAGCCCGGCCATGAGAAGCCAGTTATCGACGAGGATCGGCAGCATCATCGTGCCGATGAAACCGGTGAACGCCATCAGAACGAGCAGGGGACGCTTGTCCTTGATGCGGTCCGAAAGCAACCCGAGCGGGATCTGGAAGATGACGTTGCCGACACCCATCATGGTGAGCAGCAGGGCCGCCTGCGATTCCGTGAAATGTGCACGCACCGCGAAGATCGGAAAGAGCGAGAGGCCGCCGGCTTCGACCGCACCGAAAATGAAGACGGCTGCGGTCGCGGTCGGCACCAGGAAGACGTAGCGCATGAAATGCAGCTCCGGCTTCTCGTCCAGGACAGGGCTTTCATGTCGGGCGATGAAAATCGGGATCGCAGCCAAGAGGATCGCAAAGGCACCGACCAGGAAGGGCAGGATGCCGTCGCTGCCGAGCAGCGAGAAGATCAGCGGGCCGGCTGCAAAACCGAGTGAAAGGACGGTCGCGTAGATGCCGAGCACGAAGCCGCGTTTGGAAGGTGGCGAGGCCGCGTTGATCCAGAATTCAGAGAGGATGAAGAGTGTGGTCGTGGCGCCGTGGAAGGCGAAGCGCAGCGGAAACCACATCCAGAAGTCCTGCGCGTAGTAGAAGCCGAGCGCGCTGAATGCCGAGATCAGCACCGCCCACAGCATGGTGGGCGCCACCCCGTATTTATGCGCCAGCTTGGTGGTGATCGGCGCTGCTACCATCGCTGCTACGCCGGCCATGGCCGTATTGAGACCGATAAGGGTGGAGGAGATGCCGCGCTTTTCGAGAATGATGCTCAGAAGAGGAAGTCCCAGGCCGATCGCGATGCCAACGGCGGAAATGGACGAGACGGCTGCCACCAGAGAAGGCCAATGGATTTCCTCGACATCGCCCGGTGTGCCGTTTCTCGGCTGAGACATTTATCCATCCTTAGAGAAGTACGCGGACGAATCGTCCGTCTGGTGTCACATAGAAAGACATAGACATGCCAAATCCGAGTGACGGGCAGGGTTCATAATATTTCGGGCGTTCGTCGGCAATTCCTGGAGTGTAAGCCTTCCCCGCACAAGAAATGATTACCGCTTCGATCTGCTGCAGATAGTCGGCTACAGGCCGTGGCGCTTAGGTCGCTGCCACTACACGCGAAATATGTCTGTAAGGTGAAGGTGTTCAAGCTTGCCGGCCGGGTATGTCGTATTCATCATGTTCGTCGTCGCCGCCGCCGAAACCATGCATCCTCAGCGCCCACTGCAGGCCTATGACGCCGCCCTTGATCGGCTGGATCGAGACGAGTGCGGTGATGATGGTGATCGGCGCCCAGATGGCGAGATGTGCCCAGACCGGTAGCACGAAGGCCATGTCCGTCAGCATGAAGCCACCGATCACGACGTGGCCGATCACGAAGATGACAAGATAAGGCGGCAGGTCGTCGGCGCGCTGGTGGTACATAGCCTCGCCGCAGGCGGCGCAATGATCGACGGGTTTGAGGAAGGCTCTGAACAGCTTGCCGACGCCGCAGGCCGGACAGCGGTTGAGCATGCCGCGCATGATGGAGCGTCCGAGCGGGCGCTCTGCATCGGGCGTATCCCCGTAGCGGACGACCTCGTCTGTCGGTGTGCTCATAGGTCTTTCCTTTCCGGAACTAGCGCCGCCCGCGCGGCGGCCTTGTTCCGACCTTCTTGCGTGCGCGATTTGCATCGCGTCGTCCGGCCTTGTGGAAGGAGCGCACCGCCGTCGGCATGTTGCGTCCCTCGCTCAGCATTTCAAAACGCAGGGCGCCTGCAAGCGGTATCGCCTCTGCCAGCCGCACCGTCACATTATCGCCGAGACGATAGCCAAGGCCGGTTTTTTCACCGCTTAGGGCCTGATGAGCCTCGTCATAGATGAAGTAGTCGGTGCCGAGCGTAGATATAGGGATGAAACCATCAGCGCCATAGTCCGGCAGCATGATAAACAGGCCGGATTTGGTGACACCCGAAACGCGCCCTTCGAATTCCTGGCCGATACGGCCGGCAAGATGATGGGCAATGAGACGGTCGACTGTCTCGCGCTCGGCGGCCATGGCGCGTCGCTCGAAGGTCGAGATTTCGGCGGCGATATCGTCGAGTGTTGCCTCTTCATCCGGCGTGATGCCGCCTTCGCCGAAGCCGAGCGAGCCGACCAGCGCGCGATGCACGATGAGGTCGGCATAACGGCGGATCGGCGAGGTGAAGTGTGCGTACTTCATCAGGTTCAGGCCGAAATGGCCGATGTTTTCAGGACTGTAGATTGCCTGGCTCTGCGACCGCAACACCATCTCGTTGACCATGGTCTGATGCGCCGTGCCGTCCGCCTTGGCGAGAATGCCGTTGAAATTGTTGGCCCGCATATTGCCGCCTTTGGCAAGCGAGATGCCGAGCGTGGCGAGGAATTCGCGCAGGATTTCCTGCTTGGCGAGCGTCGGTCCATCGTGAATGCGATAGATCAGCGGCTGGCGTTTCTTTTCGAGTGTCTCGGCGGCGCAGACA